>JAIETA010000023.1 GCA_019745575.1 Reyranella sp. | reverse complement strand
AGTGCCGGGACCCCGGTGCCGGTCAGTTGGCCTTGGCCACCAGCCCGTAGCGCTTGCCGACCGTCTCGGTCCACTTGGCGGCGCATTCCGCGCCGCACCGCTTGGCCCACTCCGGCAGGACGGCGTCGTTGAGCGCCTTCTTGATGGCGGCACGATCGGCGTCCGAGGGCGTCAGGAGTTTCAGCTTGGCGGCCGGCCCGACGGGGCACGGGGCGTTGCCGGTGTTGCAGGCGATGCCGGCCTTCGTATCCGACTCGACGCTCGCCCAGGCCGCGTCCTCGAACTTCTTGAACTGGGCGGTCATGAAGGCCTGGGTCGGCTTGGAAAGCTTGTTCCAGCTGTTGAGGTTCACGGCCACGAAGCCGGCGGTGTAGCCCAGCGACACATCGACGATGGTCTTCACCACCTCGGGCCACTTCGCCTGGTAGCCCGGCAGCGTGCCGGTGATGCCGCAGTCGACGACGCCCTTCTCGAGCGCCGGTACGACCTCGCCGAAAGGAATGGTCACCGAGGAGGCGCCCAGCGCCTTGACCAGGTCGGACTGGGAAACCCCTTGCACGCGCACCTTCTTGCCCTTGAGATCGGCCAGGCTGGAAATCTCGTCGCGGCAGTAGAAGACCTGCTGCGGGAAGGCGAAGGTGGCCACGATCTGCGCGCCGAACCTGTCGCGCATCGTCTTCTGCATCTCGGGCAGCCAGGCGTTCAGGATCTCGCGCTGTTGCGTAATGCTGGTCGCCACGCCCGACAGGTCCGACGCCTCGAACACGGCGGCGCCGTCGTCGACGTAGATCGGCAGCGCATGCGCCACGTCGTAGACGCCGGTCTTCAGCAGCCGCAGCACCTCGGTACCCTTGAGGTTAAGCTCGGTGATCGACTTGATGTTGCCGGTCAGCTTGCCGCCCGAGGCGGCGCCCAGCTGCTCGTTCCAGAACGGTGCCTCGACGTTCTTGAACATGTTGAGGAAGTTCCACGTGCCGATCACATTGAACTTCTTGGTGTCGAGATCTGCCGGCGCCTGCGCCGCCGCGATACCGCTGCCGCCGACGACCGCAGCCACCGCCATTCCGAGAACTGCCGCGAATTTCATCACTGTCTCCCTGCTTTTTGCCACGGGCATGGTTGAGCCCAGCCCGCATTTTCTTGGTGAAGTCCCTGATTATCGCCAACGCTAGCATTCTCCCGGAGGCCAGGGAAGCCGGCGACGGCCGGCGGGTGATTTTCGATCGATCACACTGCGGATGGCCGGTGCTGGGCCCACGGTCGCGCCCGCTCCAGGAGCGCTCCAAGCCGCAGGACGTCGGTCTCGGCCGCCCAGCGGCCGACGATCTGCACCGACGTCGGCAGGCCATCGGTGCCGAAGCCCGAGGGCACGGCGAGTGCCGGGTGGCCGGTCAGGTTGAAGGGGTACTGGTAGGCGGTCCAGCCCTGGCGGGTGATGCCGCACTTCACGCCGTCGATCACGACCTCGTCGTTGGCGGCGTCGTGCCCGACATCGAGCGCCGTGCGCGCGTTGGTCGGCGTCACCAGGAAGTCGTAACGCTCCAGCAATGACTGGATCTTCCTGAACAACGTCGTTCGCGCAAATTGGGCATTGCGGAAATCGGCCAGCGTGAACCTGGCGCCTCGATCCATGAAGGCCAGCGTCACCGGGTCCATCTGGTTTTGCCACTTCGGCAGATACTGGGCGCAGAACACCGCAAAGTTCGCCTGGTAGAGGACGCGGCCCTCGTATTCGATCCAGTCGATCTTTTCCGTCACCTCCTCGACGTCGGCGCCCATGGCTTCCCAGGCGGCGAGCGACGCGCGCGTGTTCGTGCGCACGTCACCGGCGATCCGCGGGTTGGCTGTGAGTTCGATGTAGCCGATGCGGATGCCGCTCAGGTCCTCGCCCATGAGGGCGGGCGAGAGCTGGCGCTTGTCTTCGCCGCCTTGGCTCCACGGATCCCTGGCGCTGGGCCCTGTGAGCGCGGCATGCATGATCGCCGCATCGGTGATGGTGCGGGCGAGCGGCCCGGCATAGACATTGTTGCCGAAGGCGTCGCGCGTCGTGTCGGCGGGAACGGCGCCCAGCGTCGCCTTGAGGCCGACCAGACCCGAGCACGAGGCCGGGCCGCGGATCGAGCCCGCGCCGTCGGTGCCGAGCGAGAGCGGACCGAGGCCGGCGGCGACCGCGGCTGCGCCGCCGCCGCTGGAACCGCCCGGCGTGCGCTCGAGATTCCAGGGATTGCGCGTGATGCCGAAGGAGGGCCCATCGGTCAGGCCTTTTACGCCGAATTCGGGCGACGTCGCCTTGCCGATGACGATGGCGCCGGCTGTCTTCAGGCGCTGGACCAGCACGTCGTCGGTTGAGGCCGGTGGGTTGTCCTCGAAAATCGCCGAGCCGTGCCGGGTCGGCACGCCCGCAACGTCGACCAGGTCTTTTACGCTGACGGGAATGCCGTGCAGCGGCCCCAGCCTGTCGCCCCTTGTGACGGCTTCCTCGGCCTTCTTCGCGTCGCGCCGCGCCTGCTCGGCCGTGACCTCGCGGAAGCAGTTGAGCCTGGGCTGGGCGCGTTCGATCGCCGCCAAGACCGCATCGACATACTCGACGGGCGAGAGTTTGCGCGAGCGGATGAGGGCGGCGGCTTTTGCGGCCGGAGTGAACAGGAGATCTGTGTCGGTCATGGTCCACCCTAGCCCATCCTCGACAGCGCCTGCACGCTGCGCTACGCCGCTCGCCGATGTTCTCCCTGCCCATCCTGGCGGCATTGGCGGTCGTGGCCGTCGTGACCTCCTTCATTTCCGGCATCTTCGGCATGGCGGGCGGCATGCTGCTGATCGGTTTCCTGCTGGTCTTTCTGCCGGTGCCGGTCGCCATGGTGTTCCATGGAGTCATCCAGATCGCGGCCAACGGCTGGCGGGCCTGGCTGTGGCGACACCACGTGAAATGGAGCGTCGTGCTGCAGTTCGGCGCCGGGGCCGCGGCCTCGCTGGTGGTGTTCTCGTTCTTCGACTTCGTGCCCGACAAGGCATTGGTGCTGATGGCCGTCGGGCTGACGCCGTTCGTGGCGCTGGCCGTGCCGCAGCGCATCGCCCCCAACATCGAGGCGCCGGGCCAGGCCTTTCTGGCGGGCGCCATCGGCGGTGCCATCCAGCTGGTGTCGGGCGTCACCGGGCCGTTGCTCGACATCTTCTATGTTCGCACCGGCATGACCCGGCAGATCAACGTCGCCACCAAGGCGGCGGCGCAGGTCCTGGGTCATCTCACCAAGGTCGTCTATTTCGCCGCCCTGATCGACGGTCCGGCCGGGCGCGACCTCGAGCAGTGGCTGGTGATGGCCTATGCGGCAGGCTTTGCCGTCGTCGGAACGACCTTGTCGCGCAGTTTCCTGGACCGCATGTCGGACAAGCAGTTCTACCATTGGACGCGGCGCGTGATCCTGGCGCTGGGCGCGGTCTATGTTGGGCAGGGGATCTGGCTGATGGTGGGCCGATGACAGACGTAAAGGCGCCCGACGTGAAGGCAGAGGTGCGGGCGCTGCTCGATCGCCTGCCCGACGATTGCAGCTTTGCCGATGTGCAGCGCGGCATCGCCGTGCTGATGTGGCCCCAACAGGGTGATGGGCCGCCGGCGCCGCCGCAACGACTCGAACCGGAAGAAGTGAAGCGCCGGCTGCGCGAATGGCTGAAATCCGAATCGGAGAAGGACAAATGAAGGACCGTGTCTCGATCGATCTCAAGGACGGCGTGGCCGACGTCCGCCTGATCCGCGCCGACAAGATGAACGCGCTCGATCCCGCGATGTTCGAGGGCATCATCGAGGCCGGCGCGAAACTGGCCGACATGAAGGGCCTGCGCTGCGTCGTGCTGTCGGGCGAGGGCAAGGCCTTCTGCGCCGGCCTCGACATGGCAAGCTTTGCCGCCATGAAGCAGGACGGCGACGCGGTGCCGGGGTCGCGCGACCTCGCCAAGCGCACTCACGGCATCGCCAACCGGCCGCAGCAGTGCGCCTGGCTGTGGCGCGAACTGCCGGTGCCGGTGATCGCGGCCGTCCATGGCGTGGCCTTCGGCGGCGGCTTCCAGATCGCGCTCGGCGCCGACATCCGCTACGCCACCGCCGATGCGCGTTTTTCGGTGATGGAGATCAAGTGGGGTCTGGTGCCCGATCTCGCCGGCACGCAGCTCATGCGCCACCTTGCCCGCGAAGACGTGGTGCGCGAGCTCACCTACACCGGCCGCATTTTCAACGGCGCCGAGGCGCAGCAGATGGGGTTCGTCACGCGCGTGGTCGACGATCCGCGCGCAGCAGCGTTCGAGACGGCCAGGGAAATCGCTTCGAAGAGCCCCGACGCGATGCGGGCGAACAAGCGGCTGCTGAATGCTGCGGTCGCCGTCGATGCGGCTTCGGGCCTGATGATGGAGTCGGTCGAGCAGCAGAAGCTGATCGGCTCGCCCAACCAGCTCGAGGCGATCCTGTCGAACCTGCAGAAGCGTGCCGCCAGCTACAAGGATTGAGCCCAGGAGAAAGACATGAACCGCCAGTGGCTTTACGCCAAGCAACCGCAGGGCAAGATCGGCACCGACACCTTCCAGTGGACCGAGACGGCGATTCCGGCGCCGAAGGAGGGCGAAATCCTGGTGCGCACGCGCATGCTGTCGCTCGATCCCGCCAACCGGGCCTGGATGATGGGCAAGACCTATCGCGATGCGCTCGAGCCGGGCCAGGTGATGAGCGGCTTCGCGATCGGCGAGGTGGTCGAGTCGAAGGTGCCGGGGCTGGCGAAAGGCGACATCGTCGAGGGCGACTGGGGCTGGCAGGACTACGCCGCCCTGCCGGCCCGGCGCCTCGTCAAGCGCACGACCAAGGCACCGCTCGAACTGCTGATCGGGCCGCTCAGCGTTACGGGCCTCACCGCCTACTTCGGCCTGCTGGAAGTTGGCCGGCCCAAGCCCGGCGACACGGTGCTGGTATCTGCTGCGGCCGGCGCGGTCGGCACCATGGTGGGCCAGATCGCCAAGCTCTCGGGCTGTCGCGTCGTCGGCACGGCAGGTGGGCAGGACAAGTGCGACTGGCTGGTGCGCGAACTCGGCTTCGATGCCGCGATCGACTACAAGGCGGGTGGCGTGCGCCGCGCGCTGGCAGCGGCCTGCCCCGACGGCATCGACGTCTACTTCGACAATACCGGCGGCGCCGTGCTCGATGCGGCGCTCTCGCTGATGAATCTGCGCGGCCGCATCGCCTGCTGCGGCAACGTCTCGCAATACGACGTCGAGAAGCCGGCGCCCGGACCGATGGCGGTGCCGGGCCTGGTCGTCACCAAGCGCCTGCGCATGGAAGGCTTCATCGTCATGGATTTTTATGACCGGCGGGCCGAAGCCGAGCGGCGCCTCGCGCGCTGGGTCGCCGAAGGCCGGATCAAAGCCGTCGTCGATATCGTCGACGGACTCGACAAGGCGCCCGCAGCCCTGATCGGCCTGTTCGAGGGCCGCAATCGCGGCAAGATGGCAGTGCGGGTGTCCTGACGATCATCGCGCCAACTTACTTGCCGGTGAACTTCGGCTTTCGCTTCTCGACGAAGGCGCGCACCGCTTCCTTGTGATCCTCGGTGCGCGAGGCGGCGACCAGGCGCTCGGCCTCGCGGTAGAGCGCCATCGCGTGATCGATGTGCGGCGCGTCGTCGAGATTGTCCTTCATGTTGCGCAGCGCCACGCGCGGCCCCTCGGCCAGCGACTTGGCGAGCGCAAAGGCTTCGGCCTGCAGCCTGTCGTCGGGCACGACGCGGTTGACGAGGCCGATGCGCTCGCAGCGTTCGGCATCGACCCGTTCGGCGGTGAACATCAGCTCGCGCGCCCGGGCCGAGCCCACGGCGCGGGTCAGCAGCCAGGCGATGCCGTAGTCGCCGGAGAGAGCGACGCGGGCGTAGCCGGTGCTGACGAAGGCCGACTGGGCGGCGATGCGGATGTCGCAGGCGAGCGCGATGGCAAGGCCCGCACCCGCCGCCGCGCCGGGAAGGGCCGCGATGGTGGGCTTGCGCACGCCCACCAGGGCGCCGGTGAGCATCGCCTGGCGCACCCGGAGATCGGCCACGCGGGCGTCGAACGACATGGCGGTCTTGGTGCCGCGGTCGCCCATGCCTTTGACGTCGCCGCCGCTGCAGAAGGCGGTGCCGGCGCCGGTGATCAGCAGGGCGCCGACGTTGGGGTCGTCGCCGCGTTCCTTGATCTGGGTCCGCAGCGCCGGCGTCAGCCGGTCCGACATGGCGTTGCGCGCCTCGGGTCGGTTGAGCGTGATCAGCGCCACGCCGTCGCGGACGGCGCACAAGAGTTCGGTTGTGCCGGTGTCGATTTCCATGGGACGTTCTGTTCCTTCTCAAGGATTGACCATGACCTTCCCGATCACCGAACACACCGTCAAGTCGGCCCGTCACACCACCGGCTACCTCGCCTGCGGAGCGGAAAAGGCCCCGCTGCTGATCTTCGTCCACGGCTGGCCAGAGCTGTCGCTCAGCTGGCGACACCAGCTCCCGGCGTTCGCGGCACTGGGCTTCCGCTGCGTGGCGCCCGACATGCGCGGCTACGGCCGGTCGAGCACATACGATCGCCACGACGCCTTCGCGCAGGAAGAGATCGTGGCCGACATGCTGGAACTGCTGGCGGCGCTCGGCCGCGACAAGGCGGTCTGGATCGGCCACGATTGGGGAAGTCCGGTGGTCTGGAACATTGCCAGCCACCATCCGGAGAAAACGGCGGGCGTGGCGAGCCTCTGCGTGCCCTACCTCGCGACCGGCTTTACGCTGGAGACCGTGGTCCCCCTGGTCGACCGCACCGTCTATCCGGCCGACAAATTCCCGGTCGGCCAATGGGACTACCAGGTCTTTTACGAGGAAAGTTTCGACAAGGCCTGCAAGGGCTTCGAGGCGAACATCCGCAACGTCGTGAAGGCGATG
Source organism: Reyranella sp. (assembly GCA_019745575.1). GTDB lineage: Bacteria > Pseudomonadota > Alphaproteobacteria > Reyranellales > Reyranellaceae > Reyranella. Next base: position 36,501 of record JAIETA010000023.1, on the reverse strand, counting down.
TTCCGCAAGGGCGATCCGACCCGGGTCGGCAAGCCCGGCGTCACCGCGATGATCCGGCCGGCCGGCGGCTGGTTCGGCGGCGGGCCGTGCCCCGACGTGCCGCGCGATCCAGACGTGCTCACCGAACAGGATCTCGAGGCCTACACCGCGGCGCTGACGCGCAACGGCTTCTTCGGCCCCGACTCCTGGTACATGAACCACAAGGCGAACGGCGCCTATGCGGCGACGTCGAAAAATGGCGGCAAGCTCGCCATGCCGGTGCTGTTCCTGCACGGCGCCTACGACACGACCTGCGAGACCATGCAGTCGAAGCTTGCCGAGCCGATGCGCCGCGACTGCGCCGATCTCACCGAGGTCGTCGTGGCCTCCGGCCACTGGATGGCCCAGGAGAAGCCGGCCGCCGTGAACGCCGCCCTGGCGAAGTGGCTGGCGGTCAGACTGCCCGGCTACTGGTAGAGCGCTGCGCGCCGGTCCAGGCTCTCCTGCGGCCACATCTTCTCGCGGTCGTAGAATTCCGGCACAGCCGGCGTCCCCGGCGGCAGCACGATCCAGGGCTGCTTGGACTGGGTGAAGATATGGATGTCGGGTGGCAGGCGGTCGGGCTCGTCGAGCGTGCCACGCGCACGAAGCGCACGGCATCGCCGGAGCCCGCGTAGTTGCTCCACAGCGCGATGCGACACGTGGGGCAGCGCCGGAATTTCTGGCCCCGGCCGCTCTCGGAGGGCGTCGGCACGAGGTCGGGCGCGCCCCTCAGAAGGACGACGCGGTCGGCCTCGATCATGGCGTTCAGGGCAAACGCCGCGCCGCTCTCGCGCTGGCACCAGCGGCAATGGCAGCAATGCACGAACATCGGCCTCGCCGTGAGCCGATAGCGGACCTCACCGCATGCGCAGCCGCCGTCGAAGGTCTCGGTCCTGCTGGTCATGGCGCAAGTCTCCCGGCTAAGGTCGGCGCCTGAAATAGCAGATGGGCGGGAGATGAAGTCATGGCCGGACGTCTGAAGGGCAAGGTCGCCGTGGTGACCGGCGCGGCGCCGCGCGGCGAAGGCGTGGGCAACGGCATGGCGACCGCCATTCTGTTTGCCCGTGAGGGCGCCAAGGTGGTGCTGGTCAATCGCAGCGCCGAGCGCGCCGAGAAACTCGCCAAGCAGATCAAGGACGAGGGCGGCGAGGCCGCGGTGTTCGCGGGCGATGTTGCCAAGGCCGATGCCGCCGAGGCGATGGCGGCATTTGCCGCGAAGAAATACGGCCGACTCGACATTCTGCACAACAATGTCGGCATCGGTGCCGCAGGCACGCCCGAGACGGTGACGCTCGCCGACTGGAACAAGGTGCTGGAAGCCAACCTCACCACCACCATGCTGTGCACCAAATACTGCCTGCCCCGCATGAAGGAAGGCGGCGGCGGCTCGATCATCATGGTGTCGTCGATCGCCGGCGCGCTGGGCCTGATGGGCAGCCCCGGCGCGGTGGCCTATGCGACGGCCAAGGCCGGACTGCACGGCTTCACCTTGTCGGTCGCGGCCGACCATGCGACGCAGAACATCCGTGCCAACTGCATCATCGTGGGCTCGGTGCATACGCCGATGGTGGCGCATCTCGGCGCCGAGGCGCGCGAGCGGCGCAAGAAGCTGGTGCCGATGCAGAGCGAGGGCACGGCCTGGGACATCGCCCATGGCGCCGTCTATCTTGCGTCCGACGAATCGCGCTGGGTGACCGGTATCCTGCTGCCGATCGACGGCGGGCTGGTGGCGCTGCGGCAGTGGCCGCGCTAAGTAGAGCGCGCTTGGAGAAGGAGCAGACTGAAAAATGAATCAGACCTTTCGTGCGTTGGCATTCGTTGCCGCGCTAGCTTTCGCCGGCGCGGCCGGCGCCCAGACTGCCACCCCGGCGATTCCCGATCTCAAGGGGACGTGGGTCGGCAAGGGCGAGGCGATCGTCGACGGTCCAGCCGCCCATCATCCGCCGGGCGCGCCGGCCAGGCCGGCAGCGCCCTTTCGTCTGCGCGAGGAGACCTACACGATCAGTATCGTCGGTCAGGATGGCAGGCGCCTTTGGGGCACGGTGTCTTCGTCGCAAAGCGCTTCCGAGCGGCTGATCGGCTCTCTGGCGACCGATAACAAGACCGTCTACTTCGCCGTTGGCCCTGGCTACGTCGATGGGGTTGTGACCGACGCCAACACCATGGAAATCTGCTATCGCCACGTTCTGCCTGGCTCGGCCGTCGTTGGCTGCAATCAGTTGGTCCGCCAGAAGTAGCCTTTTGCGGCCTCAGCCGGCGAGGCTGGCGGCGCGTCTTGTTTCGCGGCGGTCGTACTGCCAGGCATAGAGGCCGCTGGCCACGATGACGGCCGCACCCATCACGGTCCAACCGTCGGGGATGTCGCCGAACACGAGGGCGCCCAGCACGGCGGCCCAGACCAGCAGGGTGTAGCTGTAGGGCTGCACCGCGCCGGCCTCGGCGTAATCGAGCGCGCGGATCAGCGCGTAGTGGGCGACGGCGCCGAGCAACGCGACGGCGACCAGCAGCGCCCAGCCGGCCGCGTCGGGCCACAGCCAGTGCCACGGCCCGAAGAAAGTGGTGGCGGCGAAGGCCACGAAGGCCGACCAGACGAGCGTGGTGTCGGGCGAGTCGTCGCGCGCGCAAAGCCGCACCAGGATCTGGTAGCCGCCCCACAGAACGGCGCCGGCGACCGGGATCAGGAGCGGCCAGTCGAGCGCGCGAAAGCCCGGCCGCACGATCAGCAGCATGCCGGCGAAGCCGGCCAGCACGGCCAGCCAGCGCGCCGGTCCGACGCGTTCGCCGAGGAAGGCCGCGCCGAGCGCGATCACGATCAGCGGCGAGGCGGCGGCGATGGCGTGCGTGTCGGCCAGCGGCAGGTAGCGGAAGGCCAGCACGAAAACCGCGCTTTCCACAACGGCGATCAGCGCGCGCGTCGTCTGCAGCCAGGGCCGGCGCGAGCGCGCCGCGACGCGGAGGCCGCCGCGGCGTTGCACGACCAGCCAGGCGAACAGGCAGAAGACGGCATACCGGATCCACATCATCTGGCCGATGGCGTAGTCGGCGACCAGCCACTTGGAGATGGCGTCCATGCTGGCAAAGGCCATCATCGCGAAGACGGTGTAGAGCGCACCGAGCGAGGTATTGTTGCGCCGGGGAGCAGGCGCGGGCGGACTCATTCCGCCGCGGCCGCATGGCGGGCCGGCGGGCGGAAGGCCGGGATCACGCGTTCGGCAAACAGCCGCAGGCTCTTCATCGCTTTCTCGCGCCCGTAGTAGGGCGGGTAGTGCAGCAGCAGCGACGTCATGCCGGTGCGCGCCTGCAGTTCGCGAAGCCGGGCAATCACGGTCTCGGCCGAGCCATGCAGCAGCGTCGTCCGCAACAAGTCGTCGTAGCTGAGCGCGCTGCCCTTCTCGGACACCGAACCGAGGTACCCCGCGGTGCCGCTGCCGCCGAAATGCGCGATGTGGCGGACGATCGCCTCTTCGGTGTCGGTGCGCGCCTCGGCGTCGCTGTCGGCGATATAGACCCAGCGCGCGATGTCGATCTGGCCGGCGCCGGGATTCTTGCGGCGCTCCGCCGTCGCGCGGTCGAGCTCGCGCTTGTAGAGCGCGGTCTGCGCCGCCAGCGTCTCGACGCCCGGCAGGGTCGACAGCATCAGGCCGAAGCCGTTGCGCCCGCAATAGCCGATCGAGCGGTCCGTGCCGCCGGCCATGAACAAGGGCGGATGCGGCATCTGGACGGGCTGCGGCAGCATCTCGTAGGGCTCCGCCACGGTGCCGCTGAAATACTTGCCCTTGTGGTCGTAGCGCCGGCGATGGAAGGCGTCGAACATCAGGCCGACCGCCTCCTCGACCATGTCGCGGCGGCCGTCGAAATCCTTGCCCAGCCCCACGAATTCGTAGGGCCGGTAGCCCGAGCCGATGCCCAGCATGACGCGGCCGTTGCACAGGATGTCGACGAAGCTGGTGTTCTCGACGACGCGGATCGGGTCGTAGAGCGGCAGCGTGATCACGCCGGCGGCAAGCTTGATCCGGCCGGTCTTCGCGGCGAGGTAGGCCATGTAGGCGAAGCAGTCCGGCATGATGCCGTAGCCGGTCGAGAAATGATGCTCGGCGATCCAGGCGGTGTCGTAGCCAAGGCGCTCGGCCTCGACGATCTCCTCGGTCGTGCGCCTGTGCACGTCGCGGTGCGGGTAGGGCTCTTCCTTCGGATTTGGATGCGAGGTGAAGAGAACGCCGAATTCCATCTGGCTTAGTTCCTCGTGCATTTCGCGGCGCCGATCCTACGGCTGCCGCCGCGGCCTGGCCATGTCACAGTTTCGCCACTTGACTTCGCTGCGTTGCACCATCATAACCGCGCCACCTCAGGTTTCTCGCGATCGCGCGACGCGCCCCATCTTCTTGTGACGGCGCTTCATCCCGAGACAATCCCCTAAGACAAGAGCCGTCCCAGCCGCGCGCGGGAACGGGCCAAAAGCCGCCCTACATACGCGTGCCCGAAAGGCACGGTGGGCGGCGAGAAGGACTATTTTCAGTGAGTGAAGTTTCGTTTGCGGATCTCGGCCTGTCCGAGCCGTTGCTGCGTGCCCTGCACGGAGCCAAGTACACCACCCCCACGCCGATCCAGGCGCGCACCATTCCGGCCCTGCTCAACGGCCGCGACGTGCTCGGCATCGCCCAGACCGGCACCGGCAAGACGGCGGCCTTCGCGCTGCCCGTCCTCCAGCTGCTTGCCGCTTCCGGCGAACGCGCCCAGCCGAAGAGCCCGCGCGCCCTCGTGCTGGCGCCGACCCGTGAGCTTGCCGTGCAGATCGCGCGCAGCTTCGACACCTACGGCCGCGGCCTCGGCCTGCGCCTGTGCACGGTCGTCGGTGGTCTGGGCTACGGCCGCCAGATCGAAACGCTGGCGCGCGGCGTCGACATCCTGATCGCGACACCCGGCCGTCTGCTCGACCTCGTCGAGCGCGGCAACGTCAGGCTCGGCAACGTCACCTTCTTCGTGCTCGACGAAGCCGACCGCATGTTCGACATGGGCTTCATCCGCGACGTCCGCCGCATCGCGGGCTCGGTCTCGAAGAACCGCCAGACGCTGCTGTTCTCGGCCACCATGCCGAGCGACATCGCCAAGCTCTCGTCGGAGATCCTGAAGAACCCCGAGCGGGTCGAGATCGCGGCGCAGGGCAAGCCGATCGAGAAGATCGATCAGCGTGTCTACTACGTGAACGCCTCCAGCAAGCGCCAGCTCCTCAGCCATCTCCTGGCCGACGAGGCGCTCGAGCGCGTGATCGTGTTCACCCGCACCAAGCGCGGCGCCAACCGCGTCGCCGAGGCGCTCGAGGACCGCGGCGTGCGCTCCGAGGCGATCCACGGCAACAAGTCGCAGAATGCCCGCCAGAAGGCGCTCGACAACTTCAGCCGCGGCAAAGCCCGCGTGCTGGTCGCCACCGATCTCGCCTCGCGCGGCATCGACGTCCAGGGTGTGACCCACGTCATCAACTACGAGCTGCCGGCCGATGCCGAGAGCTACGTCCATCGCATCGGCCGCACCGCGCGCGCCGGCGCCTCGGGCATCGCCGTGTCGTTCTGCGACTCGAGCGAGCGCGGCCAGCTGCGCAGCATCGAGAAGCTTACCCGCCAGCCGATCGCCGTCGTGGCGACGCCGGCCAACGAGGACATGCCGGTGATGCCGGTGGTTGCACGCACCCGCGACGACCGCGATGATCGCGACGAGCGTCCGCGCGGCCGTGGTCCGGGTGGCCCCGGTCGTTCGCGTTCCTTCGGCGACCGTCCGCGGTCGTTCGGCGGTGGCCATGGTGGTGATCGTCCCAACGGTCCGCCGCGTGGACCGCGCCCGCAGGGTGATCGTCCTCTGGGGGATCGCCCGCAAGGCGAGCGCCAGTGGTCGCGGGGTGATTTCCGCGATCGCCCGAATGGTCCGCCGCGCGGCGACCGTCCTCATGGTGATCGCCCGCACGGCGATCGTCCCCGCTTCGAGCGGCCTCAAGGCGACCGCCCCCAGGGTGACCGTCCGCAGGGTGATCGTCCTCAAGGTGACCGTCCGCGCTCGTTCGGCGATCGTCCAAACGGCCCGCCGCGCGGTGATCGCCCCCATGGCGACCGCCCGCACGGCGACCGTCCCCGTTCGAACGGCGGTGCCCGCCGCTTCGGTGGCCGGGGTCGCGCGGCTTAGTCGCTTGAAACCAAGCGACGGCTAGACGATCCCTTCCTCACGGAAGATTTCGAGACACTTGCGAAGAGCGCGCTCATATCGGGCGCGCTCTTTTGCTATCGACTTGTCGTTCCACGGAAAGAACCCGGCCTTGGTCTTGAAGCCGATGCGGCCCTCGTCGACGTTGCGCTGGAGGATGGGCGGCGGGCCGTCGGCATTGCTGAGGTCGGGCCAGATGACCTTGGCGACCGCGCAGGTCGTGTCCCAGCCCGAGTGTTCCTTCTGCATGATCGGGCCGGCCGCGGCATAGCGGAAGCCGAAAGAGAGTCGCACCGTGGCGTCGACATCTTCGGGCGAGGCGACGCCCTGCTCGATCAGCCACAGCGCCTCGCGCATCAACGCACCCTGGATGCGGTTGCCGAGAAAGCCGATCACGTCCTTCTTCACCTGCACCGGCCGCTTGCCCAGCGACGCCATGATCGCGCCGACCTTCTCGGCCGTCGGGATGTCGGTGTGGATGGAGCGCACGACCTCGACCAGCGGGATCAGATGCGCCGGCATGAAGAAGTGCAAGCCCATCATGCGCGCCTGTGTCTTCAGCCCCTTGCCGATCTCGCCGATCGGAAAGCTCGAGGAATTCGAGGTGAGCGCGCAGTCGGGGCGCGCAAGCGCTTCCATGTCGGCGAAGATCTGCCGCTTCAGCGCCAGGTCCTCCGTTACCGTCTCGACGACGAGGTCGATCTTGGGCCACGGCGCTTCGGGGAGCGTCGCATGGGTGGCGAGACCCGACGTGTCCGTGGGCTTGCCCATAGATGCCAGCGCCTTGGCCGCGGCCGACGGCAAGCCATCGCGGGTGGACGCCGAGCGCGACACCACGTCGACCTTCCAGCCGCCGGCCAGGAACATGGCGACGATGCCCACGCCCATGGTGCCGCCGCCCAGTACGAGTGCATGACCATTGGGCGCGCGCTGTTCGCTTTGCGACATTCTTTGTCCTCCCATATCGACGAGCCCCCGGGGGCGGGGCAATATCCGCGACCAATTCATCGGCTTCAACCCGGGAGAAAGCGCATGAGCGCCACCAAGGACATCGGCATCAGCACCGACGGCGCCGTCGGCATCGTCGAGATCCAGCGTCCGCCGCACAACTTCTTCGACAATTCGCTGATCAACCAGATCGCCGACGCCTTCGAGGCGTTCGACAAGGACAACGGCATCCGCGCCTATGTGCTCTGTGCGCAGGGCAAGTCGTTCTGCGCCGGCGCCGACTTCGCCAACCGGCCGCAGACGGGTTCGGCCGAAAGCGGCAAGCATCTCTACAAGGAGGCGACCCGCCTGTTTCGCGCCAAGAAGCCCAGCGTCGGCGCCATCCAGGGACCGGCGATCGGCGGCGGCCTCGGGCTCGCCCTGATGCCGGACTTCCGCGTCACCTGCGCGGAAGGCCGCTTCGCCGCCAATTTCACGCGGCTCGGCTTCCATCCCGGCTTCTCGCTCACCTTCACGCTGCCGCGCCTGATCGGTCAGCAGAAGGCCAACCTGATGTTTTATACGGGCCGTCGCATCGGCGGCGAGGAAGCCGTGGCCTGGGGCATGGCCGACCTGCTGGTGCCGCTGGCCGACGTGCGCAAGGCAGCCATCGATCTCGCCAAGGAGATCGCCGAGAGCGCGCCGCTCGCCGTGCAGTCGACGCGCGAGACCATGCGCCGTGGTTTTGCGGATGCCGCCGAAATCGCCACCGAGCGCGAGCTCACGGAACAGGACTGGACGCGCAAGACCGAGGACTTCAAGGAAGGTGTGAAGTCCTACGCCGAGAAGCGTCCCGGCAGCTGGAAGGGCCGCTGATGGCGGGGCAGGTCGCCGGCAAGGTCGCGGTCGTCACCGGCGGCGCCTCCGGCATCGGCGAGGCGTGCTCCGAGACGCTGGCGCGCGAAGGTGCCGCCGTCCTCATCACCGACATCGACGATGCGCTCGGCAAGGACGTCGTCGCTCGTATCTCGAAGGCGGGTGGAAAAGCGCACTACCTGCGCCACGACGTGCGCGACGAGGCGGGCTGGCCGGGTGTCGTCGCCGAGGCGGAGAAGCGCTTTGGCCGGCTCGACATCATGGTGGCCAATGCCGGCATCGGCATCATGGCGCCGATCGCCGAGATGACGCTCGCCGACTGGCAGCGCCAGCAGGCGATCAATCTCGACGGCGTGTTTCTCTCGATCAAGCACGCCATCCCGGCAATGAAGCGCGCGGGCGGCGGTTCGCTGGTGCTCATGTCGTCGATCGCCGGCCTGCGCGGCGCGCCCGGCCTCGCGGCCTACTCCGCCACCAAGGGCGGCGTGCGGCTGCTGGCCAAATCGGTGGCGCTCGAACATGCCGCCGACAACATCCGCTGCAATTCGGTCCATCCCGGCATCATCGCCACGCCGATCTGGGGCAAGATCCCGACCGGCGCCGAGGGCAACCGCCGCAACGCGCCGATCGACCCGCGCGAGCGGGCGACCGCGATGGTACCGCTGACGCGGGTCGGCGAGGCGCAGGACATCGCCAACGGCGTGCTGTTCCTCTGCACCGAAGCCGCCAACTACATGACCGGCCAGGAGCTGGTCATCGACGGCGGCATCACCGCCGGCGGACGGCCGCAGCCGCGGCCGCAGTAGCCTTCATGGCCAGCGCGGCAGCAAGAGGCTGGATCGCTGTCGCGGCCGTGAGCGGCGCGGTCTCCGTCATTGTCGGTGCCTTTGCCGCGCATAGCCTCGACGTCTCCGCACCGGCCGGCGTCAAGGCGCGTGAGTGGCTGCAGACCGGCAGCCAGTACGAGATGATCCATGCGCTTGCCCTTCTCGCCACCGCCGCGCTCGCGCACGCGGGACGGTTGAACGGCCGGCTGGCCGTCGTCGCGCAATCCATGTTCCTCGTTGGCGGCATCCTCTTTCCTGGCGCGCTCTATGCGCTGGCCTTCGGCGGCCCCAAATGGTTCGGCGTGATCGCCCCGATCGGCGGGACGGCTTTCATCCTGGGTTGGCTAAGCCTCGCGTTCGCCGCCCTGACCAAGCGCGGCCCCGGCTGACGATTTGTCCGCCGGATCGCGTCGCCGATGGCAAACGCAGGCCCCGTCTTGTATATTGGACCATGTCTCACGAGGCGCATATGACCCGCGAATACAATGTCGTTGCCGAACGCGACGAGGCCGGTTGGTATGTCGCAAGCGTCCCGGCGTTGCCGGGCTGCCACACACAGGCACGCTCGCTCGATGAGCTTATGGTCCGCGTTCGGGAAGCCATAGAGGCCTGCGTGGAAGGCGGCGAAGCGCCGTCGCCTTTGGAGTTTGTCGGCGTCCAGCGAATCTCCATTGCCGCATGACGCGCCTCCCGCCTGTTTCCGGGCGGGAGCTCGTCGTTGCGCTCGGTCGGAAGGGGTTTCACGTTCTCCGCGTCAGGGCAGCCATCACGTACTGAGGCACGCCGATGGGCGGACGACCGTGGTTCCAGTCCACGGCAAGGAAGAAATCGGACCGGGACTGCTCGCCAAGATCCTGCGCGATTGCGATCTCGGCCGAGATGAGCTGCGCGATCTTCTCTGACCTGTCCCTCAAGCTCGATCGCGAAAAGAGGCGGTGGTTCTTCGAGAAGGAGATCGGCTAGCTTAGCTGCTCGTCGAGCAGTTTGAGCGCTTCGGCGGCAAAGGCGCGCATGTTGGCGATCCGCTCGCCCGAGTCGGTGCGGAGCGTGCGCGCGATGCTGCCCTTGGGACCGACAACCGCCACGCAGGTGTGGCCGGCGGGATCGCCGTAGGAATTGCCGGTGGGTCCGGCGGCGCCGGTCTCCGCCAGCCCCCAGGTCGTCTTCAGCCGTTCGCGCACATGTTCGGCGGCCAGCAGTGCCCAGGGTTCGGACGAGGAGCGCACGCCGGCGCGTTTCTCGCGCGGCACGGCCAGGAACGCATCGCCCGCCGGGCGGGTGTAGACCACGGCGCCGCCCATGAAGTAGGCGGAGGCGCCGGGCACGGCCAGCAGCGCTGCCGAGACGAGGCCGCCGGCCGACGACTCCGAGACGCCGACCGTCTCCTTGCGGGCTTTTAGTTTTTCGCCGACGCGCCGGGCGAGGGGGAGCAGCGAGTCCATCGGTCAGTCCTTCCTGGTGAAGATGTCGAGCACCAGCGGCACCTGCTGGCCCATCCAGATGGCGCGATCGCGATGGTCTTCGAGATCGTGCCCGGTGTTGGGGTGGATGAAGATCGTGAGGTCGCCGCGGTTGAGTGTGAGCCAGGACAAGAGCGGCGCGAACTGCTCGTTCTTGAAGGCGACCTGGTAGCTGAAGCGCGGGTGCGGGCCGACCGGTTTCTCGTGGAAGCGTCCCATCTCGATGGGAAAAGCCTTTTCGATGCGCTCGCGCAGCGCCCAAGCGGGGGCTCGGGTGGCGGCGTCGAAATAGACGTGAGCGTGCCAGTCCATGATTTCAGGTGTGTCCATGACAGTAGCCTAGCACATCCCACGACCCGCCAGACGGAACCTAGAACCGTTCCCCGATGCGGGCGGGCTTGCTAGGGTCGGCCATCATGAACTTCGATTTTTCCGACGATCAGAAGCTGCTCAAGGAGCAGGTTCGCAAGTTCCTCGCCGACAAGTGCCCGACCAAGGTCGTCCGGCGCGTGCTCGACGGGACCGAAACCCACGCCGAGGAGGTCTGGAAGGGCCTCGTCGATCTTGGCGTGCCCGGCCTCGCCATCCCCGAGGCGTACGGCGGCTCGGGCCTGTCGCCGCTGGAGGTCTGCGTCGTCGCCGAGGAAATCGGCCGCGCCGCCGCGCCGGTGCCCTTCGACACCTCGGTGGTGCTGGCGACCGAGGCGCTGAAGCTCGCGGGATCGGAGGCGCAGAAGAAGAAGTGGCTGCCCGCGCTCGCGTCCGGCCAGGCGGTCGGCACGCTCGCCATCGCCGAGGGGCCGCAGCCGCCCAAGCCGCGCAACATTCGCACGATATACGGTGGCGGCCGGCTCAACGGCAGGAAGGTGCCGGTGACCGACGGCGAGGCCGCGACTTTCGCCATCGCGCTTGCCAATACCGGCGGGGCGGGCGATCGCGCCCTCTCGCTGGTGCTGGTCGATCTCGGGCAGGCGGCGGTCGCGAAGCGGCGCATCGAGACCATCGATCCCGCCCGCAAGCACGCCGAACTCACCTTCAAGGACGCCACGGCCGAAATTCTGGGTGGCGAAGGCGAGGGCTGGCGGCTCCTGGAGCGGCTCTACGACGCGGCGGCGGTCTACTTCGCCTTCGCCCAGGTGGGCGGCGCCGAGGCCGCGATGTGGATGGCGCGCGACTATGCGCTGCAGCGCCAGGCGTTCGGCCGCGCCATCGGCTCCTACCAGGCGATCAAGCACAAGCTGGCCGACTGCTACGTCAAGCTCGAGATCGCCCGCTCCAACGCCTACTACGGCGCCATGATGCTGACCGAAGGCGGCGCCGACCTGCCGCTTGCCGCGGCGGCGGCCCGCATCGCCGCCACCGAGGCCTACGATTACGCCGCCAAGGAGAACATCCAGACCCATGGCGGCATCGGTTTCACCTGGGAGGCCGACACCCAGTTCCACTACCGCCGGTCCCGCCTGATGGCGCTGTCGCTGGGCGGGCCGATGGCGTGGAAGGACAAGCTGGTCACCCGTCTCGAACAGAAGAACGCGGCGTAGGAGGAAACCACCATGGACTTCAACGACACCGCAGATGAGGCCGCCTTCCGCAAGGAAGTCCGCGCCTGGCTCGACGCCAATGCCACGCGCAAGAGCGACGACCGGCAGAGCCTTCGCGCGCGCAACGACGACCCCGAGCTCCTGAAGAAAGCCAAGGAGTGGCAGGACAAGAAGGCCAAGGCCGGCTACGCGCGCATCACCTGGCCGAAGGAATTCGGCGGTCGCGGCGGCTCGCCGATCCTGCAGGTGATCTACCAGCAGGAGGAGGCCAACTACCTGGTGCCGCTCGGCTTCTTCGACATCGGGCTCGGCATGTGCATTCCCACCATGATGGCCTATGCCACGCCGGAGCAGCTCAAGCGCTACGTCAAGCCCGCGCTGCACGGCCAGGAAGTGTGGTGCCAGCTCTTCTCCGAGCCGGCGGCCGGCTCGGACGTGGCCGGCATCCGGACCAAGGCCGAGCGCGACGGTGAAGGCTGGGTGATCAACGGCCAGAAGGTCTGGACGTCGGGCGCGCACTACTGCGACTACGGCATCATCATCACCCGCACCGATCCCAACGTGCCCAAGCATGCCGGCCTCACCATGTTCTTCCTCGACATGAAGTCGCCGGGAGTAGAAGTGCGGCCGATCAAGCAGATGTCGGGCGGCGCCAATTTCAACGAGGTGTTCTTCACCGATGTGCGGGTTCCCGACAGCCAGCGCCTGGGCAAGGTCGGCGAGGGCTGGAAGGCCGCTCTCACCACGCTGATGAACGAGCGCCTGGCGGTCGGCCTGCCGTCGGGCGGTCTCGACATCGACGAGCTGATGGAACTGGCGCGCGACACCGACCTCGAGGACGGGCCGGCGATCCGCAACCAGCAGGTCCGCGGCAAGATCGCCGACTGGTACGTCCAGCAGCAGGGGCTGAAGCTCACGCGCTACCGCACGCTGACGGCGCTGTCCAAGGGCCAGACGCCGGGGCCGGAATCGTCGATCATCAAGATCGTGGCGGCGCCCAAGATGCAGGACATGGGCGCCTTCGCCATGGAGCTGATGGGCCATGCCGGCATCATGAAGGAGGACGTGCCGCACGCGGCCGGCTTCCAGGCGCAATGGATCGGCGGCGCCGGCTTCCGCATCGCCGGCGGTACCGACGAGATCCTGCGCAACATCGTGGCCGAGCGCGTGCTCGGCCTGCCGGCCGATGTCCGCGTCGACAAGGATGTGGCGTTTAACCAGCTCGGGAAAAAGTAGACCTCATTCTCCTCCCCTTTGCGGAGTCCGCAAAGGGGAGGTGCCCTCGTCTCAAGAGGGCGGAGGGGTCATGAGCCAACGCTATCGGCGCTCATGTTCGTTCTGAACCGTGCGGGCTCTCGCGCCTGTGAAGGCGCTGCCGCCCGCCATGGCTTTCTGCGAAAGCCCTAACGCATCTTCAACGCCCACTCCGTGTACTTCTTGGCCTGCGCCTGCACGTCGGCGTAGTACTTGGCGTATTCGGCGCCGACCATCGGCTTCAGCGCGAGGCCGACGGCGTCCATCTTCTCCTTCATGTCGGCGCTGTTGATCGCCTTCAGGAAGGCCGTCTCGATCACCTTGACGATCTCGGCCGGCGTGCCCTTTGGCGCCGCGACGCCGCGGGTTGAGGAGGAGATCACCGTCGTGTAGCCCAGTTCCTTGGTGCAAGGCACCTGGGGCAGGAACTTCGACCGTTCGACGTCGGTGACGACGAGACCGCGAACCTCGCCGGACTGGACTCGCTTGACCACGCTGCCGACGTTGTCGAAGGCGACATCGACGTGTCCGCCGATGACCCCGGCAAGCTGCTGCGCGCCGCCGTCGAAGTGGACGATGCGGAACTCGATCTTGGCCGCTTCCTGCAACATCAGGATGGCGAGGTGATCGTCGCTCAGGATGCCTGTCGTGCAAGCACGAATCTTGCCCGGCTCCTTCTTCGCCGCCTCCACCAGATCCTGCAGCGACTTGTAGGGGCTGTCGCCCTTGACCCAGATCAGGCCCGGATCGAGCACCTGATTCACGATGGGGATGAAGCTGTCCATGGTGAACGCCGCCTTGCGCTCGGGATCGAGCACGATGGTGTTGACGGCGGGCAGGTTGATGAAGCCCAGCGTGTAGCCGTCGGGCTTGGCGCGGGCGATTTCGGTGAAGCCGAGCTGGCCGCCGGCGCCGCCCTTGTTGACGACGGTGATCGTCTGGCCGAGGTCCTTCTCGGCCGCGGCCGCGAGGATGCGTGCGCCGACGTCGGTGCTGCCACCGGCCGCGAACGCGACGATGAGCTGCACGGGGCGGCGCGGATAGTTCTGGGCCCAGGCGGGTTGCGCAATGGTTGCGGCGGCCGTGGTGGCCAACAGCGTGCGGCGGCGAATGATCATTTTTCCCTCCCTAGATGACGTCGTCTGTTAGTCCACGTCGCTTTCCCGAAGTTTGGAGAACGTGCCCGGCTTGAGCAAGAGCGCGCCGATCACGATCACGGGCACGACGAGCAGGGCAAGCGCCACCGGCCGGTCGAGGAAGATGGCGAAGCTGCCGCCCGACATCTCGAGCGTGGTGCGCAGCGACTTCTCCATCATCGGCCCCAGAATCAGCGCCAGGATGGCCGGCGCGATCGGGAAATCGAGCTTGCGCAGCAGGTAGCCGATGATGCCGAAACCCAGCATCACCCAGACGTCGAACAGGCTCTGCTTGAGGCCGTAGGCGCCGATGATGCAGAAGATCAGCACGCCGGCGCAGAGATAGCTGAAGGGAATCTTCAGCAGCTTGGCCCACAGTCCGACCAGCGGCAGGTTGAGGATCAGCAGCAGCGCGTTGCCGATGAAGAAGCTGGCGATCACGGTCCAGACCAGATCCGGCCGCTCCTGGAACAGGAACGGCCCGGGCTGCAGGCCGTTGATGATGAAGGCGCCCATCAGGACGGCGATGGTGGGCGAGCTCGGAATGCCGAGCGCCAGCAGCGGCACCATGGCGCCGTTGGCGTAGGCGTTGTTGGCGGTCTCGGCTGCGGCAACGCCCTCGATGGCGCCCTTGCCGAAGCGCTCGGGCGTCTTGGAGACACGCTTCTCCAGCACGTAGGCCATGAAGGTGGGTACGATGGCACCGACGCCGGGGATCAGACCGAGCACGAAGCCGATCACGGAGCCGCGGCCGATGGCGCCCGCCGAGGCGCGGCGCTCCTCCTTGGTCGGTATCCAGTTCTTGAGATCGGCCTCGATCATGCGCGCCTGGCGTTTCTCGGCCGCCAACAGAAGCTCGGCGACGCCGAACAGGCCCATGACGACGGGCACGAAGCCGACGCCGTCGAACAACTCCTCGACGCCGAAGGTGAAGCGCGGAGCACCGCGCACCGGATCGAGGCCGATCATGGCGAACAGCAGGCCGATCACCGTCATCAGCAGCGCGGCCAGCATGTTCTTTCCGGCCAGCCCGACGACCAGGCAGAGACCGGCCACCATCAGGGCGAAGAACTCGACCGGTCCGAACTTCAGCGCCAGGCTCGCCAGCGGCATGGCGACGACGACCAGCGCCACGGTGGCGAATATGCCGCCGACGAAGGAGCCGATGGCGGCGATGGCCAGCGCCGAGCCGGCCCGGCCCTGGCGCGCCATCTGATGGCCGTCGATGCAGGTCACCACCGACGCCGCCTCGCCCGGCACGTTGATCAGCACCGAGGTGATCGTGCCGCCATACATCGCGCCATAGTAGATGGCGCACAACATGATGATGGCGCCGGTGGCGTCGAGGTTGAAGGTGAGGGGAATCAGGATCGCCGTGCCGGCGGCCGGCCCCAGCCCGGGCAGCACGCCGATCAGCGTGCCGAGCACGCAGCCGGCCAGCGCGAACAGCAGGTATTTTACCGAGAGCGCAGCGGCGAAGCCCGCCAGCAGATGGCCGAGTGCCTCCATGTCAGACCCCGAGCCGGCCATCCGGCAGGAGCACGTCCAGCCAGTGGGTGAACACGTAGTGCACGCCGAAGCTGCCGAGCACGGCGAAAAGGGCGATCAGCCACCAGCGCCGCTCGCCCAGCGCGATGACCAGGCCCGCATTGAAGACCAGCATCGCGATGCGGAAGCCCACGAAGTCCATGGCGATGGTCACCGCCGCCAGCGCACCGACGATGGCGAACCAGCGCGAAGCGCCCGGCCCTTGCGGCAGGATGGGCGTGGCGTCGGTCGCCGGGTCGGCCGGTTCGCGGAACGTCGTGATCAGCAGCGCCACGGCCAGCGCCGCGCCGATCAGCGCCAGCCAGAACGGGAAGAAGCCCGGGCCGGGGCCCAGGCGATCCGTCAGCGACAGCAGCAAGGACTGCCAGAGCGCGAACAGGCAGAACGCCAGCATCGCACCCGTCGCGATCAGCCTAGCCTGGCGCATGCCTGGCGGCCCTCCCTATCTTCTTTTCTTGTTCTGCCGCGAGCATAGCTGCAAACAGGGCGGGCGCAAATCGAGAGAAACCGGAGGAAGCGAATGAACAGGCTGGACGGCAAGGTCGCCTTTCTGTCAGGCGCGGCGCGCGGCATCGGCGCGGCGACGGCGAAGCTCATGGTCGAGGCGGGTGCCAAGGTGGCGATCGGTGACGTGCTCGACGAGCGCGGCCGGCAGACCGTCAAGGAACTTGGCGACGCGGCGATCTACACGCATCTCGACGTCACCAGCGAGGCGAGCTGGGCCGAGGCGATGGCCGCCACGATTGCGAAGTTCGGCAAGCTCGACGTGCTGGTGAACAATGCCGGCATCTTCAACGGCAAGGGCATCGAGGAGGCGAGCCTCGACGACTGGCACAGGCTCGTGGCCGTCAACCTGACCGGCGTGGTGCTGGGCACGCGCGCGGCGCTGCCGCACCTCAAGAAGTCCAAGGGCAACATCGTCAACCTGGCCTCGATCGCGGGCCTGGTCGGCAGCCAGCTCGATCCGCTCTATTCGCTGACCAAGGGCGGCGTCACGCTGTTCACCAAGTCGACCGCGCTGGAGTTCGGCCGCAAGGGGTACGGTGTCCGCGTCAACTCGATCCATCCCGGCCTGATCGAGACCGACATGGGCGAGAAGACCTTCGTGATGCGCGCGGCCCAGGTCGGCACCAACGATACGGAGAAGGCGCGCCAGGCGACACTCGCCCTGCACCCGATCGGCCGGCTGGGGACGGCGAGCGACATCGCCAAGGGCATCGTCTTCCTGGCCTCGGATGATGCGGGCTTCATGACGGGCGCAGGCCTCGTCGTCGACGGTGGCTGGACCGCCCATTAGTCAGAAGATGCCGGCCGCCAGGCCCGCCGCCATGGCGGCGCCCAGCTCCTCGCACTGCTCGACGAAGGCGGGCTGCCAGGCGCCCTTGCAGATCAGCGGCTCCTGCACGGCGCGCCAGCGCAGGCCGGTGACGATGGTCTCGACGCCGCGGCGCGTTCCCGTGCCGTCGCTGCCGGCGCGGATGTAGAGCGCGTAGGGCAGGCCCTGCGTCTTCTCCAGGCAGGGGTTGTAACTGCGGTCGAAGAAGTCCTTCAGGGCGCCGCTCATGTAGCCGAGGTTTTCCGTCGTCCCCAGGATGACGGCCTGGGCGGCCAGCACGTCGTCCGGTCCGGCCTGCAGCGGCGCCACGACCCTGACATCGAGGCCCGTTTCGCTCCGCGCACCGCGCTCGACGGCGGTGCGCAGGGAGAGGGTGTTCTCCGACGGGGCGTGGGCCACAATCAGCAGGCGCTTCGACATAAAAGGCTTTTACCTCGATACTCGGCACCATGCTCAACAAACTCCTGATCGCCAATCGCGGCGAAATCGCCATCCGCATCGCCCAGGCTGCGGCCGAACTCGGCATCGCCACGGTCGGCGTCCATTCCGAGGATGACGCCACCTCGCTGCATGTCCGGCGGGTCGACGAGGTTCAGGCGCTCGCGGGCCGCGGCGCCGCGGCCTACCTCGACGTCGCGGGCGTGATCGCCGCGGCGCGCGCGGCCGGCTGCGACTCGATCCATCCGGGCTACGGCTTCCTGTCCGAGAACGCGGCCTTTGCGCGGGCCTGCGCCGACGCCGGGCTGATCTTCGTCGGCCCGACGCCCGAGCAGCTCGACCTGTTCGGCGACAAGACCCAGGCCCGGACCCATGCGGGCAAGAACAAGGCGCCGGTGCTGCCCGGCACCGACGGCGCCACGGACGTCGCGGGGGTGAAGGCCTTCTTCGCCAAGCACGCCAAGTCCGGCGTCGTCATAAAAGCGATCGCGGGCGGCGGCGGTCGCGGCATGCGCATCGTGACCGCCGAGGGCGACATCGCCGAGGCCTTCGCGCGCGCTTCGGCCGAGGCCAAGGCTGCTTTCGGCAACGGCGATCTTTATGCCGAGCGCCTGATCGCCCGCGCCCGTCACATCGAGGTGCAGGTCGTGGGCGACGGCGCGGGCGGGATCGTGGCGCTCGGCGAGCGCGAGTGCACGCTGCAGCGGCGCAGCCAGAAGATCGTCGAGCTGGCGCCCAGCCCCCATCTCGCCGGCGCGATGCGCGACAAGATCGTCGCGGCGGCGGTGACGATGGCCAAGGCCGTGAACTATCGCAGCCTCGGCACTTTCGAGTTCCTGGTCGACGATGCCGCCTCCGATTTCTTCTGCTTCATCGAAGCCAATCCCCGGCTGCAGGTCGAGCACACCGTCACCGAGGAGGTCTGGGGCGTCGATCTGGTGAAGGCGCAGCTGCGGCTGGCCGGCGGCGCGACGCTGGGCGAGGCCGGCGTGACGGGTCTCGCGCCGCGCGGCCACGCCATCCAGTTGCGCGTCAACATGGAGACCATGACCGCCGACGGCTCGGCCCGGCCGGGCGGCGGCACGCTCGCGGTGTTCGAGCCACCGTCGGGGCCGGGCGTGCGCGTCGACACCTACGGCTATGCCGGCTACCGCACCAACCCCAATTTCGACTCGCTGCTGGCCAAGGTGATCGTGCATGCGCCGACGCCGTCGTTCGCCGACGCCGTGGCCCGGGCCGAGCGGGCGCTGGCGGCGTTCCGCCTGGAAGGGGCGCCGAGCAACATCGCCTTCCTGCGCGCCCTGATCGGCCATCCCGACTTCCTGGCGGACAAGGTCCACACGCGCTTCGTCGATGAACGTGCCGCCGAACTGCTCGATAAGGCAGCTGCCCTGAAGACCGGCCTCTATTTCGCGAGCGCTGCCGCGGCGCCGGCCGCCGCGCGTCAGGCCGGCGCCCGCGTCGACAGCGTCGATCCGCTGGCCGTGCTGGCCTTCGGCAAGAGCCAGGCGGAGGCAGCCGCGCCGTCGGCCGCGGACGATGCGCCCGAGGGCACGGTGGCGGTGCCGGCGCCGATGCAGGGCACCGTCGTCAGCGTGGCGGTGAAGGAGGGCGACGCCGTTGCGGCCGGCCAGCCGCTGCTGGTCATGGACGCCATGAAGATGCAGCACGAGATCAGGAGCCCGGCGCGCGGCTATGTCCGGCGCATCGCCGTCGTGGCCGGCGAGACGATCTACGAGGGCCACGCGCTGCTGTTCGTCGAGGAGGCCGACGTCGAGGTGACGGGCACCGCGGCCGAGGAGAAGATCGACCTCGACCATATCCGGCCCGATCTCGCGGAGTATCTCGAGCGGCGCGCCATGACGCTCGACGAGAAGCGGCCCGACGCGGTGGCGCAGCGGCGCAAGACCAACCAGCGCACGGCGCGGGAGAACCTCGACGACCTGGTCGATCCCGGCAGTTTCGTCGAGTACGGCGCCTTCGCCATCGCCAGCCAGCGCACGCGCCGCACGCTCGAGGATCTGGTCGCCAAGACCCCCGCCGACGGGCTGATCACCGGCATCGGCCGGGTCAACGGCTCGCTGTTCGGCGCCGAGAAGTCGCGGGTTGCCGTCGCGCACTACGACTACACCGTGCTCGCCGGCACCCAGGGCAAGAACAACCACCACAAGAAGGATCGGCTGTTCGAGATCGTGGAGAAGCAGCGCATCCCGCTGGTGTTCTTCACCGAGGGCGGCGGCGGCCGGCCAGGCGACATCGACGTCCAGTCGGTGGCCGGCCTCAACACCATGGCCTTCCACATCTTCGGGCGCCTGAGCGGCGTGGCGCCCCTGGTCGGCATCAACTCCGGCCGCTGCTTTGCCGGCAACGCCGCCATCCTGGGCTGCTGCGACGTGGTGATCGCCACGAAGAATTCCTCGATCGGCATGGGCGGCCCGGCGATGATCGAGGGCGGAAATCTTGGCGTCTTCTCGCCCGAGGAAGTGGGCCCGATGAGCGTGCAGGTGCCCAACGGCACCGTCGACATCGCGGTCGAGGACGAGGCCGAGGCGGTCGCCGTCGCCAAGAAATACCTGTCCTACTTCCAGGGCGTCCTGCCGGAATGGCGGGCCGCCGACCAGCGGCTGCTGCGCCGCGTCATCCCGGAGAACCGGCTGCGCGTCTACGACGTGCGCGACGTGATCTCGACGCTGTGCGACGAGGGATCCGTGCTCGAGCTGCGCCGGGCCTTCGGCCCGGGCATGGTGACGGCCTTCGCCCGCATCGAAGGCAAGCCGCTCGGCATCGTCGCCAACAACCCGACGCATCTCGCGGGCGCCATCGACAGCGACGGCTCGGACAAGGCGGCGCGCTTCCTGCAGCTTTGCGACGCCTTCGACATCCCGATCCTGTTCCTGTGCGACACGCCCGGCATGATGGTGGGGCCGGAGATCGAGAAGACCGCCCTGGTCCGCCATTGCTCCCGGCTGTTCGTGACCGGCGCCAACCTCACCGTGCCGTTCGGCACCATCGTGCTGCGCAAGGCCTACGGGCTCGGCGCCCAGGCGATGGCCGGCGGCTCGTTCCATGCGCCCACCTTCGCGCTCAGCTGGCCGACCGGCGAGTTCGGCGGCATGGGGCTGGAGGGCGCGGTCAAGCTCGGCTACCGCAAGGAGCTGGAGGCGATCGCCGATCCGGCGGAACGGCGCCGGCTGTTCGACGAGATGGTGGCCGCCGCCTACGCTCGCGGCAAGGCGCTCAGCACGGCCACCTACTTCGAGGTCGACGAGGTCATCGACCCCGCCGATTCCCGGCGCTGGATCGCGACCGCGCTGCTCGATGCCGGACCGCGGCCGCCTCGCGTGGGCAAGAAGCGGCCCAACATCGACACCTGGTAGGGAAACGCCAATGGATCTCGTGGGAATCATTCCGCCGATGACGACGCCGTTTCGGAGTGACGGCGAGATGGATCTCAGGCTGCTGAAGCCGCAGGTCGACTGGCTGATCGGCGAGGGTGCGCACGGGCTGGCGGCCGGCGGCAGCACCGGCGAGGGCCACGCCCTGGAGGCCGGCGAGTACCGCGACCTGATCGCCACCACCTGCGCCGCCGCGTCAGGCCGGGTGCCGGTCGTGGCCGGCGTCATCGTCGACAGCACGCGCGCCGCCATCCAGCGCGGCAAGGCGGTGCGCGACATGAAGGTGGCGGCGCTGCAGGTCACGCCCGTCCACTACCTGTTCCGGCCCGACGACGACGCCATGGTCGAGCATTTTCGCGCGGTCGCCGGCGAAACCGGCCTGCCGGTCATCATCTACAACGTCGTGCCGTGGACCTATCTGTCACCGGCCCTGCTGATCCGCATCATGCGCGAGGTGCCGGGCGTTGTCGGCGTCAAGCAGAGCGCCGGCGACCTAAAACTGTTCGCCGACCTGATGATCGCCGCCGATCCGCAGAGCCGCATCTATAGCGCCGTCGATGCCCTGCTCTATTCGTCTTTTGCCCTGGGCGCGCATGGCGCGATCGCTGCCGTCCTGACCGCGGCGCCGCGGGCGGTGCGGGCGCTGTGGGACGCGGTGCAGCGCGGCGATCACGCGCGCGGCCGTGCCCTGCACGAGAAGCTGCTGCCGCTGTGGAATGCCGCAGTCGGCGACAATCTGCCGGCCTGCACGCGCTATGCCCAGAGCCTGCAGGGTATTGACGCGGGGCTGCCGCGGGCGCCGATGCCCGCGGCGTCACCCGAGCAGCGGGCCCGCATCGAGCCTGCGCTCAAGGCGTTGCTCGCCGCGCTCTGACCCGCGACGGCTCGGCCCTACTGGGCGATCCAGAACGTGTCGGGCTGATAGAGCCCGATGTAGCCGCCCGGATCCCACGCGTAGTAGCCTTCCTTGGGCACGTTGCGGATCTTGGGCCCGACCACGATGGGCTGGCGGATGCCGTTCACGGTGCCGATCGAGAAGACTTCGTCGGCGTTGGCCTCGAGGATCTTCTCCCACGCCTTGCGACGCGTCGCCGGGTCGGTCGCGGTCTCCCACTCCTTCACGTACTCGAGCAGCTTGCAGGCCGACGGCAGGTCGCAGGCCTCGCCCTTGGTGCCCTTGGATTCGATGAACATGCCCCAGCGCGACCACTGAAGCCCGCCCTGCATGGTCGGCGCGAACTCCTTGGGGCTGGTGCTGACCGTCGGCACGGCGGTCACGTTGCCGGCGAAGGCGGTCATGACCGCCTCGCCCGAGAAGGCTCTCAGCCGGAAATTCTCGCGCGTCTGCGGCTTGGTCAGCATTTTAATGCCGACCTTCTTCCAGAATTCTCCGATCAGTTGCAGGGCATCGGCGTCTTCGGTCTCCTCGCTCGCATGCTCGATCACGATGGTCGCCGGCTTGCCGCTGGGCAGCAGACGGATGCCGTCGGCCCCGCGCTTGGTGAGGCCGACCTCGTCGAGCAGTTTGTTGGCGAGCTTGGGATCATACTTCGCCCACTTGGTCGCGTACTCCGGCTTGAACAGCTCGGAACGCTCCATGACCGTGTTGTTCGACGGCTTGGCAAGGCCGAGGTAGACGACCTGGTTGAGCTCGTCGCGATCGATGGCCACGGACAGGGCGCGACGGAAACGGACGTCGCGCATCAGCTTGCGCCACTCCTCGTCGCTCGCGGTGAGGTTGGGATAGAGCGCAAGCTGCGAGCCGGAACCCGATTCCCACAGGCGGACATTGACGCCCGACGACTTGGCGCTCTTCTGCAGGAACGTGTAGTCGCGCATGTTGAGATAGCGCGGCTGCAGATCGGCCTCGCCGAGGCCCGCCTTGGCGGGAATGAGGTTGGTCGCCGCGACGGTCAGGATCACGTCGTCGATGTAGGGCAGTTGCTGCCCCTTCTCGTCGATGCGGTGGTAGTAGGGGTTGCGCGTGAAGACGTAGCGCTGGGCCGGGAACGGCGTGGCGAGGAGCCACGGGTTCAGCGTCGGCAGGTCGATGTTGCTGTTGCCATACATCACATCGACGCGGCGGTAGATGTTGACCCAGCGCGTGCCCTTGTTGACCTTCAGGATCTCCTCTTCGGGCGTGTACTTGCCGTGGAATTTCTTGAGGTAGTGCGCCGGCCGGAAGAGAAAGAGGGGCGCGGCGCGCGCCTGGCTTTCGATGAAGTAGGGGTTGGGCTTGTCCCAGGTGTAGCGGATCGTGTGCGCGTCGATGATGTCGACCTTGGGCGGCTTGCCGTCGACGAGCAGCTCGACCGACGGGCCTGACGGCGACAGCTCCTTGTCGTTGGCGACGTCCTCCCAGAAGAAGCGGAAGTCCTCCGTCGTGAAGGGCTGGCCGTCCGACCACTTGTGGCCGGCCCGCAGCTTCAGGGTGAACTCGCGGTCTTCCTTGACCTCATAGCTTTCCAGCAGGTCGGGCCGCAGCTTGAAATTTTCATCGTACACGATCAGGCGGGTGTAGCTGTAGATCGTCATCAGCCGCGAGTCGCGCACGCCGGCGACCAGCATGTTGAGCTGGCCGCCCTGTCTGCCCGGACCCTCGCCGCCCGCGAACTTCTTGACGACCCAGGGCTGCGCGGGAAGGCGCTTGGCGATCGGCGGCAGCGTGCCCGCCTTTACCTGCTCGGCAAATATCGGGGTTTCCTGCAGAGCCGGCAGCGGATCGGCGGCCAATGCGGGCGTCCACATCAGCCCGACCAGCAACGCCTTCGCCAGAACGCGCCTCTTCATCGTCGACCTCACCTGTTACTCGGCTTTTGCGCCGGAAGTTCTTACGAGATCAGCCCAGCGACCGATGTCACGTCCAATGAAATCGTTGAAAGCCGCCACCGTCAATGGCGTCGGCTCGACGCCGACCCGGCGCAACCGCTCGGCGAAGGCAGAATCGCGCAGCGCCACATTTATGTCACCGTTCAGCCGTTCGACGATCGCCGCGGGCGTGCCGGCCGGCGCCACGATCGACTGCCAGGCCTGCAGGTCGAGACCGGGATAGATTTCGGTCAACGCCGGCACCTCGGGCATGGCGGCGTCGCGGCGGCTTCCGGTCACGGCCAGGGCGCGCAATTTGCCAGCGGCGATCTGTGGCAATGCCACCGAGGCGTCGAGAAACATAAAGCCAAGACGGCCTTCGGCGAGGTCGACCACGGCCTTGGCCGATCCCTGATAAGGCACGTGCGTGGCCTGGACCTTGTCGCGGATCTTGATCAGTTCGACCAGCAGATGGTGCGCCGTGCCGACGCCGGGCGAGCCGTAGGCGTAGCCGTCGGGCTTGGCCCGCAGCAGCGCCACGAGGTCGGGCAGGCTCCTGGCCGCGAAGTCGGGGCGCACCACGAGATAGAAGGTGACGTTGCCCAGCATCGCGACGCCGGTGAAGTCGGCGACGGCAATCAGCGGTTTGGCGTAGAGGGCCGGCACGATGCCCAGCGTCGTGCTGGTGGCGACCAGCAGCGTGTAGCCGTCGGCCGCCTGCTTGGCGACATAGGCCGCGCCGACCTGCGTGCCGGCGCCCGGCTTGTTCTCGACCACCACGGTCTGGCCGAGCGAGGCCTGCAGCCGTTCGGCGATCATCCGGCCGAGAACGTCGGTCAGCGCGCCGGGCGGGAACGGCACGACGATCCGGAGCGGCTGGTTGGGCCATGGCGGCGTCTGGGCGCGGCCGGCACCCGCGGCAAGCGGCGCGGCAGCCAACGCCAGGAAGCCGCGGCGAGCGAGGCCGGTCACCTCAGTACCGGTCGAAGGCGCGCTTGGGGCCGGGCCGCGTGCCCTCCGGGACGGCCGGCTTGACCGTGCCGATGCCGGCAACGGTGTCCGGCGCGTAGGGGCCGCTGACGCCCACCGGCCGGTCGCCCTTCACGGTCACGCGCTCCATGGTGCGCCGCGCCGGATAGTAGTCGTGGGCGGCGTAGTGCTGGACCGAGCGGTTGTCCCACATGACGACGGTGTGGGGCCGCCATTTCACGCGCAGCTGGTACTCGGGAACGGTCGCCTGGCGATAGAGAAATTCCAGCAGCGTGTCGCTCTCGTCGGCCTTCAGGTCCTTTATGCGGACGCAGAACTGCCGGTTGACGTTCAGGATGCGCCGGCCCGACACCGGATGAACGCGCACCACCGGATGCCACGGGTTGGGGAACTCGTCCTCCAGCTTGCGCAGCTTGGCGCGGTCGTTCTGCCCGAACAGCGGCCGCCACGGCTTGAAGTCGTGCAGCGACTCCAGGCCGTGAATGTGCTGCTTCATGCGCTCCGACAGGCCGCGGTAGGCCGCCGTCATGCTGGCGAACAGCGTGTCGCCGCCCACCTCGGGCACGACCTTGGCGCGCAGGATGGTGCCGAGCGGCGGCGCCTCGCGGAAGGTCTCGTCGGAATGCCAGATGTCCGTCAGCGCCGGCGGGTTGTCGGCGGAATAGTCGAGGACGATGACCTCGGGCTTGTCGGCGAGGTTGGGCGAGAACGGGTGGATCGACAGCTCGCCGAACAGGGCGCCGAAGGCCATCTGCTGGTCGACGGTGATGTCCTGGTCGCGCAGGACAATCACCTCGTACTTAACGAGCGCGTCGTGGACGGTCTTGAACTGGGCCGGGCTGAGCGGCCGCCGCAGGTCGATGCCGTCGATCTCCGCGCCGATGAAACCGTTGATCGGGCGTACCCTGACCTCCGCCTCGGCGCTGCGACGCGCCGCTGACGACTGGCCTGCCATGGCGTCCTCCGTTGGTTTCTTGGGCCGAGCCTAGCGCCATTGGCCGCGTTGCGGAATGGCTCCTCGCGTTGACGTGAAGCGCCGGACGCGCAAGAAACGCCGGCGTTGGCAACCGCCGGGGGAACAATGGCAAGCGGCCTCGAGGGCGAATTCGCCACTCTGCACGAGATCGTCAAGGCGGCGAAAATCCGCCTCACCCCCAACATCTGGGACTACCTGATCGGCGGCACGGAGACCGAGACGACGCTCAGGCGCAACCGGATGGCGCTCGATTCGATCGCCTTCAAGCCGCGCGTTCTGCGCGACGTCTCGAAGATCGATCCCTCGTCGGAGATCCTCGGCCGCAAGATCCGCCTGCCGGTGATGCTGGCGCCGGTCGGCTCGCTCGAATCCTTCGAGCCGGGCGGCGGCATCACCGTCGCCAGGGGCGCCGGCACGGGCGGCGTGCCGATGCTGATCAGTTCGGTGACGACGCTGAAACTCGAGGACATCGTCAAGGGCGGCGCGGCGCCCAAGATCTACCAGCTCTATGTGCGCGGCGACGATGCGTGGGTGGCCGATCGCGTCAAGCAGGCGATGGACGCGGGCTACGACGCCTTCTGCATCACCGTCGACACCCAGGTCTATTCGCGGCGAGAGCGTGACATCGCCAAGCGCTTCGTGAAGTCGTGGCGCACGGCGGCGACCGGCCAGGACCACCAGGCGGCATTCTCATGGGACAATTTCAAGCGCGCGAAGGACAAGTTCCCTGACGTGAAATTCATGCTGAAGGGCATCGGCACGGCCGAAGACGCCGAGATCGCCTGCCGGCACGGCGTGTGGGCCGTCTACTGCTCCAATCATGGCGGCCGCCAGCTCGATCACGGCCGCGGCTCGGCCGAGGTGCTGCCGGAGATCGTCGAGGCGGTGGCCGGGCGGGCCAAGGTCGCCGTCGACGGCAGTTTCAGCCGCGGCAGCGACATCGTGAAGGCGATCTGCATGGGCGCCGACTGGGTCGGGCTCGGCCGCCTCTACTGCTATGGCCTGGCCGCCGCCGGCGCCGCCGGCATCGAGCGCGTGATCGAGCTGCTCGAGGAGGAGATGAAGGAGGTGATGGGTCTGCTCGGCGTCACCAGCCTGAAACAGCTCGACAAGAGCTACATCGCCCGGAGCACGCCGACCAACCTGCCCGGCGTGCACTCGGCCTTTCCGCTGCTCAACCTCGCCGACGAAGGTTACTGAAGCGGGCGGCCGGCAGAGGGGCATCCACCCGGCTCGGCGGTGGGACGCCGAACCGAATGGATACCCGCCCGACGGAGCCGTGCGACCGGTCGACCCAGGTGCGTCCTGCCCCACACGACAGGACGCCTGTGCCCAATCCTCCGGCGGCGATTGCCGCCGGCATCGGCCGCACCTTCTGCCGCGATCAGAGTAGGCACTTCCGGCGGCCCTGCCGAAGCCGTAGTGTCCCCAAAATGAGCCAGCCAGCTCCCCGAAATGAGCCGGCGGAAGTGCCCCGCGATGCCTACCCGATGGTGCGCATCTCGTCGGAGTTCTTCCTGCGCAGCGTCGACCTGCTGACGCGGATCCAGGACGACGGGCTGATCCCGAGCCTGGTCTTCATGGCGGTCTGGTACAACCACATGGACGATCCCGACGGCGCGCCGGTGGGCGTGCGCGAACTCGCGCGCCGCCTCAATCTGCCCTACGAGACGACACGCCGCCACGCGCTGGCGCTGGTGCGCGCCGGCCAGTGCACGGCGGCGCGCGAGGGGCTCTCGGTGGTACCGGCCGTGCTGAACAGCCCGTCCAATGTCGCGGCGCTGCGCCGGATCTACCTCAACACCGAGCGCATGCTGGTCGACCTGACGCGCGCACGGCTGGCGAAGTACGTGGCGCCGTCCGGCCCCGTCCCGCGCCGGGGCAAGCTCCTGCCGCACGAGCGGGTGATCGCGGCCGCCTCGACCCGCAATCTCCTGGCCGGCATCCGCATGCTGGGCGAGATGTGGCACGGCGACCTGCTGCGCGGGCTGGTCTTCACCGCGATCTGGACAGCCAACGTCAAGCACGTCGTCAACACCGCCCGCGCCGCCCACCAGACCATCCTGCCCGACGAGTTACGCCGGCCGGTCAGCATCCTGGCCATCGCCCATTCGCTTAGGCTGCCCTACGAGACCGTGCGCCGGCATGCCCTGGCGCTCGAGAAGTCCGGCATCTGCCATCGCATCGGCCGACAGGGCCTGGTCGTGCCGGAGAGCGCCCACCGCAAGCTCTCCTCGGGGGCCGTGCAGTCGCACGCGATCATCACCAGCCTGCTGGCCGAGCTGCGGCGCGCCGGGCTGAAGGCCTAGCGCCAGCCGGCCAGCCCCGGCCGGCTAACCTCTGCCCACGAACGGCATCTTGGTCGCCATCACGGTCATGAACTGCACGTTGGCGTCGAGCGGCAGGCTGTCCATGTAGACGATGGCCTGGGCCACCGCCTCGACGTCCATGCGCGGCTCGACCCGCGTGCTGCCGTCGGGCTGCAGCACGCCCTTGGTCATGCGCTCGGTCATCGGCGTCACGGCATTGCCGATGTCGATCTGGCCGCAGGCGATGTCGTAGGCGCGGCCGTCGAGCGAGGTCGACTTGGTGAGGCCGGTGATGGCGTGCTTGGTCGCCGTGTAGGCCACCGAGAACGGCCGGGGCGCGTGCGCCGAGATCGAGCCGTTGTTGATGATGCGCCCGCCGCGCGGCTTCTGGTCCTTCATGATCTTGATCGCTTCCTGGGTGCACAGGAACGGGCCGGTGAGGTTGGCCGCCACCACGCCGAGCCAGGTCTCGTACGGCAGCTCCTCCAGCGGCACCGGCGGCGCGCCGCCGCCGGCATTGTTGAACACCAGGTCTAGCCGGCCCCACGTCGCCCTGACCTTGGCGAACAGCGCCACGATGTCGTCGCGCCTGGTGACGTCGGTCGGCACGGCGAGCGCATGGGCGGCATTGTTGCCGGCCATCCCGGCGGTCTCGTCCAGCGCCTCCTGGCGCCGGCCGGCCAGCGCCACCTTGTAGCCGTTCTTCAGCAGGGCCAGCGCCGAGGCGCGGCCGATGCCGCTGCCCGCGCCGGTGACGACGGCGATCTTTCCACTCATGAATGCGTTCCTCCCCGAAGGAACGAACCTTATCAGCTGGCGAGGCTTTTCACATAGGCCCGCCAGCCGCCCAGTGCCGTGATGTCCCGCGCGCCCTCCGTGGCGTAGGCCTCGCATAGAAAGCCTTTGACGCTCGTGCCGTCCTCCAGCTCGACGGTGCCGAGCCCGAGCGGCGCCGGGATCTGTTCGACGAAGGCGCCGACGGCGGCAGAGGGCAGGCTCCAGACCTCCAGCGCGATGGCGCCGCCGCCCTGGGCGACGCGCACCATCCCGGGCCGGTGGGGAGGGCCACCGGGCAGGGCATAGAAGCGATAGACCGGCGCGGTCCGGCCCGCGTTCTCCAGCCGGCCGCCGAGGTCCGCGAGCTGGCCGTTCAGCGGCAGGCCGCTCATGTGCGCGCCGACCACAGCGATCGACACGCGATCCTCGGCGACGACAGGATCGTGCGCGGCGTCGGGCAGGCGGCTTGCCGTCTTGCCGAGCGGCAGCGCCGTGGCGCGCTGCCAGCGTGCGCCCCAGGCCAACAGGGCGCGCTCGGCATTGGCCCGCCCGACCAGGGTGATGCCGAAGGGAATGCCGTCGGCGCGGAAGCCGGCCGGCAACGCCAGCGCGGAGAGGCCGAAGAAGTTCACGAAGTTGGTGTAGTGGCCGAGGTTGGAATTGTAGAGCACCGGCTCGCGCGCGAGGTCGGCCACGCGATAGGCCGTGCCCGCGGTCGGCAGCAGCAGGAAGTCGAGGCCCGCCATCTCGGCCATGGCCCGCGCCCGGAGCGCCGCCAGCCGGTATTGGCCCTCGAAGGCGTCGACGGCGCTGTACTTGCGACCGCCCAGCACGATCTGGCGGGTGACCGGCCAGACGCCCGCCGCCTCGCCGGCGCCCTCGATGAAGGCGCCGACCGCCGCCGTGCGCTCGGCCACCCACGGGCCGCTGTAGAGCAGCTGGGCGGCGTCGCGAAACGGCGCGTAGTCGAATTCGACCGGCGTGCCGCCCAGCGCCCGGGCCCGCTCGACCGCCTGGCCATAGAGCGCGGCAAAGGCCTGATCGCCGAAGAATTCCAGCGGCCGTGGCACGCCGAACCGGGAGGCCGGGCCGATCGCCGGCCCGATCGCCGGGGTGGCCGCCGCGTCGGTCGCCACCGCGAGCACGGCGTCGGCGTCGGCGCAGGACAGTGCGAACACCGATACGCAGTCGAGCGAGGCGCAGGCCGGCACGACGCCTTCATTGCTGAACAGGCCCGGCGTCGGTTTTAGGCCCACGATGTTGTTGAGGCCGGCCGGCACACGGCCCGAGCCCGCCGTGTCGGTGCCGAGCGAAAAGCTCACCAGCCCCGCCGCGACGGCCACGGCCGACCCCGAACTGGAGCCGCCGGGAACGTAGTCGGGATCGAACGGATTGCGCGGCACGCCGTAGGGCGAGCGCACACCGACCAGGCCGGTGGCGAACTGGTCGAGGTTGGTCTTGCCCACGACAAGGGCGCCCGCCTCGACGAGCCGCCGCACGACCTCGGCCGATCTCTTGGCGTCGTAGGCGAAGCCCGGGCAGGCGGCCGTCGTGGTCATGCCGGCCACGTCGATATTGTCCTTCACCGCGAAGGGCACGCCGTAGAGCGGCATCCGGTCGATCTCGCCGCGCCGCGCGTCGAGCGCCGCCGCAGCGGCCCGCAGCGCCCCGTCGGAGGCGCGCGAAATCCACACCTTGTCGTCGCCTGCCTTGGAAATGCGCAGGATGACCTCGTCGACGACCCGTCCGACATCGAGGGTGCCCTGCAGATAGGCAGTGCGCAGGGCGTGCAGGCCGAGATCGGGGAGGTTTGTCATGACCCGCCTTTTAGACTCCGTCCGGCCCCGGCGCAGCCGGCACAAGCGCGCGGTCTTTGGCACGGTCCTTGCCTTCGTGGGTCGGGAACGTGGGTCAGACGAACAGGGGCAAGAAATGAAGCGTCGTTCTTTCATCAAGACCACCGCCGCCGGCGCCGCCGCGGTCACCGCACCGGCCATCTGGTCCGAGGCCAAGGCGCAGGCGCGCAACGAGACCCTGCTGATCGTCAATGAAAGCCCGCCGAACTCGATGGACATCCACGGCGTCGGCGCCAACCGGCCGGCCTACGAGGTGTCGTGGAACACCCATGACCGGCTGATCACCTACGGCGCCAAGAAGGACGCAAACGGCAACGACCATTACGACTACACCAAGCTCGAGCCCGAGCTCGCCACCGAATGGGACCTCAAGCCCAACTCGGTGACCTTCAAGCTGCGCCGCGATGCCAAGTTCCACGACGGCACGCCGATCACCGCCAAGGACGTCAAGTGGTCGTTCGATCGCGCCGTCACGGTGGGCGGCTTCCCGACCTTCCAGATGAAGGCGGGATCGCTCGAGAAGCCGGAGCAGTTCGTCGTCGTCGACGACCACACTTTCCGCGTCGACTTCATTCGCGCCGACAAGCTCACCATGCCCGACATCGGCGTGCCGGTGCCGGTGATCATGAATTCCGAGCTCTGCAAGAAGAACGCGACCGCGACCGACCCGTGGGCGATGGAGTGGTGCAAGAACAACACCGCGTCGGGCGGCGCCTACAAGGTCGAGCGTTGGCAGCCCGGCCAGGAGGTCGTCTACGTCCGCAACGACGACTGGAAGAGCGGGCCGATGCCCAAGATCAGGCGTGTCGTCATGCGCATCATCCCGTCGGCCGGAAACCGCCGCGCGCTGCTGGAGCGCGGCGACGCCGACCTGTCGTTCGACCTGCCGTCCAAGGACTTCGCCGAGCTCAGGACGATGCCCAAGCTCACCGTCGTGGGCACGCCGATCGAGAACGCGATGACCTACATCGGCATGAACGTCACCCAGAAGCCGTTCGACAACGTAAAAGTCCGCCAGGCCGTGGCCTGGGCGCTGCCCTACCAGCAGATCATGGACTCGGTGATGTTCGGCCAGGCGATTCCGCTGTTCGGCGGCGCCGACAACAAGTCGAAGGGCATCGTCTGGCCGCAGAAGGACGGCTACAAGACCGACCTCGCCAAGGCCAAGGCACTGATGGCCGAGGCGGGCTACCCCAACGGCTTCGAGACCACGATCTCGTTCGACCTCGGCCTCGCCAGCACCAACGAGCCGCTCACCATCCTGGTCCAGGAGAGCCTGGCGCAGATCGGTATCAAGGCGGCGATCAACAAGATCCCGGGCGCCAACTGGCGCGGCGAACTGCTGAAGAAGAACATGCCGATGATCGCCAACTCGTTCGGCGGCTGGTTGAACTATCCGGAGTACTTCTTCTTCTGGTGCTATCACGGCCAGAACGCCGTCTTCAACACGATGAGCTACAAGAACCCGACCATGGACGCGCTGATCGACAAGGCGCGGTTCGCCTCGGGCAAGGAGTACGAGGACGCCGTCAACGGCTTCGTCGACATCGCCTTCGAGGAGGTGCCGCGCGTGCCGCTCTTCCAGCCGCTGCTCAACGTGGCGATGCAGAAGAACGTCACCGGCTACCGCTACTGGTTCCACCGCCAGCTCGACTACCGCCAGCTCGCCAAGGGCTAGGCGCGGACGTCGGAGCCTTCGATGCTGAACCTGCTGCTGTCGCGGCTGGCGACGGCGATTCCCAGCATCGTGGGCGTCGTCGTCGTCACCTTCATGCTGACGCGCCTGCTGCCCGGCGATCCCGCGGCCTATTTCGCGGGACTCGCCGCCAGTCCGCAGGCGGTAGCCGAGATCCGCACCAAGCTCGGGCTCGACAAGTCGCTGCCCGAGCAGTTCGTTGCCTATGTGGGCGACCTGCTGAGCGGCAATCTCGGCAACTCGCTCAGCACCGGCCAGCCGGTGGTGACGGAGATCGCCACGCGCCTGCCGGCCTCGGCCGAGCTCACCCTGGCGGCGCTGCTGCTCGCCGTCTTCATCGCCATTCCGCTCGGCGTGCTCGCGGCGGTGAAGCAGGGGACGTGGATCGACCATGTCTGCCGCGTCGTGACGACGGCCGGCGTCTCGCTGCCGGTGTTCTTCACCGGCCTCTTGTTCGCCTACGTCTTCTATTACCTGCTGCAATGGGCGCCGGCGCCGACCGGCCGGCTCGACGTCTTCCTCTCGCCGCCGCAGCACATCACCGGCTTCTACCTGATCGACTCGGCGCTCACCGGCAACAGCGAGACCTTCTGGGGCGCGCTGCGTCAGCTCGCGCTGCCGGCGATCTCGATGGCGATCTTCTCCCTGGCGCCGCTTGCTCGCATGACCCGCGGCTCGATGCTGGCGGTGCTGGGCAGCGACTTCATCCGCACCGCGCGGGCAAGCGGCCTCGCGCCGCGCACCGTGGTGTTCACCTACGCCTTCCGCAACGCCGTCCTGCCGGTCATCACCGTGCTCGGCATGGTGTTCTCGTTCCTGCTCGGCGCCAACGTGCTGGTCGAGACGGTGTTCGCCTGGCCGGGCGTCGGCCTCTACGCCGTGAATGCGCTGATCACGTCGGACTACGCGCCGGTCCAGGGCTTCGTGCTCACCATGGCGGTGCTCTACGTGGCGCTCAACCTGGCGATCGACCTGCTCTACGGCCTAGTCGACCCGCGCATCCGCCTGGACTCCTGACATGCGGCCGCTGCTGCGCCATGCCCGCTACGTGATGGCGGAGAACCCGGTCACCGGGCTCGCCTTCGGTCTGTTCGCGCTGTTCCTGCTGGCGGCCATCCTGGGGCCGGCGCTGGCGCCCTACAATCCGCTGCAGAGCAACGTCGCCATGGCGCTGAAGCCGCCCTCGGCCGCGCACTGGTTCGGCACCGACCAACTCGGCCGCGACATTTTCAGCCGTGTGCTGGTGGCGACCCGGCTCGACCTGACGATCGCCTTCGCCTCCGTGGTGCTGGCCTTTCTGCTCGGCGCCCTGTCGGGCGTGGCCGCCGGCTATTTCGGCGGCTGGACCGACCGCGTCGTCGGCCGCCTGGCCGACACCATCATGGCCTTCCCGCTGTTCGTGCTGGCGATGGGCATCGTGGCGGCGCTCGGCAACGAGGTGATCAACATCGTGATCGCCACCGCCATCATCAATTTTCCGCTCTACGCCCGCGTCGCCCGCGCCGAGGCCAACGTGCGGCGCGAGTCGGGCTTCGTCGAGGCGGCCAGGCTCTCGGGCAACGGCGAGACGCGCGTGCTGCTGGGCCATGTCCTGCCCAACATCATGCCGATCATGATGGTGCAGATGTCGCTCACCATGGGCTACGCCATCCTGAACGCCGCCGGCCTCAGCTTCATCGGCCTCGGCGTGCGGCCGCCCGACGCCGAGTGGGGCATCATGGTCGCCGAAGGCGCCAACTTCATCCAGTCCGGCGAGTGGTGGATCGCGCTGTTTCCCGGCCTGGCGCTGATGCTGGCGGTGTTCTGCTTCAACCTGCTGGGCGACGGCCTGCGCGACATCATCGATCCCAGGATGCGGACGTGACCGCGGTACTGGTCGACAAGCATACGCCTCACCCTGAGGAGGCCCGCAGGGCCGTCTCGATCCGGGCGGGGTACCCCCCGCCCTTTGGTGGATACGGACAAAGTTCCCGTGTCTCATGCTTCGAGACGCTCGCTAAAGGCGCATGTGAATGCGCCGGGCTCGCTCCTCAGCATGAGGCAGTCGCATGACCGCCGTTCCGACGCTTGCCATAGAAGACCTCTCGGTCGAGTTCCGCACCCGCTCGGGCACGGTCAAGGTGCTGGAGCATGTCGGCTTCAGCGTCGAACGCGGCGAGACCGTGGCGCTGGTCGGCGAGAGCGGCTCGGGCAAGTCGGTGACGGCCTTCGCCGTCATGGGCATTCTCGACGCCGCCGGGCGGGTGACCTCGGGGCGTGCGATGTTCGGCGGCGCCGACCTGCTGGCGCTCGACGAGCGCGACCTGGCCGAGCAGCGCGGCCGCGAGCTCTCGATGATCTTCCAGAACCCGCGCACGGCGCTCAACCCGATCCGCCGCGTCGGGCGGCAGATCGCCGACGTGCTGGTGCGCCACGGCGGCGCCACGCGCGGCGACGCGCCCAGGGCCGCGATCGAGATGCTGAAGAAGGTGCGCATCCCCGATCCCGAGCGCCGCGCCGAGGCCTATCCCTTCGAGCTGTCGGGCGGCATGTGCCAGCGCATCATGATCGCCATCGCGCTGGCCTGCCGGCCGGCGCTGTTGATCGCCGACGAGCCGACCACCGGCCTCGACGTCACCACGCAGGCCGTCATCATGGACCTGATCGGCGAGCTGGCGGGCGAGTCGGGCATGGCCACCATCTTCATCACGCACGACCTGGCGCTGGCCGCCGAATACTGCGACCGCATCGTGGTCATGCATGCCGGCCACATCGTCGAGGCGGCGCCCGGCCGCGAGCTGTTTGCCCGGCCGCGCCATCCCTATGCCGCCAAGCTGCTGGCCGCGACGCCGGGCGAGACCGCCTCGCTGGAGAGCCTGGCCTCGATCCCCGGCGGCCTGCCGGACCTGCGCCGCGCCGACCTGCCGCCCTGCCGCTACAGCGAGCGTTGCGAGCGCCGCACCGACGCCTGCGCCCAGCCGCTGCCGCGGCGCACCGTCGGCGACCGCCACATCGTCGCCTGCTGGAACCCGCTGTGACGGCGCCCGCACCCGTTGCCGCGCCCGCTGCCCCGCCCGGCCCGCTGCTCGACGTCGCCGAGCTCGCCAAGCGCTTCGTCGTCGGCGGCAAGCAGGGCCTGCTCAAGCGCGCGATGTCCTTCAGCAAGCCGGCGCCGCCGCCGCCGCTGCTGCACGCCGTCGACGAGGTGAGCTTCACCGTCGGCCGCGGCGAGACCGTCGGGCTGGTGGGCGAGTCGGGCTGCGGCAAGTCCACGCTGGTGCGGCTGATCAACCGGCTGCTCGATCCGACCTCGGGCAGCATCCGGCTGGGCGGCACCGAGCTTGCCGACTTCAAGGCCCGCGCCTTCGCCGGCAATCCCCACCGCGGCCGCATCCAGATGGTGTTCCAGGACGCCGGCGACTCGCTTAACCCGCGCTACACGGCGGCCGATGCGATCGCCGATCCGATCCGGCGGCTGAAGCGGCTGTCGGGTGCCCGGCTGAAGGCCCGCGTCGAGGAACTGGCCGACCAGACCGGCCTGCCGCGCGACCTGTTGCAGCGCTTCCCGCACCAGCTCTCGGGCGGCCAGAAGGCGCGCGTCGGCATCGCCCGCGCCATCGCCGTCAGCCCGGAACTCCTGATCCTCGACGAGCCGACGGCCGCGCTCGACGTCTCGGTGCAGGTCGTGATCCTGCAACTCCTGCAGCAGCTCAAGCGCGAGCTCGGCATGAGCTACCTGTTCGTCAGCCACGACCTCAACGTCGTGCGGCTGCTCTGCGACCGCGTGCTGGTGATGTATCTCGGCAAGATCGTCGAGCAGGGGCCGGCGGCGGAGGTCTTCGCCGATCCCAAGCATCCCTATACGCAGGCGCTGATCTCGGCGATCCCGCAGGCCGACCCGACGCAGCGGGCCGGCCGCCTGCGGCTGGGCGGCGAGCCGCGCAGCCCGATCGACCCCGACCCCCGGGTCTGCCGCTTCTACGGCCGCTGCCCCAAGGGCACCCCGCGCTGCGCCGAGGAAACGCCGCTCTTGCATCCCGCCGGCGCCGCGCGGCAGGTTGCCTGCCACTTCGCATGAATGCTGGACTTTCAGTCTCCTCCCCAGCGCGCATGCGCGGGGGAGGTGGCCCGCAGGGCCGGAGGGGGTCGGAAGCCTCGAGTT
>JAIETA010000029.1 GCA_019745575.1 Reyranella sp. | reverse complement strand
CTGGAAGCTGGAGGACGCCGAGTTCGCCGACGTGTGGGCGGAGATCGTCGCGACCCGGCCGCGCGCCCGGCACCTGCGGCGGCGCGTCCTGGGGCGCCGGAGACATTCTGAATCGAGTCAGTTGGCGTCCCACGGGACAACGGCCACCGCCTCGCCCGAAGCCGCGTGGGACAACGATTTCGTGCCTGTCTGGAAGGTCCGGTAGCGACGCCAGGCGGCTGTCTCACTGACTCGCCGCTGTATCGCCCCGGTGTTAGGGTCCCGCGTCTTTCAGCGGGGGAATTTTATGCGGACGATGTGGGCAGGGCTGGGCGCGGCACTGTTGGCGGTCGGGCTGACGGCGGGCGGCCTCGTCGAGAAGGCGTGGGCCCAGGACGGGCTGCAGCGTTTCGAGAGGGAGCTGAAACCGCAGTTCGAGCTGAAGAGCTTCACCTACAAGACCTCGGCGCCGCTCGGCAGCTCGGGCTTCGTGCTGACCGACGTGGTCGCCGTGGTGCCGGCCAACGCCGCGACCGGTGACAAGGAGAGCACGATCCGGATCGACAAGGTGACGGTCGACGAGCTCGATTTCGACCGCCTGAAGAAGGATGCCAAGGACGACGAGGCGCCGCGTTTCGCCAAGCTCAGGTTCGAGGGCATGACCGGCGACGACGAGATTTTTACGGCGCTGGCGCCCTACGGCGTGCCCAAGGTGCCGGTCGACCTGGCGCTCGACTACGCCATCGACGGCGCCTCGAAGGTGCTGACGGTCCGGAACCTCGAGCTCGGCCTGCGCGGCCAGGCCAAGTTCACGCTGGCGCTGGTGGTCGACGGCATCAGCGACAAGTCGAGCGCCATGGACGACGGCCGGCTGCGCACCGCCCAGCTCACGATCGACGATTCGGGGCTGATCGCCAAGGTCCTGCCGGCGATGGCCAAGGAGGAGGGCATGAAGCCGCAGCAGATGGTCGACACCGCGCTGGGAGCGCTGGCGGGCTTCGCCGCCCTGCAGGGCCCGGCGACGCTCAAGGCGCTCGACGCCGTGGCGTCCTTCGTCGGCGACTGGAAGGCGCCCAAGGGGCCGCTGGCGCTGGGCCTGAAGCCCACCAAGACGACGGGACTGGACGACCTCGACAAGGTCATGGTGCCCAACGCCCTGGTCGAGCTGTTCGGCTTCAGCGCCACCTATCCCAGCACCCGGGCGGGCGCGGCCAAGGCGGGACCGGCGAAGTAATGCACCGGCGGCGCGAGGGACGGCGATGGCACTGAAACGCGTGGCCCTCGAGATCGGCATGGGCACCGACATCCGCGGCGGCGACTACACAAAGGCGGCGGTGCGCGCCCTGCGCGACGCGCTGTGGCACAACTCGCTCACCGTCGCGACGGCGCTCGGCAAGTCGAGCGACGACATGCAGGTCGAGGTGCTGATCGGGGTGCCGAAGCCCGATCAGGTCGACACGGCCGCGGTGCTGGCGGTGCTGCCGCACGGTCGCGGCACGGTGAGCGTGGTCGAGGGCGGGCTGGAGATCGCCAACGAAGCGGGCACCGACAAGACGGTGATCGCCCAGGCGGCCGCCATCGTCCGGCTCGATCTCTGAGCGAGGTCACGTCATGCCCGCAAAGCGCGTCATCCTCGAGCTCGGCACCGGCAACGACCTGCACGGTGGCGACTACACCAAAGCCGCCCTCCGTGCGGTGCAGGACGCACTCCATCATTCGTCGCTGGCGATGATCCGCACGCTCCGGATCAATCCGAAAACGGACATGTTCGTCGACGTGACCATCGGCGTGCAGCAGCCCGACAAGGTCGACGTCGGACAAGTGCGCACCTCGCTGCCGCACGGCATCGTCACGGTGAAAGTGGTGAAGGGTGGGCTCGACGTCGCCGACCCCGACAACAACGACCCGGCGGTGATCGCCAGTGCCGCGATCGCCGTGCGGCTGGAGCTGCCCTGATGATGATGCTCTACGAACACCCGCTCTCGTCCTACGCCCAGAAAGTGAAGATCGCGCTGCGCGAAAAAGGCCTCGCCTTCACGGCGGAGACCCCGGCCGGCCTGGGCGCCGGGACGGCCGCCGGTCCGTTCGGGGCGGCCAGTCCGCGCAACGAAGTGCCGGCCCTGATCGACGGCGACGCCCGCATTTTCGATTCGACCATCATCCTCGAATATCTTGAGGACAAGCATCCCTCGCCGCCCCTGTTGCCACGCGATCCCGCGGCGCGCGCCGAGGCGCGCATGATCGAGGATGTCTGCGACACCCTCTACGAAGCGGTGAACTGGGGCCTGGGCGAAATCCGCTGGTTCAAGCGCGCCCAGGGCGAACAGGCGGAGAAGATGACGGCCACGGCCGCACGCCAGACCGCGGAACTGCAGAGATGGCTCGCCGAAAAGCTCGGCGGCAAGCCTTGGTTCAATGGCGACAGTTTCGGCTGGGCCGACCTCAGCGTTGCACCCTATCTCAATCGATCCTTTCATTATGGGCTCGGCACGCCGGCCGGCTCGGCGCTGGCGCTATGGCGCGACCGGCTGCGGGAGCGGCCGTCGGTGGCGGCAACGTTCAAGGAGTTCGACGCGGCGGCGGACGGCATGGCCAGTGCCGCCGACCGGCTGGCGTCGGGACAGATCCGGCGCGAATACCGCGATCATCGACTGGAATGGATGATGAAGTCGGGTGGCGTTCAGATCGTTCTCGACGGCCTCGCCAAGGGCAACATCCGCTTCACCTGGCCGTTGGGCTGACGGAGCTCGCGCGCTAGCCACGCGCCTTGCGGCCATAGAAGAGCAGACCGGCGCCAACAACGACAGCGATCACGCCGGCGATGGTCGGGATGGGAATGTCGCGTTGCTGGTCGGCAGTCACTTTCAACGGGCCGGCATCAACGATCACCCTCTTCTCGGTGAAGGAGATATTGGCGATCACGAGGCCCGCGATGCCGATGGCGATCAGAAGGACGCCCAGAACGGCGATCGGTTTCATGTCGGCACTCCCCTGTGTTGCAAAGCCTGCATCATGAAACGCCGTACGGTGTGGAAAGTTGCGGGCGGTCCTGCTGTTTCGGCGGCAACCGCGCTCATCATCTCCGCGGCGCACACGAACCGGCTGGTCATCACGTCGAAGGCGGAAACACCGCCGCGCTCGACGGTGGCCGAGCCGCGCAGGAAATCGAGATCAAGATTGTGCAGCCTCAGCACGGGAAATCACCGCGAATGTGAAAATTCGGAGGCGCAAGATCCGCAACTTCACAAACGGTGTAAGCCACCCCATCTAGCGACAGCATGAGCGCGGATCCCGCAATGAATATCGACGCCGAACCCCCTTCCTTGGCGCCACTGATCTCCGACTCGGCGACCCCGCTCGCCGAACGACAGAAGGTTCCCACGCCACATCGGGCGATGATGCCGCCTGACCGGAGATCGTCGTGAGCAGTTCCGGCGTATGTCGGGTGAACCGCCTGAGCTTCGTGGCGGCTGTCGCCATCTCGGCTCTTGTGCCTCAAGGCGCTGTCGCCCAGATCGGTGGGGCCTACGTCACCGGCACGGCGGCGGCGCGCGAGATCGACCTGGACGATCGCGCCATCCGGGCTGCGGGCATAGCGTTCTTGCCCATCGAGCGCGAACGCGGCGCAACCGATCTTTCCTTCCCGGGCACCGTCACCGTGCCGCCGTC
The DNA here is from genome assembly GCA_019745575.1 of Reyranella sp. Classification (GTDB taxonomy): domain Bacteria; phylum Pseudomonadota; class Alphaproteobacteria; order Reyranellales; family Reyranellaceae; genus Reyranella. Next base: position 36,828 of record JAIETA010000029.1, on the reverse strand, counting down.
GCAGCTTCGCGTGGTCGCTGCGCCGGTCGACGGCCTGATCGAGGCTGTCGAAGTGGCGCCCGACGAGATGGTGTCGGCGGGGCAGACCATCCTGCGCATGCGGTCGCCTGCGCTGGTGGAGGCCCAGCGCGAATTCATATCGGCAAACGCCGACGCGACGCTCGCCCAGGATCGCCTGCGCCGCGCCGAGCAGCTGCTGGCTGCCCGGGCGCTCCCCGAGCGCGACTTCCTGACCGCCGAAAACGAGGCGCGCACCAGAACCTACAAGGCGGAGGAACGTGAACATGCCTTGAAGCTCATGGGCATGACCGAGCCGGAGATCGAAACGCTCCGCAAGACTCGTGACTACCTGCCCAGCATCGCCATCGTGGCGCCCAAGGCCGGCTTCGTGCTGAGCCGCTTCACCAGCCCGGGCGAACGCGTGGCGGCAGCCGAGCCCCTTTTCACGATCGCGCAACTGGAACCTCTCTGGGTGAACATCCAGGTGCCGTCGTCGCGACTGGGCTCGGTCACTGTCGGGTCCCCCGTCAGCCTGCCTGCCTTCGGCGCCTCCGGCCACGTCATTCGCATCGGTCGCAGTGTCGATCCGGCCACACAGTCCGTGAGTGCAATCGCGCAGATCGACACCAATGGCGGCAGCATCAGGCCGGGTCTTGCCGTGACCGCGACCGTTCGCGTCGCCCAGAACGGCATCCCGCAATGGGTCGTCCCCTCCGGGTCGGTCGTCAGGCATCGCGACCGGTCGTGGATCTTCGTGCGCTCGCCCAACGGCGTACGCGCCGTGCCGGTGCAGGTGCTGGCCGAGAACGCCCGCGATGCTTCGATCCGCGCCGACCTCGCGCCGACCGAGCGGGTCGCCGCACGCGGGATGATCGCGCTGCTCGGGGAACTGGCCAAGACCGATACGGAGTAAGGACATGCTGTCGCGACTTGTCGGCGCGGCGCTACGCCAGCGCCTGCTCGTCTTCATCGCCGCGCTCGGCCTCGCTGCCTGGGGAGCGACGGCCTATCAGAAGCTGCCAATCGACGCCTTTCCCGACGTGGCGCCCGTGCAGGTGCTGGTGTCGATGCGGGTCCCCGGCCTGCCACCTGAAGAGCTCGAGCGACGCGTGACCTGGCCGGTCGAAATCGCCATGCGGGGCATCCCCAATCTCGTCCGCATGCGCTCGATCACGCGCTTCTCGGTGGCGCTGATGACCTTCGAGTTCGCCGAGGGAACCGACATCTTCTGGGCCCGGACCCAGGTCAATGAGCGGCTCCAGGAGGTCCGCGAGCAGCTGCCTCCCGGTGCGTCCGGCGGTCTTGCACCGATCGTCACCCCGCTCGCCGAGATGGTGATGTTCACCATCGAGTCCGAGACGATGACGGCCCAGGAGAAGCGCAGCCTGGTCGACTGGACGCTGCGGCCCGCGCTACGCGGCGTACAGGGCGTGGCCGACGTCAACGTGCTGGGCGGCTTCGTGCGGACCTTCGAAGTCGTTCCATCGCCGCCGGCCATGGCCGCCCGCGGCATCACCACGGAGATGCTCGAAGAGGTTCTGATCTCCAACAACCGGAACGACGGCGCGGGGCGCGTGCGCGCCGGCGAGGAGGCGGTTCTGGTTCGGGCCGAAGGCCGGATCCAGACCCTGGACGACATTCGCGAGACCATCGTTGCGTCGGGCTCGACCGGAATCGTGCGGGTCGGCGACGTCGCCGACATTCGCCATGGCGCCATGCCGCGCAACGGCGTGGTCACCGCCGACGGAACCGGCGAGACGGTCTGGGCGCTGGTTCTCGGGCTGCGCGGCGCCAACGCACGCACCGTGGTCGACGGCGTCAAGGCCAAGCTCGAGGAAATCCAGCCTCGACTGCCCGAAGGCGCGCGGATCGAGATCTTCTACGACCGGTCAGATCTCATCGGCAAAGCCGTATGGACTGTGCAGAAGGTGCTGCTCGAAGCCGTCGTGCTGGTCGTGATCCTGCTGCTGCTTTTCCTCGGCAACTTGCGTGCCGCCGTGGTGGTGTCGCTGATCCTGCCGCTCTCCGTGTTGGCGACCTTCGGCATCATGAAGTCGTTCGGCATGTCCGCCAACATCATGTCGCTCGGTGGCCTCGCCATCGCCATCGGCCTGCTCGTCGACTGCGCCGTCGTCGTGGTCGAAAACGTCGAGCACCGCCTGGCGCATGCCCAGAAGCCCAGCCTGCAGGAGCGCCTGCAACTCACCCTGGAAGCAACCCGTGAAGTAGCCTTGCCCCTGCTCTCGGGCGTCGCCATCATCGCCACGGTGTTCACGCCGCTGCTGTCGCTGCAGGGCCTCGAAGGAAGGCTGTTCGGCCCGGTCGCCCTCACCATCGGCTTTGCGCTCGGCGCGGCGCTCCTGCTGTCTTTGACGGTGGTACCCGTGCTCTCGGCCTATCTGCTGCGGGCCGGCGTTGCCCATGAGCCGTGGCTCGTGCGCCAGCTCCATCGCTTCTACGATCCGCTGCTCGCGTCGGTCATGCGGCGGCCGCTGATGCTTGTCGTGGCGACGGCCGTCGGTGTCGCGGCAATGGCGGCGGTCTACCCACGGATCGGCTCGACCTTCATGCCGACGATGGATGAAGGCACCCCGATCGTCACCATTCGCAAGCATCCCACCGTGTCGCTCGAGGAGACGGCACAGATCGATCTGCGGGTCCAACGCGAACTGATGGCGGCAATCCCCGAAATCAAGCGCGTCATGGCGCGCGCCGGCGCCGACGAGTTGGGTCTCGATCCGGTCGGCCTGAACGAGACCGACATGCTGATGGTGCTGGCCCCCAAGGACACCTGGCGCGGCCCCGACACCGCCTGGTTTCTCGGCGAAGTCCGCAAGGTCCTGGCCGGAATTCCGGGAATCTCCTTTGCTTTCTCGCAGCCGATCGACATGCGCGTGCAGGAGATGATCATCGGCGCGCGCGGCGACGTGGTGATCAAGGTCTTCGGCGAGGAAATTCCCGAACTCAATCGCATCGCCCGCGACGTCGCCGCCGCCCTGCGCGAGGTGCCGGGTTCGGCCGACGTGTTTGCCCTGCGCAACTCCGGCATGAAGTACCTCACGGTGTCGGTCGACCGCCTGCGGGCGGGACGCTTCGGCCTGAACGCGACCGAGATCCAGGACGTGTTGCGAATCTGGGTGGACGGCAGGCAGATCGGCCTCGTCCTGGAGGGATCGGCGCGCACGCCCCTGGTCATCCGGGGCGAGGAACGTCTGCGGGCGTCCACTCTGGACATCGAGCGCATTCCGATCGTCCTGCCCAACGGCGGCGTGGTTGAGCTTGGACAGATCGCCGACGTCCGTATCGAGGACGGGCCGATCCAGGTCATCCGCGAAGATGGCGAACGGTTCGCAAACGTGCTGACGAACGTACGAGGCCGCGATCTTGTCGGCTTTGTCGACGAAGCCAAGGCCGCCGTTGCCGCGAAGGTCAAGCTGCCCGCCGGCTACAATCTCGTCTGGGGCGGCCAGTTCGAGAACCAGCAGCGCGCTTCCACCCGACTGTCGCTCGTCGTGCCCATTGCTCTCGCCTTCATCTTTCTCCTGCTGTTCCTGACATTCGACTCGCTGCGACAGGCGACCCTCGTGTTCTGTATCGTGCCGTTCGCGACGGTTGGTGGCGTTATCGGCCTCTGGCTGTCTGGCGAGTTCCTTTCCGTGCCCGCCTCGGTGGGCTTCATCGCGCTGATCGGCATCGCCGTGCTCAATGGCGTGGTCATGGTCACCTACATCAATCAGGTCGTGGCGTCGGGTGCCTATTCGTTCCGCGAGGCCGTCATGGAAGGAGCCCGCCGACGCCTGCGTCCGGTCACTCTCACCGCCACCATCGCGGCGCTGGGGCTTGTGCCGTTCCTGTTCGCGACGGGTCCCGGCTCGGAGATCCAGAAGCCGCTTGCCATCGTGGTCATCGGCGGGCTGTTCACCGCCACGGCGCTGACGCTGCTTCTGCTGCCGGTGCTCTACGAGAGGTTCGGCGCGGCCACTTCGGAGCGGCGGCGACAGGCCGCCGTCGACCGACCGGCCGCGCCGGCCGATTCCACGGCGGCAGGCTGAGCCGATCGCCGCACCCAGGACAACGTGATCATGCCCGGCAGCCGGCCTTCGCTTCCCGCCTTCTTGGCGATCCTCGCAGCAGGCGCGTTGGCTCTGTCGGGGTGCGCCCGCGAGATCGGGCGGGACTTCGACCCGGACCAAGCCGACCGGCTGGTCATCGGCACCTCGACGCTTGCCGACGCCACCACCCTGCTCGGCGAGCCGTTCCGTACCTATCGCCTCTTCGGCGGCAAGATCGCCAAGTGGTGGTATCTCCGCGACACGCCTGGCATGACCGAAACGGTCCTGCTTGAGATTCGATTCGGATCCGACGGCAGGATGCTCGGCATCATCCGGGAAATCGAGAAGAGAGCGCCCGAATCGGAGCCCCCGGATACGCCGCAGACATGATCGCCTGCCCCGGCCGGTCTAGGCGCGCAACAGCAGACGGCTTCCCTGCCCGATCGCCATTCGCGCCATGTCGCGAAGGCCGTCGTCGGTGGCACTGCTCACCGGATGGCCGATGGTCGCGAAGGCGTAGCCGGGCATGCCGAGCACGCGGCTCATCATCTCGGCGGCGCTCACGAACCGGCTGGTCATCACGCTGAAGGCGGGAACGCCCAGGCGCTCGGCGGTGACTGAGTCGTGCAGACTGCACGATGAGCAGCTGCCTCAATCGCCAAGACCGGAGACGACGGCGTCCCAACTCCTGATCTCGTCGACGATGTGCTTGTCGGCCGGCGCGCTGTAGTTCGACTTGGTGCGGCTCACCACCCGGGCAACTCCATGCTCTTCGCGCAGCATCTGGTCCAGATGCCTGAAGAAACCCTTGGTGCCTTCCTTGCCGTTGGAAATAAAGCCGATCGTCTTGCCCTCGAGCGTGTCGAGGCGCGGCGCCAGCCGGCCGGCCGGCGGCGCTTTTTCGGTCGTCGGGTCGAGCACGCGGAACGTCATGGCAGGATCCTCACTTCTTCGGGGGTTCGCAATCGATGCAGGCGCCGATTGGCAGGGTCACGGCATGGCTCTTGTTGCCGAGCCAGGGCGGAATGACCGCACCGAAGCCGCCGGCCGGCCCGCCCGCCGCGATCACCAGGAGCTGGTCGGGCGACTCCATCGCCGGATAGACGCTGTCGCCGCGGTCACGCACGACCGCGCCCTTGCCGACATCGGCCCATTCGCGGCGATGGATGCGCGCCCGCTCGTGGATGAAGGCGGCGATGTCGGTCTTGGTCCAGCCCGCGGCCTGTAGATGCTCGCGCAGCTGCTTGGGAACGATCAGGGCGTAGTTGCCGGGATGGATGGAATAGTGCCGCAGGTTGGCGCGCATCTCGGCGGCGAAGGTTTCGAGGATCTCCTCGGGTCGGGTCGTCCACTCGTTCATGAGCTGGCGCGGCGCGCCTGCCGCCATCACCGTCACCGAGGAGGCACCCTTGGGAACGCCACGTTGTTCGGCAAGCGGCAGCCAGGACGAGTCCTCCTCGTCCTCGGCCAGGCAGTAGCTGAACTTGCCGGGGTGACCCAGGGTCGAGCGATCGATGACGCCGGGCCGGACGTCCATGAGGTTGATCAGGCAGAGCCGGATGGCGCGGCCGATGACCGCGGTGGCGCGGTCGCTGTTGCCCAGTGCATTGAAGGTGCCGCTGGCACCAAGTTCGAGGCGGATCGGCCCGTTCAGCACCACGAGGACGGCGCAGCCGCCGGTGCTGGCGGTGGCGCCGTGCATCAGGAACTCGTCCTGCATCATCGCCGTCCAGGCCGTGACCACGACGGGGAAGTGCATCGGCAGGCAGCCCGCCATGACGGCGTTGATGGCGAGCTTTTCGGCGGTGATGGCAAGCCCGCGCACCGGCTCGATGCCGATCAGCTGGTCGGGCGGCATCATCGCCCACTCGAGGCAAGCTTGTACCGCGTCGGCCGTCGGCGGCACGATCGGCAGGCCGTCGGTCCAGCCGCTGCTGTGATACAGCTCCTGGACGGCGGAAATGCTGTCGATGTCATAGCTCTTGGAGGCGAGTTGCACGTTGGCGTCTCCTAGGCGGCGAGCATGCGCTCGCGGTTGCGCACGCGCAGGATCGGCATCACCCACTTGCCGAAGCGTTCGGCCTCCTCGTCGTGCAGGTAGCCCGACAGGCAGAAGGAGTGGCAGCCGAGGTCGATGAACTTCTGCAGCGTGTCGGCGCACTGCTCGGGGTCACCGACGACGGCGATGCCGGCGCCGGGGCGAACCTGCGTGATGCCGGTCCACAGATGCGGTTCGATGGTCTCGCCGATCGCGGCCAGCTCGCGTACGCGGCGGTTGGCCTCGGACGTGGCAAAGTGCGTTTGCACGAACTTCTTCTGCGAGTCGCTGGCATGCGCCACCAGACCGTGGGCGAAATCCCACGCCTCCTTCTCGGTCGGGCGGCAGATGACCTGCAGGCGCATGCCGAAGCCGATGTCGTTCTCGCGGCCGTGACGGGCCGCCATGCCGCGGATCTCGGCCATGTTGGCGCGGATGCGTTCGTAGGTGTCGCCCCAGAAGAGGTGCACATCGGAGTGCTTGGCCGAGATCTCCCAGGCCTGCCGAGAGCCGCCGCCGAGATAGAAGCGCGGGTAGGGTTGCTGCAGCGGATAGGGCCGGATCTGCGCGCCCTTCAGCTGGTAAAACCTGCCGTCGAACGTGACCGGACCGCGCGTCGTCCACAACGCCTTCAGGATCGAGACTTCCTCGTCCATGATTTCATAGCGCTCTTCCTTGCCCCAGCGGATGCCCTCGGCGGCGTTCTCGGCTTCGCTTTGACCCGCGATCAGGTTGATGCAGATGCGGCCGCCCGACAGCTGGTCGAAGGTGGTGATCATCTTGGCGAGCAGGACGGGATTGATGTAGCTGGGTCTTGCTGCCACCAGCATGCGCATCGACTTCGAGCGCGCCACCATCATGGCGCTGGCGATCCACGCCTCCCAGCACGAGGTCTGCACCGGCACCAGCATGTATTCGAAGCCGGCCGCCTCCGCCGCGGCGACGATGCGGTCGAACATGTCGAGCGACGGCGCGACCTGGGCGCTGGCCACGCCATAGGCCGTCGTGTCGCCGGCGGTCGGCAGAAACCAGCCAAATTCCAGTCTGCGCATCGGTCCCCTCGCCTCCTGCGGGGCAGCTTAGCGCAAATCCCGCTGGTCGCGACCCTTTCAAGCCGGCACGATCCGCCGGCTCGGGGGAGGAAACAGACATGCTTCAGCACGGCAAGCGTCCGACCGTCACATCGCGCCACGGAATGGTGGCGGCGGCCCATCCGCTGGCGGCGGCGGCCGGCGCCCGGATCCTGGCCGACGGCGGCACGGCGTTCGACGCGGCGGCGGCCACTGCGGCGGCGTTGAACGTGGTCGAGCCCTACATGTCGGGCCTTGCCGGCCGTGGCCTGGCGACCTGCTACGTCGCCCGGGAAAGGCGCGTACGCTCGCTCGACTTCATGGCGCCGATCCCGCGCGGCTTCCCGGTCGAGCGGCTCACCGACCGCAGCCAGCTGCAGCGCGGCGCGGTGGCGGTCGGCGCGCCCGGAAATCTCGCCGGCTGGTGCGAGATGGTGAGCGCCTACGGCAACAAGAAGCTGCCCGAGCTGTTCGCGCCCGCGATCAAGCTCGCCCGTGACGGCTTCGGCCTGATCGAGTTCAATGTCGAGGAAATTGCCGGCGTTACGCCGGAGATGCGCGGCCTGGCCAAGCTCTATCCCGAATGGTCGCGCGTCTACCTGGACGGTATCGGCGGCGGCAGGCCTGCGCTCGGCGCCGTGCTGAAGCAACCCGATCTCGCCGGTACGCTGGAAGCGCTGGCGGCCGAAGGCCCCGGCCTGATGTACGGCGGCGCACTCGGCAGGAAGCTGATCGCGCGGCTCGGCGAATTGGGCGGCATCCTCACCATGGACGACCTGATGGAAGCCAAGGCGGTGTGGACCGACCCGGTATCGGTCACCTATCGCGGCCGCCAGGTGCATGTGCCGCCACCGCCCTGCGAGGCCTTCCAGTATCTGCTGACGCTGCGCATTCTCGAGGGCTTCGACTTGGCGCGTATGCCGCGCAACGGCGTCGAGCACCTCGACACCGTGCTGCGCGCCATTCGCATCGCCGCCGGCGTCCGCATCGCCAGCGGCGTGCCGTCGCCGCAGAAGCTCGCCGAACTGCTGGCCGACGGCCACGTCGAAGGCCTGCGCACCCGCGTGCGCGACGGCAGGCCGGTCGACGGCCCGACCGAGCAGTGGACGCCACCGAAGGACGGCGCCGAGGGCCACACGACCTCGTTCTCGATCGCCGACAGCGAGGGCAACATGGTGTGCGTGACGCAAAGCCTGGGCAGTGTCTTCGGCTCAGGCATCGTGGTTCCCGGCACCGGCCTCTGTCTCAACAACTTCCTGTACTGGGCCGACGTGAACCCCAGGAGCCCGAATCGCGTGACGCCGGGCCAGCCGATGCCGATCTGCGTGGCGCCCTCGATCGTCACCCAGGACGGCCGGCCGGTGCTCGCCCTTGGCACGCCCGGCAGCTACGGCATCCTGCAAACGCAGCCGCAGGCCTTCGTGCAGTATGTCGACTACGGCCTGCCGTTGCAGCAGGCGATCGAGGCGCCGCGCGCCCGGCTCACTGACGGCCGCGCCGTTCTGCTCGAGTCGCGTGTCGAACCCGAGGTCCATGCCGAATTGCGCAAGCGCGGCCACGACCTCGCCAGCGGCCCCGACTGGACGATGAGGGTTGGCGGCATGCAGGGCGTGGCGGCCGATCCCGCCACCGGTCTGCTCACCGGCGGCTGCGACCCGCGGCGCGACGGCTACTGCGTGCCGGTCTAGGCAAGCGCCACGACCACGCGGGTCTGCGAGCGCACGTAGGGGGCGAAACGGCCCCAACCGCGCATCGCCGCGAACGCCGCTGTCTCGACCGCGGCCGGCGACTCGAGCTCGTAGACCGTGGTGTAGAGCGTGGCGCGGCGGCGGCTACTCTGGCCGCGCTCGCTTTCGGCGATCTCGCCGGACGACACGTAACGCCGGCCGGCCCGCACGCCAGGACAGGCGAGCGCATCGGGCAGGTGGACGTCGTCGTACCAGCGGCCCCAGTCGGCCTCGACTTCGGCATCGACCTCGGCGGTCACGATCAGGAGGCAATTCGGCAGCGTGCTCATTCGGCACTCCTCTTGCACGTGAGTTTCAGGCACGATGAAATACCTGCCAACACAAAATGGGTCCATGAACGACGCCGACATCGTCCGCATCGCTGGCTGGGTGGTTCGCCGCGGCCTCGCCGGCATGGCGGAAGAGGATCTGTTGCGCGCGTTCTGCGAGAAGTGCCGCGCCGCCGGCCTCGAGCTGTCGCGCGCGACCGCCCTCATCGATACGCTGCACCCCGTCCATGAAGGCCGCGTCTTTCGCTGGCGTGACGACGAATCGAACGACGCGCCGACGGTCGAGTACGGCCGCACCGACCAGGGCGAAGCCGCCGAATCGTGGCAGCGCAGCCCGTTTTTTCATCTCCTGCAGACCGGCGAAGAGGAGCTGCGCCGGCGCATCGGCTTCGGCGAAGCCGCTGACTTCCTGGCCATTCAGGAGATGAAGGATGCCGGCCACACCGATTACCTCGTCTTCGTCCATCGCTTTGCCGACGACAAGGCCATCGGCGACATGGATTGCGTCTACTCTTCCTGGTTGACCCGTCAACCCGAGGGCTTCAGCGATGCCAACGTGGTCGCGCTGCGCCGGCTGGTGCCGCCGCTGGCGCTCGCCATCAAGGCGGGCGCACTCGCCCGTGTCGCGGGCACGCTGGTCGATGTCTATCTCGGCCGCGACGCCGGCAAACGCGTGCTGAGCGGCCGCATCTCGCGCGGCGTCGCCGACCGCATCGATGCCGCCCTGTGGTTCTCCGATCTGCGCGGCTACACCAAGATCACCGACACCGCGCCGCCCGACGAGGTGCTCCCGCTCCTGAACGACTATGCCGAGGCCGTCATCACCGCCATCCAGCAGGCCGGCGGCGAGGTGCTGAAGCTGATCGGCGACGGCACGCTCGCGATCTTCCGCGCCGAGAAGCCGGCCGAGGCCTGCGTCAAGGCGCTGCGCGCCGAGGCCGACATGCGCGAGAAAGTGCGGGCAGTGAACGAACGACGTCAGGCCGAGGAGCGGCCGATCACCTCGGTCTATGTCGGGCTGCATATCGGCGAGGTCTTTTACGGCAACGTCGGCAGCGTCGACCGGCTCGACTTCACCGTCGTCGGGCCCGCGGTCAACGAGACCAGTCGCATCGCCTCGTTGTGCCGCTCGGTTGACCGTCCCATGCTCGTGTCGGCGGCATTGGTCGAGGCCCTGCCACCGGCCGAGCGCGCGCGGCTGGTTTCGGTCGGCCGCTTCGCGCTGCGCGGCGTCGGCCGCGCGAAGGAGTTGTTCACCGTCGATCCAGGATTGATGTAGTCAGGAGTCAAACATGGCAAAGATCGCTCAAGCGCCCACGATTTCAATCGGCATCTCGGAAGCAGACCGGCGCAAGATCGCGCAGGGCCTCAGCCATCTGCTGGCGGACACCTACACGCTGTACCTGACCACGCACAATTTCCACTGGAACGTCACCGGCCCGATGTTCACCTCGCTGCACGCGATGTTCATGACGCAGTACACCGAACTGTGGACCGCAGTGGACCCGATCGCCGAGCGCATCCGCTCGCTGGGCCATGCAGCGCCCGGCTCCTACGCCCAGTTCGGCAAGCTGAGTTCGCTCGAGGACGTGCCGGCCACACCGCCCAAGGCGATGGAAATGGTCCGCATCCTGGTCACCGGACATGAAGCCGTGGCGCGGACGGCGCGCGGCGTCTTTCCGCTCGCCGACAAGGCCAACGACGAGCCGACGGCCGACCTCCTGACACAGCGGCTCACGGTCCACGAGCAGACGGCCTGGATGCTGCGATCGCTGCTGGAATAGCCGTCCGCCCGACGGACGTGCAACGATCGGCTTTTCGCTATTCGGCTTGCGTCGTAGCCCTCCCGATGCCTACGATGGCCAAACAACGAAGCCGTCCAACGTGGCGGCAGTCCTTGGGAGGACAACATGGCCAAGACGAAGCGTCGTAGCGTACTCAAGCTCGCCGGCGGCGCCGCCGCCGCGTCGATGGGCGGCATGGCGGGCATTCTCGCCACCGGCCGCACACCGGCCTATGCCCAGCAGCGCACCGTCCACTGGTTGAAGTGGGTGGACTTCGTGCCGGCGACCGACCAGCTGTTCCGTCGCGAGATGATGCCGGAAGCCGAGAAGGCGCTGGGCGTGAAGATGAATCTCGAGACGGTGAACGGCAACGACCTGCAGCCGCGGATCACCGCCGGCATCCAGTCCGGCGCCGGTCCCGATCTCATCATGTCGTTCAACAGCTTTACCCATCTCTACGCCAACAGCGTCGTCGACGTCAGTGCGATCGCCGAGGAAGTCGGCAAGAGGGAAGGCGGCCTGTTCCCATATGCCCGCGCGATCTGCAGCGACGGCAAGGTCTTCATGGGCATGCCGTGGGCGGTGATCGGCGGCATGATCGCCTACCGCAAGTCGTGGTTCGACGAGATCGGCGTCACCAAGTTCCCCGACACCTGGGAAGCCTATCGCGAAGCGGGCAAGAAGCTGAAGGCCAAGGGCCGTCCGATCGGCCAGACGCTGGGCCACACCTTCGGCGACGCGCCGGGTTTCAGCTATCCGTACCTGTGGTCGTGGGGCGGCAAGGAGATCGACGCCAGCGGCAAGGTGGTGCTCAACAGCAAGGAGACCGTCGACTCGGTTAAGTTCATGCAGGGCTTCTGGAAGGATGCCCACGACGAGGGCGGTCTGGCCTGGGACGACACCAACAACAACCGTGCGTTCCTGTCGCAGACCATCTCGGCGACCCTGAACGGCGCCTCGATCTACATCGAAACCCTGCGCCGGCCCGAGCAGTACAAGACCGAGAAAGGCGAGCCGCTGAACAAGGACATCCTGCACGCGCCCCTGCCCAAGGGGCCGGCGGGGCAGTTCGGCTTCCACCTTCTGCAGTCGAACATGCTGATGAAGTATTCGAAGAACCAGGATGCCGCGAAGGAGTTCCTGAAGTGGCTCCACACCGAGGCCAACTACCGGAGGTTCTTCGAGTCGCAGAAGGGCTTCGCCACGCCGTGCACGGTGAAGTGGGAGACCGACAAGCTGTGGGACGTCGATCCGGTGATGACGCCCTACAAGGTCGCGGCTCGTCTCGGCCAGGCCATCGGCAACGCCGGCCCGCCCAACGCCAAGGCGCAGGAGGCCTTGTCGAAGTACATCATCACCGACATGTACGCCAAGGCGGTGCAGGGCATGCCGGCAGAGGACGCGGTCAAGTGGGCCGATGCCGAACTCAGGAAGGTCTACGTCTGAGCTAAAACGACCGCGTTTAGGGTACCCCGTCCATGGCGGTGACAGCACTTTCGGCGGCGGAGAGCAAAAGGCTCTCCCCGCGCCTGCGCAAGCTCGAGGACGAGCGTTGGCTGGCGCTTGCCCTGCTGACGCCGACCGCGGTTCTGCTCGGCCTGTTCATCGCCTATCCGTTCTTCGAGGGAGTCCTGCTGTCGCTCAGCAACGCGCGCGTCGGCCATCCCGGCGAGTTCGTCGGCCTCAAGAATTTCTACAAGATCTGGAACGACAGCATCTTTCACACGACCGTGTGGAACACGTTCTGGTACACCGGCGTGACGACGGTGTTCAAGCTGGCGCTCGGCCTGTGGCTGGCGATCCTGCTCAACCGGCACTTCAGGGGCAAGGCGATCATCCGCGCCTTCATCCTGCTGCCGTTCATCATTCCCACGGTGCTCTCGACCTTCGCCTGGAAGTGGATGTTCGATCCGACCTTCAGCGTCATCAACTGGACGCTGTTCCAGCTCGGCCTGATCACCACGCGGATCAACTGGCTGGGCGATCCCGACCTCGCCATGACGTCGATCATCGTCATCAATATCTGGCGCGGCGTGCCGTTCTTCGCCATCACCCTGCTGGCCGGCCTGCAGACCATCAGTCCCGAGCTTCACGAGGCGGCCGCCATCGACGGCGCGCGCCCGTGGCAGCGCTTCTGGCACGTCACCTGGCCGCTGCTCATGCCGGTCACGCTGGTGGTCGTGCTGTTCTCGGTCATCCAGACCTTCGCTGACTTCCAGCTGGTCTACGTCATGACCGGCGGCGGACCGGCCAACGCCACCCATCTCTTCGCAACCTATGCCTATCAGCTCGGCATCGGCACGGGGCTGCTGTCCGAGGGAGCCGCGATCTCGCTCGCGATGTTCCCCTTCCTGTTCGTCATCGTGGTGGTGCAGTTGCTCTACATCCGCCGGGTTGAAACCCGATGAGCCGGGAGGCCCGCTGACATGATCGAAGGTGCCCTCTGGAGGCGGTGGATTTTCTACAACATCCCGCTGATCCTGTTCGTCTTCGTCCTGCTGTTCCCGTTCTACTGGATGATCGTGACGACCTTCCGGCCGGACGGCGAACTCTACCGGCCCTGGAACGCCGTCAACTACATGCCGTTCTGGACCAACAACCCGACCCTCGAGCACATCCTCTACCTGTTCGAGGAGACCAGGTTCGCGCGCTGGATGTTCAACACCATGTTCATCGCGCTGGTCTCGACGGTGATCTCGCTGTTCTGCGGCGTTCTCGCCGGCTACGCGCTGGCCCGCCTCAATTTCCCCTATGCCGGCGGCCTCGGCACAGCGATCTTCATCACCTACCTGGTGCCGCAGACGCTGCTGTTCATCCCGCTGGCCGAGATCATCCGCAACTTCAGGCTCGGCGACAGCCCGTGGGCGCTGATCCTGACCTATCCGACCTTCCTGATCCCGTTCTGCACCTGGCTGATGATGGGCTACTTCAAGGCCATCCCCAAGGAGCTGGAGGAGTGCGCCCGTATCGACGGCGCCTCGCGCTGGAAGGCGATGGTCTACATCATCATCCCGGTGGCGGTGCCCGGCATCCTGTCGTCCGGCATCATCGCCTTCACGCTGTCGTGGAACGAGTTCATCTATGCCCTGGTGTTCCTGTCTTCACCGGAGCAGAAAACCGTCCCGGTCGGGGTCACCTCGGAGCTGATCCGCGGCGACGTGTTCTTCTGGGGCCCGTTGATGGCCGGCGCCCTGCTGGGCTCCATTCCGGTGGCGATCGTCTATTCGTTCTTCGTCGAACATTACGTCTCGGGCCTCACCGGGTCGGTCAAGGGGTAGCGCGTCATGGCCGAGGTCAGCCTCCACAAACTCAACAAGAAGTTCGACACCACGCATGTCGTGAAGGACGTCGACCTGAAGATCCGCGACAAGGAGTTCATGGTCTTCGTTGGACCGTCGGGCTGCGGCAAGACCACGACGCTGCGCATGATCGCCGGCCTGGAAGCGATTACCTCGGGCGAAATCCGCATTGATGACACCGTGGTGAACGAGATCCCGCCGATGGACCGCGACATCGCCATGGTGTTCCAGAACTACGCGCTCTACCCGCACATGAGCGTCGCCGGCAACATGGCGTTCGGCCTGAAGATGCGGAAGTTCGAGAAGGCCGAGATCGAAAAGCGCATCAATAACGCCGCCTCTATCCTCGGCATCGAGGGCCTGTTGCAGCGCAAGCCGCGCCAGCTTTCGGGCGGCCAGCGCCAACGCGTGGCCCTAGGCCGCGCCATCGTGCGCGACCCCAAGGTGTTCCTGTTCGACGAACCGCTCAGCAATCTCGACGCCAAGCTGCGCGTACAGATGCGCGTCGAATTGAAGAAGCTGCACGAGCGGCTGGCGGTGACCTCCGTCTACGTCACTCACGATCAGGTCGAGGCCATGACGCTCGGCGACCGCGTGGTGGTGATGAAGGACGGCTGGGTCCAGCAGGTCGGCGAGCCGCTGGAACTCTACAACACCCCGGCCAATCGCTTCGTCGCGGGCTTCATCGGCTCTCCGGCGATGAATTTCGCCGACGTGACCCTGGTGGAGAACGGCGGCAGCCCGGTCGCCGAGGCGCCGGGGCTGCGCATCGGCCTGCCGGGAGAGCTGGCGACGCGCGCGCGCGCCAAGACCGGCCGCAAGGCCACGCTCGGCATCCGGCCGGAGGACATCCATATCGCGACTGCCGCCGATGCGCCGGAGCATTGTTTCGACGCCGACGTCGAAGTGGTCGAGCAGCTCGGCTCGGAGATCCTGCTCGACATGCGCGTCGGCGCGGCGTTGATGGTGGCGAGCGTCGAGCCGACCCTGCGCGTCCGCGCCCACGACAAGCTCAAGCTGGCGCTGAAGCCCGGCCGACTACACCTGTTCGACGCCGAGACCGAAGCGGCGATCTAGCCTAAGGCGTCGGCCCCGACCAGGATTGCAGGACGTCCCACTTGGCCTTGCGCTGCTCCTCGCGCGGCTTCTTGAAGTCGTGACCGAACGGCGCGGTGTCAAACGAGCCGTAGGTCGGGTTGGCGATCACCAGCCACTGGCGCCCCCAGTAAGCCATGTCGGAGTCGAAAGCTTTCAGACGATCGGCCTCGCTCGTCCGGTAGCGGTCGTCGAAGTCGCCGAAATTGTCACCGATGTTGAGCAGGACGCGATAGTCCTTGGTCACCACGGCGCGGCGCGTGCCCTTGGCGCCGCTCCAGTCGGCTTTCTCACCCAGCATCAGGAAGGTGTCGACATTGCCGCCCATCGGAAAGCCGAGCCTGGCCATGTTCTCGCGCGTGTCCTTCTCGGTCTCGGCGCCGCGGTTGGTGATGTAGAAGATCTTGACGCCCTTTGAGTCGGCGTATTTGGCGAACTCCAGCGCACCCGGAATCGCGGTTGAGACCTGGGCGGCGCAGAACTGGTTCCATGTCTTGGTACTAAAGGTCTGGTTGTTCTTCAGCATCCAGACCTGAAAGAACGAGTTATCGAGCAGGGTCTCGTCGATGTCGAGAATGACGGCGGGCGGCAGGTTCTGGTAGTCGCCCTTCTGCTCGGCCGGCGCTGCCGTCCAGTTGCGGTCGGCCAGCGCCTCGTCCAGGCGGATGCGCGCCAGCGCGAAGACCGTGAGGGCGTTCCCCTTGTACTCGACCGAGCGCTGCGTCCACAGCGTGGCCAGCAGCATGTCGTTGGGCGCCGGGCCTTCCTGAGCCCGCACCGTGCCGACCGGAATCGTGGCCAGCAGGGCGACGAATGCCAGAATCTTCCTTGCGCTCATGGGTGGATCTCCTTCAACAGCTTCCGTTTCAGGTCGTCGCCGGCGAAAGACGCCTCGATTGCCGTTCGCGCGATCCGTCGCAATGCGGCGTCGTCGAGACCCGCCTCGTCGTACTCGTTGCCCAGCGTCGTGTGGAAGAACGGCGGATCGTCGGAGTTGAGCGTGACGGCAACCCCGGCATCGATCAAGCGATGCAGCGGGTGCGCCGCCCGGTCGGGATACAATCCCAGCGCGATGTTGCTGCCGGGGCAGACCTCGAGGACGGTGCCGCGCCGGGCGAGTTCGGCCATCAGGGCGGGATCGTCGGCCGAGCGCACGCCATGACCGATGCGAGTCACCGGCAGGTCCCTGATCGAGGCCCAGACGCTTTCCGGCCCGAGCACTTCGCCGGCATGGACGGTGCAGCCGTAACCCTTGTCGTGCGCCAGCCGGTAGGCCGGCGCGAAGTCCCGCGGCAGGAACTTCGCCTCGTCGCCGCCCATGCCAAAACCCACGACGTAGGGATGCGGCTCGGCAACCATGTCGCGTACCAAGGCAAGCGCCCGGTCGGGTCCGCGATGGCGAATGCAGACGACGATGATGCGGCCAACGATGCCGAAGTCGCGCTGGGCGCGATCGATGCCATCGGCCAGGGCCTCGAGCCAGGCGGCATAGGGGATGTCGAGCGCGGCCGGCCGCTCGGGCGAGCAGAACATCTCGACATAGACCGCCCCTTCCCGCGCCGCGCTGCCGAGATAGGCGTACAGCACGTCGCCAAAGTCCCGGGCATGGCGCAGGACCATGCAGACCCGGTCGTAGGCATCGAGGAAGCTCAGGAAGTCATGCAACACATAGTGGCCGTTGGCGCCGAACAGGCCAGGCGGCAGCGTGAGGCCATTGCGTGTCGCAATCTCGCGCGCCAGGGATGGCGCGATCGATCCCTCGAGATGGCAATGGAGTTCTGCCTTGGGAATCACGCAAAACCTCGCAGTGGCAGGTCGGGTCTTTGCAGCCAGTTGTCGGCCGAATACTCCGCACGACCGTCGATCAGATGCAAGGCATAGGCGTGCCGTGGCCGGGGCGAGCGATTGGGCGCGCTGGCATGCGGCAACAGGCCATGCAGGACAACCAGCGTTCCACGCCGTGCTTCCAATGCCACCGGTTCCGTGTCGGGCCAGGGCGTGGCGTCCAGCGTGCGGCTCACCATCCGGTCGCCCTCGCGCTGGAACCGCTCGCGCAGCGGCCCGCAATGCCCGCCTGGCAGCGCCATCAGGCAGCCGTTGTCCCGGTCGGCATCGTCGAGCGCGATCCAGAAGCCGGTCACCGTGGACGGGCGCGTATGCAGGTACGTCGCGTCCTGGTGCCAGCCGACTTCCGCTCCGATGTGCGGCTGCTTGAAGAGGTACATCGACTGCAGAAGCAACGGTCGGATCAAGCCGAGCGCCTGCGCAAGGCCGGCCAGGCGCGGCTGGCGCGAGAAGCGGTCGAAGACGGGATCGAGATCGTGCAGTGCGTGGCCGATCTTGTTCAGCGCCAGCGGCACCGGCCGGTCGGCCGCCTGGTCCTCGAAGAAGAAGCGGATGGCGCCGCCGGACTCCTGGAAATAGCGGTCGCGCCCATGGCTCTGGTCGCGCGCCGAGAACACCGTGCGCGACGGGCCGGGGTCGAAGCCGGCCACCAGCTGCTTGGCGCGCACCTGCAAGGCATCGCAATCCGCGGCCGACACGAAGTCCTCAAGCACGAGGAATCCGTCGCGCGCGTAGGCGGCAAGATCGGGAGCGCTCACCGGACGACCCGCTCGAGAACCACCGGCCGCTCCACCACCGGCGCCTCGCCGATGCGGATCGCCTGTCGCACCTGGGCGATGGCCACGTCCGCGTCGGCTTCGCTGGCGGCATGAACGACGCAGAGCGGGTCGCTGGCCCGGACCGATACACCGACGTCGATCACCTCGCTGAGGCCGACCGCGGGGTCGATCGCGTCGTCGGCATGGGCGCGGCCGCCACCCAATGCCACAACGGCGATGCCCACCTGTCGGGCATCCATGCCCACGACATGACCCGATCGCTCCGCGCCGCATGGCTTGACCACCGCCGCCCGCGACAGGTAGCGGCCAGCATGCTCGACAAAGTCGAGCGGTCCGCCCAGCGCCGCGACCATCCGGGCAAACACCTCGGTCGCCCGTCCATCGGCCAGCGCCGCCTCGGCACGGGCGCGGCCGGCGGCGGGGCTGGGCGCGAGCCCCCCCAAGGCAATCATCTCACCCGCGAGTTCCATGGTCACCTCGTGCAGGCGCGGTTCGCGCCCGCCCTTGCCGGTCAGGTAGGCCACGGTCTCGGCGACCTCAAGCGCGTTGCCGACGTGGCGGCCCAGCACCCGGTCCATGTCGGTGATCAGCGCGATGGTCGGCAGCCCGGCCTGGTTGGCCACCTCGACCAGGCTTTGGGCAAGATCCCGTGCCATCGGTTCGGTGTCGCAGAAGGCGCCCGAACCGCACTTCACGTCCATGATCAGCCCGTCGAGACCGGCGGCGATTTTCTTGGACAGGATCGAACTCACGAGCAGCGGGATCGACTCGACGCTGCCGGTGACATCGCGGACGCCATAGAGACGGCGGTCGGCCGGCGCCAGATCGTCGGTCTGGCCGATCACGGCGCAGCCGACCTCGCGGACGACCCGCCGGAAGGTGGCGATGTCGGGTTGGGTCTCATAGCCCGAGATCGCCGACAACTTGTCGAGCGTGCCACCGGTGTGACCGAGGCCTCGGCCCGAGATCATGGGCACGAAGACGCCGCACGCTGCCGCGATCGGCGCCAGCATCAGGCTCACCTTGTCGCCGACGCCGCCGCTAGAATGCTTGTCGATCACCGGCCCGGGCAGCGCGAGGTCGGACCAGTCGAGCACGGCGCCCGATCTGGCGAGGCCGAGCGTGAGCGCCACTCGCTCCGGTGTGGTCATGCCGCGAAAGAACACCGCCATGGCGAAGGCTGCCACCTGGCCCTCGCTCAGGCCGCCGTCGCGGATGCCGCGAACGACGAAGTCGATTTCCTCGGCGGAGAGCTCGCGGCCGTCGCGTTTGCGGCGGATGATCTCCTGCGGCAGCATGATCCTAGGCGTACTGCTCGAGGAAGAGCCGCAGCAGGCGGCGCACCGCTGTCGAGGCCGAATTCGCGACGGCGATCGTCTGGTCGTGACCGAGTGCGCCGGGGACGAGACCTGCGGCGTAGTTCGTCATCAACGACAGCGCTGCCACCTTCATGCCGGCATGGCGCGCCAAGATCGTTTCCGGCGCCGTCGACATGCCCACGGCGTCGGCACCGAGAATGCGGGCGGCCCGGATTTCGGCCGGTGTCTCGAAGCTGGGACCGCTGAACCACACGTAGACGCCGTCATGGCAGGGCACGTTGGCCTGCTTGGCGGCCCGCAACAGTTGCTTGACCAGGGTGGGGTCGTAGGCATCCACCATGTCGACGAACCGATTGTTGCCCGGTCCCACGCCGAACAGCGGATTGACCCCGGTGAAGTTGATGTGATCGGTGAGCACCATCACCGACCCCGGCGGCATATCGAGCCGGAGGCTGCCAGCGGCGTTGGTCTGCAGCAGGGTCTCACAGCCCAAGCCGGCCATGGCCTCGATCGCGCCCTTCATCTCGTCGGCACGGCCGTTCTCGTAGTAGTGCGCGCGGCCCTGCAGCACGGCAACGGGCGTCGGGCCGACGTGACCCAACACCAGCTTGCCGGCGTGGCTGCTGACGCTCGTCCGAGGAAATCCCTCAAGCTCGCCATAAGGAATGGTGGCGACGGCCTTCACCTCCTCGGCGAAGCCACCCAGCCCCGAGCCCAGCACCACGGCTACTTTCGGCCGGAAGCCCGGCGCAGCATGGGCAATGGCGGCGCTCACGGGCGGCCGATGTGGTGCGGGCCGAAGGACAGCGGCAGGAGCTGCCCGAGCGTCATCGTGCGTTGCAGCCCGGCGGGGCCGCAGAGATGGACCGGCAGGTCGTCCGAGGCGAACTCGCGCAGCTTCTGGCGGCAGCCGCCGCAGGGTGTGATCAGTTCCGGGCCGGGGCCGACGACGAGGCATTCCAGGATGCGCTTCTGGCCGGCGGCCACCATCACGGCAATTGCCGCCGCCTCGGCACAGAGGCCTTGGGGGTAGGCGGCGTTCTCGACATTGCAGCCGCCGTGGAGCGAGCCATCCTCGGCCCGCAGGGCGGCCCCGACGGTGAAGCGCGAATAGGGCGCATGCGCGTGCCGCATCATCCGTTGCGCCAGATGGAGCAGGTCGTCCATCTCAGTGCTCCTTCACGTACGGCACGCCTGCCGCCCTGGGGGCGACGGCGCGGCCGATGAAGCCGGCCAGCAGGAACATGGCGAGAAGATACGGCATGGCCTGGACCAGTTGCACCGGAACTTCGCCCACGCCGGGCAGTCGCACGCCCTGAAGACGGATGGCGATCGCATCGAGTAATCCGAAAACGAGGCAGGCACCGAACGCAGGCCAGGGCCGCCACTTGCCGAAGATGATGGCGGCCAGCGCGATGAAGCCCTGCCCTGCCGTCATGTCGCGGCTGAACCCGGCATTCTGTCCGATCGACAGGTAGGCGCCGGCCAGACCGGCCAGAAGGCCGCAAAGCAGCACGGCGCGATAGCGCAACCACGCCACCGACAGGCCGGCGGCGTCGACCGCCAGCGGCATCTCGCCCACCGCGCGCAGGCGCAGGCCGAAGCGCGTACGGGCGATGATCCACCAGGTGACGGGCACCGACAGCAGGGCGGCATAGACCAGGACATTGTCCCCCGCCCCCGGCAGGAACAGCGGCAGCAGCCTCTCGTCGCCCACGAGCGGCGGCGTCTGGCCGCCGCGCGCGAACCAAGCTGCGCCCAGGACGATGGTGAGGCCGGCCGCCACGATGTTGATGGCGACGCCGCTCACCACCTGGTTGCCGCGATAGGTGATGCACGCCAGCCCATGCAGCAGCGCCAGCGCCTCCGCCGCCAGTACGGCCGCCGCCACGCCCGCCCAGGCGGACCCGGTCACCGAGGCGGTGGCGGCGGCAAAGAACGCCGCCATCAGCATCTTGCCTTCGAGGCCGACATCGACGATGCCGCCCTTCTCCGAAAACAGCCCGCCCATGGCGCAGAGCACCAGCGGCGTAGCGACACGGAGCGTCGAGGCCAGCATCAGGAAAACGAAGGAGAAGACCTCGTCCATGTCAGGCCCGGCGCGCCAACAGGAACTGCAGCCAAGGCCGCGGCAGGTGCACCAGCGCGCCCGAGAACAGGATGATGAGGCCCTGGATCACCACCACCATCTCGCGCGTGATGGACGGAATCTCGAACGCCAGTTCGGCGCCGCCCTGCTGCAGCGCCCCGAACAGCAGGGCGGCGAGCGCGATGCCGAGCGGGTGGTTGCGACCCATCAGGGCAACCGCGATGCCGGCAAAACCGTAACCGGCAGGGAAGTCGAGGACGATACGGTGGTGAACACCCATCAATTCGTTCACGCCCACGAAACCCGCCAGGGCGCCCGAAAGGCCCATGGCGAGCATGGTCATGCGGCGCAAATTCGTGCCGGCGTAGACAGCGGCCTCGGGATTGTGCCCCATCGTGCGCAGCGCATAGCCCCAGGGCGTGCGCCAGAGGAAAACCCAGACGGCGAAGCAGCAGCCAACGGCCAACGCGATCGACAGGTTGAGAGGCGATCCCGGCAGCGCCGGCAACTGACCGGACGGCTCGAAGCCGCGGCTCTGCGGCGTCATCGAGCCCGGCGCGATGAGCACGTTCACCATCAGGTAGACCATCAGCGCCGAAGCGAGAAAATTGAACATGATGGTGGTGATGACGACATGGCTGCCACGCCAGGCCTGCAGCCATCCCGGCACGGCGGCCCAGGCGGCGCCGAACAACGCCGCCGCGGCAATTCCGACCGGAATCATCAGCCCGGCCGGCAGCCAGCGGCCGAGCGCCAGGATGGCAAGTCCGCAGCCCAGCCCCCCGATGTAGGCCTGGCCCTCGCCACCGATATTGAACAGTCCGGCATGGAAGGCCACCGCCACCGCGAGCCCGGTAAAGGCGAAGTTGGTGGCGTAGTAGAGCGTGTAGCCGATCGACTCGGGAGATCCGAGCGCGCCCACCACGAGGAGCCTCAGCGCATGGAGGGGATCGACGCCGATGACCGCCACGATCGCGCCGACGACCAGGAACGCCAGAACGATGTTGATCAGCGGCAGCAGCGTGATCTCGGCCCATGCCGGCAAGGGTCCGTATGCCGGCCTCATGCGGCTTGGGCGCCGGCCATCATCAGACCCAGCGTTCGTTCATCGGCGCGACCCGGTTCGACTTCACCGACGATGCGGCCGGCGAACATCACCAGGATGCGATCGGCGAGCGAAAGGATCTCGTCGAGTTCGACCGACACGACCAGCACCGCGCAGCCCGCGTCGCGCGCCCGCACCAGCTCGTGGTGGATGAACTCGATGGCTCCGATATCGACACCTCTGGTGGGTTGACCGACCAACAGAACCCTGGGGCGACGGGCGATCTCGCGCGCCAGGACCAGCTTCTGCTGATTGCCACCGGAGAAATGCGACGAGCGCAGGCCGGGCGACCGCGGCCGTACGTCGAAGCGTTCCATCAGATCCGAGCAATGGGCGCCGACCGCCGACCCATCGAGCAGATAGTGGCGCGTGAACGGCGGCTCGTCCTGATAGCCCAAGATCGACGTCTCCGACGCCTCGAAGGCCGCAACCATGCCCTGACGCAACCGATCCTCCGGTACGTGCGCAAGGCCTAGAGTACGCATTTCCGCCGGACTGCCGTGGTGGCGGGCGTCGAAGACGCGCTCGCCCACGGTCAACCGGCCGCCGCTCGGTGGTCGGATGCCGGCCAGCACCTGCAGCAGTTCGCTCTGTCCGTTGCCGGTGACGCCGGCGATGCCAACGATCTCGCCGGCCCGCAGTTCGAGGGCGACATCGTCGAGCAGCCGCACGCCGCGCTCGTCGACCAGCGAGAGCTGCTCCGCGCGCAACACGACCTTGCCATGTCGCGGCAACGCCTTGTCGAGGTCGAGACGGACCTTGCGCCCGACCATCAGCTCGGCGAGTTCCTCGGAGTCGGTGTCGGCGGTGCGCCGCTCCGCCACCACCCGACCCTGGCGCATCACATAGACATGGTCGGTCACCGCCATGATCTCGCGCAGCTTGTGGGTGATCAGGACAACCGTGACGCCACGCTCCTTCAGCGTCCGCAGGATGCGGAACAGGCGGTCGGTTTCCTGCGGCGTCAGCACGGCGCTGGGCTCGTCCAGGATCAGGATCCGGGCGCCACGAAACAGCACCTTCAGGATCTCGACCCGCTGCTGCTCGCCGACCGAAAGATCGGCGACACGCGCATCGGGGTCGATCGAGAGTCCGTACTCGCGCGCCAGCCGTGCCAGTTCGGTCCGCGCCGCCGCGAGGCCGCCGGCCAGCAACGGACCGCCCTCGGCACCCAGAATCATGTTCTCGAGAACGGTGAAGCTGTCGATCAGCATGAAGTGCTGATGGACCATGCCGATGCCATGCGCGATCGCGTCGCGTGGGCTCGCCATTTCCACCGGCCGGCCGTCGACCCGGACGTCGCCGGAATCGGCCCGGTAGAGGCCGTACAGAATGCTCATCAGGGTCGACTTGCCAGCGCCGTTCTCGCCAACGATGCCGGTGATCGCCCCGGCTGCGATCCTGAGCGACACGCCGCGCACGGCCTGGACGCTGCCGAACGACTTCTCGATATCGCAGAGTTCGATTGTCGCCGATGTCAGGGCTTGCACGAATTGTTGCTCATGTAGTCGTGGACGACGATCTTGCCCGAAACGATGTCGGCCTTGGCCGCCTCGACCCTGGCCTTCATCTCGGGCGTGACCAGCTTTTCATTGTCCTTGTCGAGTGCCCAGTCGACGCCGGCCTCCTTGAGGCCCAGCACCTGCATGCCGCCCTTCCACTGACCCGTCTGCGCCGTCTTGAAACTGTTGTAGGTGGCGAGATCGACGCGCTTCAGCATCGAGGTCAGCATCGTGCCGGGGTGCAGGTGATTCTGGTTGGAGTCGACGCCGATGCCGAGCTTACCGCGGTCCTTGGCCGCCTGCAGGATTCCGATGCCGGTCGAACCGGCGGCAGCATAGACCACGTCGACGCCGCGATCGAACTGACCCTTGGCAAGCTCGGCGCCACGGCCAGGATCGTTCCACGCGGCGGGCGTCGTGCCGGTCATGTTGGTGATCAGCTCGGCATTGGGGTTGGCGTACTTGATGCCCTGCTCGAAGCCGCACTGGAAGCGGCGGACCAGCGGGATGTCCATGCCGCCGACGAACCCGATCTTGCCGCTCTTCGAGGCAAGCGCCGCCAGCACGCCGACCAGGAAGGAGCCTTCCTGCTCCTTGAACACCACCGACTGGACATTAGGCAGGTTGACCACGCTGTCGATGATGGTGAAGCGGACGTTCGGGAATTCCTTGGCGACCTTCTCCAGCGCGACCGCCTGCGAGAAACCGACGGCGACGATGGGGTCCTGGCCGCGCTGGGCGAACCGCCGCAACGCCTGCTCGAACTGCGTTTCGTTGCTGGGCTCGAACTCGGCAACCGGGATCGACGTCTCCTTCTTGAACTGCTCGGCGCCGGCGCTCACGCCCTCGTTGAAGGACTTGTCGAATTTGCCGCCTGTGCTGTAGACGATCGCGGGCTTGACCGCGGTCTGCGCCGCGGCCGGCGACAGCATGCTCAGACCGATCAAGGCGACTGCCGATCCCAACCAGCGCTTCATGGCCGCTCTCCCGTCTTTGATGACTCCCGGAACAAGTGTGGACCGGCCCGCTTCCGGGGTCTAGGCGGGTATGCTGCGGCACGGGCCTTGCTTCGGCGACGTCGTGGCCCTGGGCGAGCAGCGCGGCCGGCCGCAGATCGATCCCTGGATCTCCGCCTGACGCGCGCCGCGGCGGCGCGTGACTATTTCTGCTGGCGCGGCGTTGCGGCGACACCCGGCGCATGATTGAGGATCGACCGAGTGAGACCGCCATCCACAACGAGGGCCTGACCGGTGATGTAGGCCGCTTCCGGACTCAACAGGAAGGCGATGGCATCCGCGATGTCGCCCGGCTTGGCGACGCGGCCGAGCGGCACCAGCCTGGCGCGTCCACGGGCGAGCTTGGGCTGACTGTAAATCGCGTCGGTCATCGAGGTATGGACGAAGCCCGGGCACACCGAATTGGCGCGGATGCCGTCGGGCGCCCATTCCATTGCCATCATCTCGGTCAACATGATCAGCGCGGCCTTGGCCGGGCTGTAGGCGCCGGTCGGCAACTGGGGCATGACGCCGGACATCGATGAAACCATCACGATGGCGCCCTTCGACTTCCGCAGGTGGGGATGCGCCGCCTTGGCCAGCAGCCAGTTGGCCCGAAGGTTGATGTCGAAAACACGATCCCAGGTCGCCACCGCGAGGTCGACCAGCTTGGCGGGGGCGGCAATGCCGGCATTGCCAACGACGCCACAGATGCCGCCCATGGCCGTGACCGCCCCGGCGATCACGCGGGCGGGTTCGTTGGGTCGCGCCATGTCGGCCTTGAGCGTCCGGACCTTGCAGCCCGAGGTGCGCAGATTGGCGGCGAGCGCCTCGAGTTCATCGAGGTAGGCCACGTCGCAGAGCGTCAGTGCCTCGGCGCCGTCGGCCGCAAGCTTCAGCGCCGTTGCCCGGCCGATCCCCCGGCTCGCGCCCGTGATCACCACCCGCATGACATTCTCCCCCGTTCCTTAGCGGGATGGTGGCACGGTTCCGGGCCTGGGGTCGATGGGCAGCAGGCGATCGAGCCCGACCAGCCCTTCGTAAAGCGAGGCTGCCTGCAGCAGGGCCGCCTCGCCGCGCGGCCGGCCGACCAGCTGCAGACCGACAGGACGCCCGAACTGGTCGAAGCCGCAGGGCACGGCGATGGCCGGGCTGCCGGTCACGGTGATGGCCGAGTTGAGCGTCGAGCCCGACATGTAGTTTTCGAGCTTTTTGCCGGCGATGGTGGCGGGCGCCCGCAGATTGACATCGAAAGCGGCGGTCGGCGCGCCGGGCGTCACCAGCAGATCGTACGTCTTGAAGAATTCGGCCATGCGCCGGAAAAGGGCGGCCCGCTCGCGCTCTGCCCAGGCCAGCCGGCTCGTCGTCTGTTTTAGGCCAAGCTCGGTGTTCCAGACGATGTCGGGCTTGATCCTGTCGCGGTGCTGCTCGATCTGCAGCTCGCGATCGACAACGAACTGCTGGCTACGCAGTGCCATGAACACCTCGTCGACCGGTCCGAAGTCGGGCGAAGCCTTCTCGACGATGCAGCCCAATTCCTCGAAGCGTCGTGCCATCTTCGTGCAGATGTCGCGTATGTCGCGATCGAGGTCGAACCTGCCGCCGAAATCGGCGCTGAAGGCGACCCGCTTCGGCGCCACCGGGTTGGCGACCGCGGCGCTGAACGACACGGCCGGTGCGTCGAAGGTCATGGGATCGTAAGGGCAGAACCCCGCCATGGCGTCGAGGAACAGCGCCAGGTCGGCGACATTGCGCGCCATCGGCCCCTGCACCGATTGCGGCGAATAGAGATTGTTCGAGGTGCCGCGCGTCACGCGGCCGGCCGACGGCCTGATCCCGACGGTGGAACAGTAGGTGCCGGGCCGGCGCAGCGAACCGCCATGATCGGAACCATGGGCCAGCCAGACCTCGCCGGTCGCCACCGAGACCGAGCCGCCGCCGGTCGAGCCGCCGCAGGTGAGCGAGGTGTTCCACGGGTTGCGTGTGCGGCCGAACACCTCGTTGAAGGTGCTGCCGCCGGCGCCGAACTCCGGCGTGTTGGACTTGGCGACGACGATACCGCCCTTGCGCTCGATGCGCTCGACCAGCGGATGCGACTTCGCCGGCACATGGTCGGCGAAGATGGGCGAGCCGTAGGTGGTGCGCACCCCGGCGACGTCCGTCAGGTCCTTGATCGAAACCGGCAGGCCGGCCAGCCAGCCGGCCTCGTCGGTGGCGTCGCAGGCGGCGCCCGACATGATCCGCCTCGCATGGTCGCGCGCGCGATCGAGGCAAAGCGTGGGCAGCGCGTTCACGGCGGGTTCGACCTGTGCAATGCGCCGCGCCGAGGCCTCGACCAGGTCGAGCGGCGAGATCTCCCGCTTCGCAAGAAGCGCCACGGCCTCGACCGCCGTGAGCCGCCAGAGTTCGTCGCTCATGCCTTGACCTCCTGTGGATGACGGGCCTCGTAGCGCGCGATCCAGAGCGTCGCGGCGCAGATGACACTGCCGCCCGCCAACGCCCAGACCGTCGGCAGGTGGGCAAACATCAGGAAACCGAAAATCGACGCCCAGACAAGATCGAGGAAACGCACGGACTGCACCGCCGAGACATCGGCGATACGGTAGGCACGTGTCATGCAGTAATGCGCCGTAGAGCCCACGATGCCACAGGTACCCAGCAGGACCCACTGCAGCGGCAGGGGCCACTGCCAGGCCACCCTGAGCGGCCATTCGAACGCGAAGACCGCAAACGGCAGACTGAAGGTGCAGATCACGACGCCCAGCCAGAAGACGATCGCTTCCGGCCGGTCGTACCGGGTCAGGACCTTGGAGAGCAGGAAGGACGCGGCGAACAGCGGCGAGGAGACCAGCATCCAGACGGTCGGAAGGGCCGCAATGTCGGCCTGCACCAAGCCCGGCCACAGCACGATCACGACACCCGCGAAGGCCACCAGCACGGCGGCCCAGCGCGCGCGATACATGCGTTCGCCGAGGAACAGCGAAGCGCCCAGCATCATGAAGATCGGGCCGGTGAAGCCGATGGCCGAGGCTTCGGCCAGGCTGACGTCGGGGATCACCGAAAACCAGATCAGCGAGCCGCCGACATGGAAGAAGCCACGCCAGGCATGCAGCGAGGGCCTCTTCGGCCGGTAGCGCGCCCAACCTCCCTGGATCACGAACGGCAGCAGCAGGGCCGAGCCCACGAGATAGCGCAGGCAGACCACTTCGGGCGGGTGGAGCTGTTGGGTGAGCAGCTTCTGCACCATGTTGAGGATGGCAAATAGCACGCCGCAGGCGACCATCCAGAGCAGGGCACGCAGCGTCGCATTGTCGGAGAGCGCCATGGTCGTTTGCCTGCCATCCGTAACCGGCAAACCTAGTTTACCTACCGTGACCATTCTGCATACCGTCGGCCGGCCGTAGAGTCCGCTGCGAGGAACGCCCCATGGATGACAAGACCCGTGACACACCGACAGGCCCGCTGGCCGGACTGAGGATCGTCGACATCTCCACGGTTGTCGCGGGCCCGTTCGCGGCCGGCCTGCTGGGCGACTACGGCGCCGATGTCCTCAAGGTCGAGATACCGGGCGTGGGTGATTCGCTGCGCGCCCTGGCGCCGCACAAGGACGGTGCGCCGTTGTGGTGGAAGGTCACCAACCGCAACAAGAAGGGCGTCACGCTCGACCTGCGCCAGGAAGCGGGCCGCGACCTGTTCGGCAAGCTGATCCCCGACGCCGACGTTCTGGTGGAGAACTTCCGCCCGGGCACGCTCGACGGCTGGGGCATCACGCGGGACTGGCTGCAGAGCATCAATCCGCGGATCACCATCCTGCGCGTGACGGGCTTCGGCCAGAACGGCCCCTATCGCGACAGGCCTGGCTTCGCCCGCATCTTCGAGGCGATGAGCGGCTTCACCCAGATCTGCGGCGAGGAAGGCGGCCGGCCGCTGCATCTCGGCTACCCGATCTCCGATGCCGTCGCCGGTCTGTTCGGCGCGCTCGGCATCCTGGCCGCCCTGCACGACCTCGCACGCAATCCGGAGCGCCGCGGCCAGGACATCGACTGCTCGGCGACCGAGGCGATGCTGCGGACGCTCGAGTTTCTCGCCATCGAGTACGACCAACTGGGCGCGGTGCGCACCCGTTCGGGCAACCGCAGCCAGTACGCCGCCCCGGGCAACGTCTACCGCACCGCCGATGGCAAATGGGCGTCTATCGCCGCCTCGACCCAGAGCATTTTCGTGCGCCTGTGCAGCGCGCTCGATCTGGGCGGCCTGCTTCAAGATCCCCGCTTTGCCGCCAATCCGGCCCGGGTGGCGCACTACCGCGAGCTGGACGAGATCGTCGGCGCCGCCGTTGGCAGGTTTACCATGGCAGAGCTGCGCGAAGCGTTCGCGCGCCACGAGGTAGGCTTCTCGCCGATCTACGATATCGCCGACGTCTTCGAGGACCCCCAGATCCAGGCCCGCGAGGCCATCGTGCGCGTGCCCGACGGCGAACTGGGGTCGGTTCGCATGCAGGGCGTGGTGCCGCGTTTCTCCGAGACACCGGGTGGCGTGCGCCGGACCGGGCCTGCGCTCGGCGAACACAACGAGGAAGTCTACGGCGCCCTGGGATTGTCTGCGGCGAAGATCGCAGCTCTCAAGGCGCGCAAGGTCATCTAGGGAGGACCGTCATGCTGAGACGTCATCTCGCCGCTTTATCGCTCGCCGCTCTCTGCCCCCTGCCTGCCTCGGCGCAGGGCGGCAAGGTCGCCCGAATCGTGGTCGGCTTTCCCGCCGGCCAGGGCATCGACCTGGTGTCGCGCATCGTGGCCGATGCGCTGAAGGACGAACTCGGCGAGACGGTCATCGTCGAAAACAAGCCCGGCCAGGGCGGCAGCATTGCGCTCGGCCAGGTGGCACGCGCGACGCCCGACGGTTCCACCATCCTGATCTCGGCCATGGCCGCCCTGGTGATCGCGCCGCATCTTTACAAGAACGTGACCTACGAGACACTGAAGAGCTTCGCGCCGGTCGGACGCGTCGGCGACCTGCCGCTGGTGTTGGTCGTCAATCCGTCGGTGCCGGCCAGGACGCTGCCGGAGCTGATCGCCTATGCCAAGGCGAACCCCGACAAGCTCAGCCATTCCTCGTCGGGCAACAGCACCGTGAGCCACATCGCCATGGAGGAACTAAAGCGCGCAGCGGGCATCAAGATCCTGCATGTGCCCTACCAGGGCAGCGCCGCCGCCATGAACGACCTGATCGCGGGCAACGTTCAGGTGGCGCTGGATACCGTGGCCGTCACCCGACCGCATATCGAGGCCGGACGTCTGCGCCTGATAGCGGTGGGCAGCCTCGAGCGCCTGCCGTTCTTCCCTGACACGCCAACCATCGCCGAGCAGGGCTTCCCCGGCTTCGAGGCCAATGCCTGGTTGGGTATGCTGCTGCCCGCCGGCGCGCCGCGCGACGTCGTTGAGAAGCTCGCCGCGGCGCTGAACAGGATCGTCCGCTCTCCCGCCATCCAGCAGAAGTTCCTGGCAGTCGGCACGCTGCCCAGACCCAGCACGACTGCCGAGTTCGACGCCTTCCTGAAGGCCGAGTATGCCCGGTGGGGCAAGGCGATCGCCGCCTCCGGCATCAAGGCGGACTGAGAAAACCGCTGCGTCGACGCTGGGCCATGTAGAGCGCGCCCAGCAGCATCAGGTTCAGGAGATTGAACGCCAGCGCCGCCTGGAAGGCCGAGCGGTAGGAGAGCGTGGCGTCGAAGATCGCGCCCCCCAGCCAGCCGCCAACGGCCATACCCGCCATGGCGAACAGCATGACCATGCCGAGGCGCCAGCCGCCGATGGTGGGACCGTACAAGTAGCGCAGGATCAGCGCATAGCCCTGCACGATGGCGATGTAGGGAATGCCGTGGATCACCGAGAGCGTGTAGATGCCTGACAGGCTCTCGACGAAGACGAAGCCCAGCAGCGAGGCGATCTGGATGAGGGCGCAGAGCAGACTCACACGGATCGGGCCGATGTAGTCGGAGAGCCGGCCCATGGCGAAGGTCGCGGCGACGGCCGTGAGCAGGATCAGCGAGATCGCCTCGGAGCCGCGCGCGGAAGAGAAACCGAGGTCGCCGCAGAAGGCCACCATGTGCACGAACGGCACGGCCATGGCGGTGCAGCAGCAGAATCCCGCGGCCGAGAGGAGCACCATGAGGGCGGGCGACGGCATCGGCAGGGCCGAATGATCTTCGGCCGGCCGCGCCACCTTGCTGCGCGCGACGGGTGAGGGCCGCACATAGAAGGCGCAGAAAAACAGCAGAGCGCCCGCCGTGACGCCATAGATCACCAGCGTCTCGCGCCAGCCGACCTCGGGCACCAGCCAGCGATAGATCTGCGGCCAGACGAAGCCCGAAAGCGCGGGCCCGACCGAGATGATCGACACCGCCGTGCTGCGGCGCCGGTCGAACCAGCCCTGGATGTTGTTCATGGCCGGCGTGAAGGTGGCGGCATTGCCGAGGAAACCAAGCGGAATGGCGTAACCGGCATAGAGCGCCAGGATGCCGCCATTGCTCGCCAGCCAGCCGCCGGCCACGATCGAGACGCCAGCGATCATCAGCGGCACGCGCGGACTGGTGCGGTCGGCCAGCCAGCCCATGAAGACGCCCCCCACACCCATGGAGAAGAAGCCCACCATGTAGGCAAACGACGGCACGGCGCGGCGATCGCCGAACTCCGCGGCGATCTCCTTCAGGGCGACGACCGGCAGGTAGATGGCGCCGCCGCCCAGGGCAATGCAGAACATCGACACGAAGGCGAGCCGCCAGGCGTAGGGGCTGTCGACGCCTGCCGGCCGCGCCACGTCCGTCACTCGCGCGCCAACGCCGCCGTGGCCGCCTGGGTCGCGTCGAGCGTCTGATCGTCGTCCATGAGCACGGTCACCTTGCGCAGCTTGCCGGTGAAGGCAAACGGCGCCTCGTAGTGCGACACGGGGCTCGACCGGTCGCGGCCGATGTCGAGACCGGACCAGGAGATGAACGCTACAAAGCCATTCTGGGTGTCGAAGCCACCCGCGGGTTCGCCGTCGATCAGCAGCGTGCCGAGGTTGCGGCCCTGGTTGCGCCTCATGCGCACGCCGAGCCGCCGGTTGCCGGCCGGCACCGGCCGATCAGAGACGATCAGGTGATGCTCGCCGCCGATGTTCATGTCGTAGTGGAGCCGGCCGTCCTTCATGTAGAGCGAATAGCCGGTCGTGGCGTCGCCGTGGGCGATGAGGACGCCTTCGGTGGTCGGCCCGTCGACATGCGCGTCAGCCTCGATCGTATAGGTGCGGTTGCGCACGTCGGGCGCCACATCGGTCGGTACATGCCCCATGCCGGCGTGGAAGACGAAGCGGTTGCGCGGCCCGTGGAAGCGCTTGGCGTTGTCGGCGAAGCGCGGCCCGAAGCGGTCGTCGAGCGGCAGCACCTTGCAAGCCTCGGCCTGGCGCCACCATTCGTCGATCATCGCCGCCAACCGCTCGGGCTCTCGCTCGGCCAGATCCTCGGTCTCGTTGAAGTCCTTCTCGAGGTGATAGAGTTCCCACCTGTCCTTCGTGAAATCACCGCCCGGCGGATGGAACGACACCGCCTTCCAGCCGTCCTGCACCAGGCCGCGATGCCCGAACATCTCGAAGTACTGTGGCTTGGACTTGGACTTAGCCTTCTTGTTCTGGAGGCTCCTGGCGAAGCTGGTGCCTTCGATCGGCATCTGCTTCACACCGTTGATCGCCTTGGGCGGCTTGACGCCGACCACGTCCAGCAGCGTCGGCACGAGGTCGCTGGCGTGGCAGAACTGGTGACGCAGCTCCCCCTTCGCGGCGATGCCCTTGTTCCAGGCCATGACCAGAGGATCGCGGATGCCACCGCCGTGCGTGTTCTGCTTGTAGCGGCGGAGCGGCGTGTTGGCGGCCATCGCCCAGCCCAGCGGAAAGTTGGAATGGGTGTCGGGGCCGCCGATATCTTCTATGCGGGCGATCTTCTCCTCAAGCGACTCGCGCCGCATGTTGTAGGGGCCCATGGCGTTGATCATGCCGAACGGTCCACCCTCCTGGCTGGCGCCGTTGTCCGACATGACGATCACCAGCGTGTCGTCGAGCTGGCCGGCCGATTCCAGGAAGGCCATCAGCCGCG
Source organism: Reyranella sp. (assembly GCA_019745575.1). Classification (GTDB taxonomy): domain Bacteria; phylum Pseudomonadota; class Alphaproteobacteria; order Reyranellales; family Reyranellaceae; genus Reyranella. The sequence goes on along the minus strand of JAIETA010000029.1, from coordinate 3,714 downwards.
CGATGTGCTGGTCGGCGTGATCGAGCATGGCGGCATAGGCTGCCTGCAGACGGGCGAACAGGCGCCGCTCGCTTTCCGGCACGTCGGCCCACGGCCGCACGAAGTCGTTGCGCGGCGGCAGGCGCGTGCCCTTGGGCACGATGCCCAGTTCGATCTGGCGCGCAAGTCGGCGCTCGCGTTCGACGTCCCAGCCCTCGGCAAACAGGGCATCGTACTTGGCGATCAGGTTGAACGGCGCCTGGTGCGGCGCGTGGCAGGCGCCGAAGGCGAGCCAGGTCAGCCAGGGCGTCTCGGCGTTGTCGGCGACATGATCGGCGATGTAGCGAATGCCCTGGTCGACCAGATCGGACGTCAGGTGATAGCCGGTGGCGAAAGTGCCCGGCGGATCGACCGGCGTGTTGTCGCGCACCAGCTCGGGAGCGTACTGATCGGTCTCGGCGTCCATGAAGCCGTAGTACCGATCGAAGCCGCGGCCGAGCGGCCAGCCGTCGAACGGGCCGGTGGCGCCCGACTCGGTGAGCGGCGTCACGTGCCACTTGCCCAGCATGTAGTTGCGGTAGCCGTGCGGGCGCAGCATCTCGGCGATGGTGCCGGCTTCCTTGGCGATCTTGCCGCGATAGCCGGGATAGCCGGAATCGAAGTTGGCAAGGCAGCCGACGCCGACCGAATGGTGGTTGCGCCCGGTGAGCAGCGCCGCCCGCGTGGTCGAGCACATGGCCGTGGTGTGGAAGCCGGTGTAGCGCAAGCCGCGGCCGGCAATGGCATCGATCGCAGGGGTCGAAATGGGTGAGCCGTAGCAGCCGAAGTCCGAGAAACCGACGTCGTCGAACAGGATGACCAGAATGTTGGGGGCGCCCTGCGGTCGCTTTGGCGCCTCGGGCCAGTGCGGCTGCGAATCCTGAACAGTCTTGCCGATCTTGGCCGTCATGCGCTTCCCTTTCGTTTTGCTGGTTGTCCGACACTTGGAGGGCCGAATCAACCTTGTCGCGGTTCAAGCCTCGGGTTAGGGAAAGTCATGGCTCAGTTCATCTCCGACGGCCTGTCGCTCGCCTACGACGAATTCGGCCCCGCCGATGCCCGCAAGGCGATCGTGCTGGTCCACGGCTTCTCCGCCAACCGGTACGAAAACTGGAAGCGCATGGGTTGGTACGACGCCATCGCGGCGAAGGGCTTGCGCGGCTTCGCCCTCGATAACCGCGGCCACGGCGAGAGCGCCAAGCCGCACGACCCTACCAGTTATAGCCGCGAGGCGATGGCGCGCGACGTCTTTGCCCTCCTCGATCATGCCGGCGTCGAGCGTGCACATCTGCTGGGTTTTTCCATGGGCGCGCACATCGCGCTCACTGCGGCGCTGCTCGACGGCGGGCGGATAGACCATCTCGTGGTGGCGGGCGTCGGCGCAAAGATTTTCGATCCGCCGCGCGACGAAGGGGCCATGGCCGAAGCGATGGAAGCCGAATCGCCCGACTCGATCGCCGATCCGATGCTGAAAAGTTTTAGGCACTTCGCCGACGAGCAGAAGGAAGACCGCCTCGCTCTGGCCGCCTGCTCGCGCGGCGCCCGCCTGCCGTTGACGCGCGACAGCCTGATGGCGGTCCGCCGGCCAACGCTCGTGGTCGCGGGCGCCCGCGACCAGCTCGCCGGCCTGCCGCAGGGCCTGGCCGAGGCCGTTCCCGGCGCCAAAGCGGTGACCCTGCCCGGCTGCGACCACTTCTCCTGCATCGGCCATCCGCTGTTCAAGGCCAGCGTCTTCGACTTCTTCGACGGCTGGCTGGAGTAGCCGGCGTGGCCCAGGGCGCATCGCGGGTTTCGTTCAAGACCATCCGGGCGCGCGCCGCCAAGCGCAAGGGCGGCGAGAAGGTGCTGGCCTCGCTGCTGCCCAAGCCACGCAACAACAAGGCGCTGGCCAAGCTCGGCGACGATCGCGTGCTGGCCGAGATGTCGCGGCGCGTTTTCTCGGCGGGCTTCGTCTGGAGCGTGATCGACAAGAAATGGCCGGGCTTCGAGGAGGCCTTCCTCGGCTTCAATCCCAAGCGGCTCCTGTTCCAGCCGGCCGAGTTCTGGCACGACCTCGCCTCCGACAAGCGCATCGTGCGCAACCCGCAGAAGATCAAGTCCGTGCGCGAGAATGCGAAGTTCGTGAGCGACGTCGCCGCCGAACATGGCAGCTTCGGCAAGTTCCTCGCGGCCTGGCCGGCCGGCGACCAGCTCGGATTGATGGACGTCCTGGCCAAGCGCGGCTCCCGCCTGGGCGGCAACACCGGCCAGTACCTGCTGCGCTTCCTCGGTCGCGACTCCTTCATCCTGACCACCGACCTGATGCTCTGCCTGCGCGATTGCGGCGTGCCGATCAGCGAAAAGGGCACCGCGAAGAAGGATCTCCGGCTCGCCCAGGCGCAGATCAACGCGTGGGCGGCGGAAAGCGGCTTGCCGCTCACCCACATCTCGCGCATCTGCGCGTTGTCGATCGGCGAGAACCATCCAGCGGAGCGTTTGCGGGAAGCGATGCAAGAATGACGGACATCCTGCTGATCAATCCCAACACGACGGCCTCGATCACCGACCTCGTCCTGAAGACGGCCAGGGGTCTTGCCCGACCCGACACGAAGCTGCGTGCGGTCACTGGCGCCTTCGGACCGCGTTACATCGCCTCACGCGCCGCCTACGCCATCGCCGGCCACGCCGCGCTCGACGCGCTGGCCAACGACCGCAGAGCGAAGGACGCCGTCGTGCTGGCCTGCTTCGGCGACCCCGGCCTCGCCGCCCTCAAGGAGGTGAGCTCCGTGCCGGTGATCGGCATGGCCGACGCTTCGATCCTGCAGGCCTGCGCGCTGGGGCAGCGCTTCTCCATCGTGACCGGCGGCGAGCGCTGGAAATCCATGCTCGAGGAGTTCGTGGCGAGCCAGGGCCTTGCCTCGCGACTCGCCTCCGTGCGCACCGTGGCGCCGACGGGCGCCGCCATCGCGCGCAACCCCAGGGCTGCGATGGCCCTGCTGGCCAAGGGGTGTGCCGCCTGCACACGCGAGGACGGGGCCGACGTGGTGATCTTGGGCGGTGCCGGCTTGGCGGGCTTGGCAGCCAAGCTGCAGGCCAAGGTCGACGTCCCTCTTCTCGATGGCGTTGCCTGCGCGATCTCCCTGGCCGAGGGGCTCGCCCTGCAGAAGCCGGTCAAGGCTAAACGCGGCACGCATGCCCGTCCCGCGCCGGTCGAGAGCATCAATCTTTCCAAGGGCCTCGCAAAGCTGCTCGGATGATCCTAGGCTCGCGGCCATGCGGTTGGTCAGTTTTCGCCATGCGGGCGCGCCCAGGGTCGGCGCCGCCGTGGACGGCGGCATCGTCGATCTGTCGGCCCGCGGCGGCGGGCGCTGGTCCAGCCTGCGCGCGGTCCTTGCCGCGAGCGCATTGGGCGAACTCGCCGCCGTGACCAAAGGCGCGGCCGCCGACTTCAGGATGAAGGAAGTCGAACTGCTGCCGACGATTCCCGATCCCGAAAAAATCCTCTGCATCGGCCTCAACTATGCAAGCCATGTCGGCGAGGTCGGCCGCCAGGTGCCGACCGTGCCCAGCGTCTTCTCGCGCCTGCACAACACGCTGATCGCCCATGGCGGCGACATCGTGCGGCCCAAGGCCTCGATCGATTTCGACTTCGAGGGCGAGCTCGCCGTCGTGATCGGCAAGCGCTGCCGCCATGTTTCGCGGGCCAGCGCGCTCTCG
>JAIETA010000165.1 GCA_019745575.1 Reyranella sp. | reverse complement strand
GTCGCCGGCCAGCGCGCCGGTGCCGGCCGCCGTCGCCGTGCCGGCCGGCGCGCCGTTGATCCGCACCGAGATCGAACGCTGCCCGCCCTCGTCGGTCTGCACGATCGAGATCAGGCAGCGCCCGGCGCCGGGCGCGATCGGCACCGTGACGCGCGGCACGCCGCCGCCGGTCGCGGCACCCACACTCACCCGCGTGGCACTGGCGATCAGCGCGAAGGCCGCGTCCGATCCGCCGAAGGCTTCGGCCGCGAAGCTGCCGACCAGGAAGTAGGTGGCGCCGGCCGGCCGTGCCGGCATCGGCTCGGCCACGCCCGACGCCGGGCCCGGCTGCAGCCACTCGGCCGCCGCGCCGAAGGTGGCGTGCGGGTCGGCATAACCGAAGATCAGGCCGGGCAGCGACGTCGCCGGCACGTGCCGGCGCAGCACGCATTCGAGCGAAGAGATGCCGAAGTCGAGGATGCGCTCGCCGAAGTAGCTGTCGCCGGCATACGCCTGCTGGAGCGCGGTCGGCGGCGCGTGAACGAACAGCGCCCAGCGCCAGTCGGCGCCGTCCATGGTCTCGCCGCAGCGCGAGACACCCATGGTCGCCGGTGCGAACTCTTCCAGCAGCACGTCGTAGCCCAGGTCATAGGCCAGCTCCGTCAGGAACCGCTTGCTGAGGCTGCCCTTCATGGTGACGAGCTGGACGAGGCGGCGGCGGCGGCCGTCGATCGTCGCCGGCGGCGCGGTGCAGGGATCGGGCAGGCCGTAGGCCTGCTCCCAGTCGCCCAGCATGTCGAAGGTCGTGCGCGGGTCGAGTTCGCGCAGCAGCCGATCGGCGCCCTGGTCGACCCGCACCAGCTCGTCGGCCGAGCCCAGCAGCACGCCGCCCCACACGCCGGCGAGATCCGTGGGCCAGATCGGGCCGGTCGGAAACACCGCCAGCATCTGGCGGGCGTAGGAGACGGCGTCGCGCAAAGGATTCATCGGTCCACCCCCGCGCTCACCAGGCCGCCCAGGTGATCGCGCCGCGCGTCGCCATGTGGGCCGGCAACTGCGTCACGTCGGCGGCCGGCACGATGAGACGGTAGTCGCCGTCGCCCGTCGCCAGTCCGATCGCGTCATGGATCGCGGTGCGCAGGATCGTGGCGCCGGGCGCGTGACGGGCATAGAGATCGTCCAGCTCGGCCTCGACCGCCTGCCTGATCAGCACGCTCGACGGATTGAGCGCGATGGTGTGCGCCAGGGGATTGAGGATGGGGGCCACGGCATGGACCGTCGTGGTGGCCGGGCGCTTCTTGTCGAGCAGCGCCTGCATCGCCACCAGGTCGGCGGCGAGCGGCAGGATGTTCTGGCGGCCGTCGAACACGAACAGCACGCCGACCGTGCCCGCGCCCTGCCAGTTCGCCACGGCCCAGGCGCGCGAGACGCCGGCGACGGCGCGTGCCCACTGCACGTAGTCGGCCAGGGTGCCGCCCTGCGGCGGGCGGCGCAGATGGTCCAGCAGCCGGCCCCGGAACGAGGCGTCGTGCTCCTCGTCCAGGCCACCGGAGAGCGCGATCACCGTCGCGGCGGTCGCCACGCCGGTCACCGGCGCCACGAACTCGAGCTTGGCCGCCGCCGCCTGGTTGCCGGCCTTGCCCGGCGCCGCGGCGCGGAGCTGCACGACGCCGGTGCCGGCCGCGATCGGGACATCGGCCTGCACGATGTAGACGGTGCGGTCGCCGGTCTGCAGCGCCGCACCCGCCGGCACGGTCGAGCCGTTGATGCCGGTCACGGTGGCGCTGCCGGTCGCCGTGGCCGACGGTGTGCGCGCCATGCCGTGGACGCCGGCGATGCGGTCGAGCTCCTCGTCGTCGGCCGTGTCGGCCAGGCGCTGGCGCGAGATCCAGCCGAGGAACTGGTACATCGACCACGCGGCCGTGGCGTAGGCGAACGACAGCACGCGCAACAGGCCGCGCGGCAGGCGGCTGTCCGCCCCCGGCAGCCGCGTGTTGAAGTCGGCTTCGATCCGGTTTCGAAGGTCGGTCAGCGTCGGAAGCTGGTAGCTCATTGCGGTGCACCCTGCGCGGCCCAGACGAAGTCCCAGCGCGACAGCGGCCTGGGGCCACGCCACAAGGCAACGGCGAAGGCGATGGTCTGCGGCGGCACGATGGTGGCCGCCACCTCGACCCGATCGGCCACGCCCTTGTCGATCGCCCAGGCCAGGCTTTCGGCGACGTACTGCTCGACCAGCAGCCGCGTCTCCTCGGTGAGCTTGGCGCGGCGCAGCAACCACAGGCGCGAGCCCCACCGCTCGCCCGGCTCCTCCAGGAGATCGCCCGGCCAGCCGCGGCGATCGCCGTCGTCGGCCAGCGGGTCGAGCGGATCGTCGGCCTCGGCGCGGCGGTCGGTGAAGATCGAGATCAGCACAGACGTGGTGAGGCCGCCGTCGGTCTTCAGACGACCGCCCTCGATCACGAGATCGGCGCCGAGCGTCAGGGGATCGAAGGCAAGGACGAGATCCATGGTGCGCTTGCTAGGGATGGATGAAGTTCTGGGTTTCGATCTTCACCATTGTCGGCGTGATCGTGATCCTGCTCTTCTTGGCCGGATCGTTCGGGTCCTCGACCTGGACGATGGTCTCGCCCGGCGTCATGGACACGAACTGCTTGTTCTCCAGGCCGGCCATCCGCACCGCCCAGCTGGTGCGGGCCTTGGTTTCGAGCGCGCCCGACGCCTTCAGCCGCGTGTAGGTGTCGGGATCGATGCAGTAGAGCAGCACGTCGCCGTCATCGCGCGCCTGGTTGCCCGCGTCCTTCGCCGACAATGCCAGCACGACCAGGTGATTGCGCGCGCCGCCGACGGCGAGGCCGATGCCCTCGCTGCCGACCGGCGGCCGGGCGCGCAGCCCGAACGGCTGGAAGTGCTCGACGCGCGGGTGCAGCTCGTCGGCGAAGCCTTCCGCCTGCACTTCCTGGCGGCCAGGCGCGTCGTCGACCGCGCGCAGCACGACGCGGCTCACCATCGTCGAGACCCGGCGACCGAGCGGCCTCAGTAGGCGCTGAAGATCGTCGAGGGTCATGTCGGACCGATCCCGCGGTCCCAGGGCCGGCTGTCGTCGTCGCCCGTGGCGCCGCCGATCGCCGGCGCCAGCCTGGTGCCGCTGAAGCGGATGTCGAACTTCTCCGGCGGCACCAGGGTCAACACCGTGTCGTAGGCATCCTTGGCGACGTGAAGGGCCGTCTGCTCGATCGCATACTCCGCCCGCAGGCCCAGCCAGTCGTCGTCGATCGCCACCCGCCGGTTGACCGGCCACACCTTGCCGTCGCGCATGCGCCAGCCCGCCACGCCGATCTCGACGGTCCGGCTGTCGCCGATCCGCTTGTTCATCTCGTTGCGCACGCGGTCGGCCAGCGTCTCGCCGGTCTGCTGGTCCTCGCCCTGCACGATCAGCGCCCGGTGACGCGTGATGCTGGGATCTTCGATGCGGGCCTTCACGTGGGCGGCCGACTCGGCCGAGACCTGGTCGCCGCCGCGCTGCTGGCCCTTGCCGATGTAGACCGAGAAACGGCCGGTGTCGGAGAAGCGGCCGCGCGCCGACTTGATGTCCTGGCCGCGGCGCAGCACGCCGTCGAGGCGCTGGGCGCTGGCCTTGGCGAAGCGGAGTTCGCCGCTCGCGGTCGTGGTCGGCCAGACGTTGCGCGAGCGGCAGAGCTTCTCCAGCATCTCGAACGGCGTCTCGCCTTCCTGCAGGCGGGCCTCGGCGATCGGCCCGCCGGTATCGTCGCCCGGGACCAGGACGATGCCGTATTCGGCGCAGAGGTCGCGCGCGATGTCCTCCAGCTTGCGGTTCGACCAGGCGCCCGGCGTCACGGTCGACGAGCAGTCGACCAGGTCGGCCGTGAGATCGCGGCCACGCACCATGATGCCGTGCGACCTGGCGTCGTAGCCGGGGTCGACGTCGTCGATCCGGCCGGTCATGCGCAGCTCGTCGGCCAACCACACCTCGCAGCGCATGCCGGTGAGGATCGGCCGGGCCGCGAAGTCGGCACGCCAACGATCCGACAGCGCGAGCTCGAACTTGCCGCACAGTGCCTTGCCGAAGGAAGTGACGATGCTCGCCTCTTCCCAGCCGTCCCAGGTGCGGCCGTCGACCCTGAGGGTGAGAGCATCCGTCGTCATCGGTACGAGCCATCCTCATCATCGTCGTCGCCGGGGTCCTCCGTAGCGGACGCCGGCGCCGGCAGGGCTTCCGGCGGCAGGATGGCCTTGATGGCCGGCGGCAGGTTCCACGCGTTCCGGGGCTGCCGCTCCCACGCGACCTGGCGCGAGCACGGGGTGAGCCGGTAGATGGCGGCGCCGCCATGGAAGACCGCCGGCAGCATGACGCCGTTGAACAGCGGCTCCAGCGCCAGCATCCTGGAGCCGAAGCGCTCGATCTCGGTGATGCGCCCCACCAGCGTGGTGTGCCCGAAGAGTTCGACGATGCCGTACTCGCCCTCGGGGATCGCCTCCCATGGTTTCGACGCCGCGGTGTCGGCGGGCGGCAGGATCTCGATGTGGTCCATTCGCGTCTCCTCCATGGTCAGGCCGCCTGGTACTCGAGCGCCACGCCGCCCGGCATCTCTCCGGGATCGCGGACGCGGTTGCGGACGGCGAGGTCCTCCGTCAACGCCAGCGTGCGCTGCCGTTCGCCGGCCGAGGCGTCGCCGTCGCCGTAGAGCGCATAGGCGACCGCGATGGCGGGGCGCGCCTGCTTCAGGACGATGTGTGCCACCGGCTTCAGCGACGCCGCCCGCTCGGTGAGATCGGCCACCATCTCGGCGCGCACTGCCGCCAGGGCATCGCCTATCCGGGCCAGCACGTCGTTGCCGTCGGTCGAGGCCTGGTCGGCGGCGGCCAGGATCTCGACGTCGAGCCGGTCGGCCAGGTCGTCGCGCGCCGCGATCGCCTGGTCCGAGGACACGAAGCGGCGCTGGCGCGAGACGTTGGCCTCTTCCAGGAGCGCCAGGCGGCGCACCGTGGCGGCAAGCCCATCCAGCGCCTGCGCCGCCACGGCACGCGCGAACGTCGTGGCGGGCTGCCCCGGCAAGGTGAAGGTCGAGAGCGACGCCAGCACCGCCGCCGTCGCCTCGGCCTCCGGGCCCGTCATGTCGATCGTCCGATCGGCGCTGTCGGTGGTGTAGGCCGCGAACAATCCGCCGAGCGGCGCCGAGAGACCGCCCGCCTCGACCGCGATGCCCGCCAGCAGGGACGTGCGCGTCGAGACTGCGAACCGTACCGGCGCGCTCAGCAGGCCTAAGGTGCCGAACACCTGGACGGCGAGGTCGGCCAGCCCCTCGCTCGCCAGGTCCGTCACGTAGGACGGCATGCCGGCCAGGTTGAAGACCTGGTCGAGGCCGGCACCGATCTGGTCGCGGGCGCCGTCGATCGCGTTGCCGAGCGCCGCCCCGATCCAGCGGCCGGCGATCGGGAACTGCGCGCCTTCGTCCTCGACGAACGTCATGTCGAGGTCGATGCGATTGAGCTTCGAAATACTTTCCTTGTGCTTGAAGCCGGTGCAGACCGAGCGCACCGCGCCGAACGTCGGATGGATCAAGGTGCCGGGCCGCTGATCGCCGCACGCCTTCATCAGTAAGCGCAAGCGGGCGCGGACCAGTTCGGTGCTGCCGCCCAGCAGGTAGCCGACAATGGTGAAGACCCGCGGGCCGGCGGCCATGTCCTCGTGCCAGCGGCCCCTCTTCTGCGGGAAGTCGTGCTCGACGAAGCGTGGCGTGATCTCGCCGCCGCGCTCTTCCCAGCCGAACGGGATGCCGCGGAAGGAACAGCCGATTGTCATGGCATCGCCCCCGTCATGGCATCGCCCCCGTCATGGCATCGCCATCGTCTGGCCGAGCGACGCGTCGAGATCGAGCGGCCCCGACATGCGCGTGCCGGTGATGCGCGACTTGGCGTCGCCGGTGACCTCGACCACGACGTTGACCGCGCCGTCGACCGTCTGGCGCATCCAGCCGCCGACCGACGAGGCGGCGCCCGACAGCGACGGCAGCGCGACGCTGGGCAACGACGGCATCATGCCTTTCAGCTCGGCCAGGCCCTTGGCGATCGCGCCGAAGGTGAAGTCGAAGCCCCGCTTGATCGTGGCCCACAGATCCTCGAAGAACGCGCGCACCCCCGACCAGGCGTCGAGCAGTCCGGTGGCGGCGTCGGCCGCGAGCTGGCGGGCCTGGCCCCAGAGGTCGGCGGCCTTGGCCTTCATCCAGTCCCACGCCTGGCCGAGCGCCGCGACGACCTGGTCCCAGTTCTCGTACAGCAGCCAGGCGCCGGCGATCAGCGCGGCGATCGCCATGATGATCCAGCCGACCGGCGTGGTGAGGAGCGCCACGCCCAAGGAGTAGATGACGGGGATGACCGCCGCCGCGATCGACGTCGCGAGCGCGAACAGCGCGGGGACCAGGATGGTGGCGATGGTCGACGCGATCGGTCCCAGGGCCATCAGCACGCCCAGCAGGGACGCGACGAAGGGCGCCGCGAGAAGGGCGATCACGATGCCCAGCACCACCTTCCAGCCGCCGATCGCGGCGGTGAAGTCCTTGGCGTAGCCGATCATCGTCGGCAGGTTGTCGCGCAGCCAGGTCGCCACGGCGAAGCCGCCGCGGATCAGTTCCTGCAGCACGCCGGCCAGCGACCGGGCGTTGTCCGCCAGCCCGTCGGCGTTCTTCTTGCCGCCGTCGATGAAGTCGTCGAGCTGGCTCTTCAGCGTGGCGAACACGCCGCCCTTGTCCATGACTTCCAGCGCGAAATTCTTCCAGCTCTCGCCCATCGTGAGCAGCAGGCCGGCCCAGCCGCGCGAGGCATTCTCGGCCGCGCCGCCGCGCAGCTTGGTGAGGATCTCCGCGAGTTTGTTGGCGACCAGCAGCTTGTTGTCCTTCGGCACCGACTCCCTGATCGTCTGGCCGAGGTGCCGATAGGTGAAGATCAGGGCCTGGCCCTGCTTCTCCATCTCGATCCCGAACTCGTCGAGCTTGTTGAGGCGTCGACCTTCGACCACATCGGCGAACAGCTTGGCCGCGGCCGACATCGTCATGCCGGCGCCCTCGGCCGCGTCGGCGATGGCGCGCAGGGTGAATTCGGTCGGGCGTATGGCGTTGTTGCGCAGTTCGAGCCAGGCGCCGCGCACGTCGCCGAGCGTCGTCGCCGTGCGATCGCGGAACTGCTTCGTCCAGGCCATCGCCGCTTCGGCACGGCCATCGGTGCCCTCGGCGGCCCGGAGCCGGCCGCGCATCTTCTCGGCCTCGACGGAGATGTCGAGGAAGCCCTTCTTGAAGCCGTAGGCGAGCGCGGCCACCCCGAGCGTGCCGTGCATCAAGGTGCCGACGAGCTGGCGGCCCTGCTGACCCGCGTGACCGATCGCCCCGGCGAGCTGGCGCGCTTCGTAGGCGCCCACGCGCAGGCCGATGCCGAGGGCCATGCCCGACATTCTGGCGATCTGCAGCCCCTCGGCCGACTTGCCGAGGCTCTCGCGCAGGCGCGCGATCGCGACGGCGCCTTCCTCGCGCACCTTGATCAGCAGGGACAGGAGCATCGTGCTCATGGGATCAGCGCTTCTGTGCTCTCTCGACGAACTTGATCAGGTCGGCCCGCCAGTGGGCGGCCTCGACCAGGGTGAGGCGGTCTATGGCGCGCGGGCTCCACCCGAAGACCCCGGCGAAGTCGCCGAACCAGATGCCGGGGTCGCCGGAAAATGCGGCAGCGCGCCCATGCCCGGCATCAGCTTCATGAGGATCTGCAGCAGGTCGGGAAGGGCGAGCTGGTCGATCACGGCGTCGGGCTGGCCCGAGGCCTTGCCGGCCATGTGGAGCAGCCAGGGGATCATCTCCGACACTTCCTCGCCGCTCGGCATCGGCACCGCGGCGAGCAGCTTGGACGGATCGGCGCCGGCGGCTTCCTGTCCAGCCTCGAGGTCGGACAGCACCGACCGCAGCACGGCGATCAGCCAGCCCGGCGTCTTGGGCGCGCCGCGCAGCCAGCCGACGCGGAACTCCGGGTCGAGGACGAGTGCCGAGACCTCGACGTTGCCGACCTTGATCGGCCGGGAGAGCGGCAGCGAGACCGAGGTCATGATCACTCCTCGTTGCCACGCATGCCGAACAGCTCGACCTCGAAGCTGCCCTGGTCGCCGGTCTTGAGCGGCCCGACCTTCATCGTGGTCGCCTGCACCAGGGTGCAGCGATAGCCGTTGTCGCCCTCGAACACGATCGTGGCGTCGACCAGGTTCCAGAGCTTGCTCGCGGTGATACCGGCCTTGGCGTACCACTCGGCCTTGAGCATCCAGACACCCGCCTTCTCGGTGAAGCCTTCGGGGCCGTTCTCGCCCATGGCGGCCTCGCGCTCGCCGTAGCCCGGCGTCAGCTCGGCACCCGGCTTGGAGGCGATGCGCTGGCCGTTCACGGTGATGACGGCCTTGCCGAGGATCTGGTTGGGTGAAGCCATGACGGCGCCTCCTTAGAGGATGAACTGCAGCTCGGCGGCGAGCGTGCGGAAGTTGTTGATGATGTTCGGCCGGATCAGCGCGTTCAGGCGGTCGACGTCGTCGGTGGCGCGACTGACAGCGAGATCGGCGAGGAACTGGTCGTAGGTCTCGATCAGGCCACGCTGCGCCCACAGGAAGCCGCGCGCGGCCAGCGCGCTCTTCATGAAGGCCGGCGTCATGATGTCCTGGCCGGCCACGATGCCCGGCCCGTCGTCCGCCAGCTTGTGCCGCGGATAGCTGGTCAGCACGAAGCCCCTGATGTCGGCGCGCAGCGCGAACAGGCACTCCATGCTCTCGACGTCGCGATACGACGGGTCTGGCACGCTGTTGGGATCGGTCTGGTACGTCGTGACGGCGCGTTCGTTGCGCATCAGTCCGTCGGCGCCGACCGTCCAGGTGGCGATGCCGTCGCGCAGCAGGCTCTCGCGTTCGGCGTCGGTGAGCCGGTCTGCCTCCTCAGGCGGCAGCTCGTTCTTCAGGATCAGGCTGCGCAACTGGCGCGCAGGATCGACCGTCGCCGCGTCGGCCGCGAGGGCGGCGTAACGGGCGGCGAGGGCGAACGGCGGCGCCGGCACCTTCTTGATGCCGCCGATCGACAGGAACGGCGAGTTGCGCGAGTTGCCGAGCGCGAGCAGCGTCGAGACGGTGTTGACGGCAAAGGCGTGCGCGATGCCTTCTTTCTGCACGGTCGGCCCGAACCGCTGGAGCAGCTCGTTTTCCAGCAGCGTCAGGTTCGCGGCATCGGTGTAGGGCATGGCGATCTTGGCCCAGCGCGAGGGGCCGAAGGCGGCGATCGCCGCCGTGATGTCGGGGTTGCCGGCGCCGGCGGCCATCGCCGCGATCGTGAGCGTGAGGCCGGCCGGCAGTGCCTCGCCGCGGAAGTAGGAGTGCCGCAGGTCGATGAAGTTGTAGGCCTCGCCCTTGTGCAAAGCCGTGAAGTTCACCTTGCTGGTGTCGGCGCCGTCGACCGCGGCCGTGACGTAGCGGCGCGTGACGCCGGCGACGGCCGCCTGCAGGGCGGCTGCCACCTGCGCGGTCGTCTGCCCGGCGGTGACGCCGACCGTGACCCGCTCGCCGCCGACATAGAAGGCGATGACGCCGCTGGCGGTCGGCGCGCCGCCCACGATGACGTTGCCGGCGGCGAACGTCCCGCCGACGAGATCGGCCTGGGGCACCGCCCACACTTCGAGGAACGGCGCCTGGTCGAACGCCCGCTGCGCCATGACGTGCAGCATGGAGTTGTTGCCGAACAGCCCGGCGGCGGCGTTGGCCGAAGGCACCCGCACCAGGACGTTGGCCGCGGCGGTGCCCGCGGCGAGCTTCTGGCCCAGCAGCAGCACGCGGTACTGCTCGATGAAGAGACCGCCGACCGCGCGGCTGTTGTCGATGTTCACATAGACGCCGCCCCGCAGGAAGATCGGGATCGACGAATAGACCTGGCTGCCGTCGGGCATGGTGGGCTCCTACTCCTTGGGGGCGGGCGTGCTGCGCGTCGAGGCGGGGATCTTCGCGGGGATCTCCGTCACCTCGATCTCGCCGTCGTTCTGGCGCCGCACCCAGTACGGCGACAGTGCTTCGACCTCGACACCGTCCGGCGGCAGCAGGTTGCTCCGCTCGTCGCGAACGCGGTGGCCGGGAGCGGCCTTGATCCTGAGAGACATGGTCACCTCACTGTTCTGGAAGGATGGTGTCGCGGGCGTCGCGCTTGGTCGGATCGGCGACCGGGATCGCGGGCTTCGGCTCGGTGAAGACCGGAATGTCCCAGTCGACGTTGAAGTGCTCGAACATGCCGGCGGGATGAAGCGCGCCTTGCGGCTCGGCCGGCAGCACCGGCGGCGCGGCGCCGTCGGGGTCCCACTTCAGCTCGAAGGTGAGCAGCATGATGGCGGCCCGCGTGTTCTCGAACTCGGCGTTGAAGGGCGCGTCGATGGTCGTGCATTCGGCCGCCGTGGCGTGCTCGACGCCGAACGTCTGGCCGTCGAGCAGCCCCGCCACGTCGCGCGCGATCTGGTAGACGCCGACCGCGCCGGCGCCGGCACCGTGGCGGGCCGCCTGTTCGTTGCGGGCATTGCGCGCCACGCAGACGGCGACGAAGCTGCCGGCCCACAGGCCCGATCCGCGATCGGGCGTGGCCTTCTCGAAGCACACCCATACCGCCGGCACCTCGCGCACGACTTCGACCACGCGCTTGGGCCCGCCGTTGAGCTGACCCTGGTAGCTCTCGACCTGGCGCAGCCGGTAGCCCAGCAGCGGATTGCCGCCGACATCGGCGGCCGACGCGGCCCTGAGCCGGGCGATCATGGCGGTCTCGATCGCCGCGAAGGGAAACAGAGGCGCGGTCATGCCGGCCGCCCGGCGACGGCGGCTTCGAGATCGGCCTGGACGATGGCGTCGATCTCCAGCTCGTCCTCTTGGTCGAGCCCGAGGAACGGCCGCGCCGGAATGGTCACGCTGGGCTTGGAGATCCAGCGGCCGCCGATCCGGAAGCGGAGGTTGGGCGCGTTGCGCGCGCGGATCGTGCCGCCGAGCTGGTGGATGGCGGCGTAGATCCGGTTGCTGCCGACCTCGACCGTGTCGCGCGTGGCGGCGTGCGCGATCGACGACCGCAGGTGGCCGGAGTCGAGCAGCGTCCAGCCGCCCTCGATCTGCGCGCGGATCGACGGCTTCCAGGGGGTGCCGTCGGGGCCGGCCTGACGCTCGAAGCGGCGCTGGGTGCTGGCGACCAGGTAGGCGCCGATCGCGTCCATGGTCTGCCAGAGATCCACGAGCGTCTTCGAAAGCCGTTCGAGGCCGGCGCGCGCGGCACCGAGCTGGGCGCGGTCGAATTGGTAGGTGATCACGGCGCGCCCCGCAGCGTCGTCGCGGTGAACTGGCGCTCCGGGCCGCGGGTCTCGACCAGGCCGGCGCCCTGGCCCTCGGTTGCGGGATCGGAGGGGAACAGGCGGACCTTGTTGTCGCGCACGTCGCGCAGCCAGCTCATCGCCATGGCCTGCGCCTTGGCGACATGCTCGGGCATGGCGTCGCGATAGAGGTTGGCCAGGGCAAGGTCGCAGGCGAGCCGCACAAGGGCTGGCGGCACCGACGGCAGCGGCAGCACGTGCGAGACCGCGAGGTAGCTCTCGATCGTGGCGTCGGCGTCGGCGATCGCCTGGTTGAGCACGCTGTCGGTGATCGCGGTCGCCGGCGGCACGGTGTCGTCGGCCGGGCGATCGGTGAGCTGGACTAGCGTGCGCGGATCGAAGCGCGCCAGCATGTCGGGCTTGGTGCAGTAGGGCACTACCAGCCCCGCTCGGCGATGAACTGGTATTTCCAGCTCGTCAGCGTCAGCGACACGAGAACGCCGGTCGAGGCGTTCAGCACCTGCCAGGCGTTGCCCGGCGAGACATGCCTCACGGCCTTGGCCGCGGTCCAGATCGTCGCCATGCGAAAGCCGCTGCCGTTGTCGCCCTGGCCCTGGCCGAGTGTCGGGATCTGGTCGCCGACGGCATAGCCGGCGTCGGCGGTCGTGCATTCGATGATGAGGTCGATCTTGCGCGGCGGCACGCCGATGTTGTGGGTGCGGCTCGTCACGGCGCCGCCGGCCGGCAGCGTCGCCGTGAAGCCCGACGCGTAGCGGCCGTTGTAGGCGTAGGCGACGGTGCCGGTGACCGTCGAGGCGCCGGTCACGGCCTCACCCACGAACACGATGCTGGCTTGCGGCGCGGTCGTGCCGTTGCCGAGATAGCCGCGCTTCTCGGCGATGTTGAAGGTGAACTGGCCCGACGTGACGGAAGGCGTTCCGCCTTCCTGGTAGATCGGCGCCAGGGTCGTGAAGCCGGTTGCCAGCGCGCCGCCGGAAACCGTGACGTAGAGGTAGAGCGTGCTCGACGCGGTCAGGCTCGACCAGGTGACGTTCGACGTGCTGACGCCGAAGGCGTCGACCGCATGCCCTGTGGTCGCGTTCCAGTCGTTGGCGGAAGCGGCGACCAGCGGCCAGGCGCCCGAGACGTTCTGGCTGGTGAGGCTGAGGCTGCCGGAGGTCGCGGGCAGCAGAGAGGGAAGGCCGGCGCTGTCGACCGGCCCCGCCGAGATCGTCTGGCGCACGGCGGACGCCCCGGGCCCCGCGGGACCTGTCGGTCCGGTGGCGCCCGTCGCGCCTGTGGCACCCGTTGCGCCGGTGGCGCCGCCGGGGCCCACGATCGACGTCGGGCTGCCCCACGCGCCGGCCGTTTTCGGTCCGTAGATCGTGTTGGCCGACGTGTTGATGTAGAAGTCGCCGTCGACGCCCAGGCCCGCGCCGGGCGCGCCGGCGCCGTTGCGGATCATCTTGCCGTCGGGGCCGACCGGGCCGGTCGGCCCCATGATGTTGAGCTGGATCGACCACAGGCCGGCCAGCTTGCGGTAGACGTCGCCGGTCGTCGTGCGGAGGTAGAAGTCGCCGTTGTTGGCGAGGTCGACCGCCGGGACAGCGCTGCCCGAGTACCAGGTGAAGCCGGAGGCGCCCTGCGGTCCGGCCGGGCCGGTCATGCCGCGCGGACCGGGCACGTAGGTCGACTGCGCCACCGCGATCGACGGCAGGGCCGCCAGGCACGCGAGCAGCAAGGCCGCGATCATGCCGCGGGCGGGGCGCGGGAGCTTCTTCAGGATCGTCATGGCCGGGGTCGCTTCAGTTGAACTCGACGACGTCGACGGTGACGCCGCCGCCCTCGGCGATCGCGCCGAGTCGGACGGGCCGGGCGGCCTTGTCGCCGGCGGCGTCGAGGCCCAGGAGCGACAGAAAGAGCCAGCCGTCCTCCTTGGCGATCGGCATGTCGGCGGCGGTCGCCGCCACGGCCGCGTCGCCCAGGCGAATGCGCGCGACATTGGCGGTCCGCACGCGCACGCCGATCGCCGTCGTCTCCTTCTTGAAGTCGACGGCAACGCAGCCGGTGTTGCCGGCGGCCGCCAGCACGATCGACTGCGCGAGCCCGGGCACCGGATAGAGCGCCGGGAAGAACCCGCCCAGGGGATCGCGCGCCATCATGGCTAGTTCGCCTTCGGCTGGATCACGGTGAAGTTGGGATCTGCCCTCACCAGGTCGAGCTTCTCGCCGAGTTCGGCCGCCTGCTCTTGGGTAAGCGGATTGGCGCCCTCGCTCCAGGCGCGAGCGGCGCGGAACATGGCGCGCTTGGCCATGACCACGAGATGCGCGTCGACCGGCTGGCCGGCGCCGTCCGCGACGGCGACGCCGGCCTTGCCGGGCGACGCCATCGAGAAGTTGGGGTCGGCGTGGATCTGCGCGAGCTTGTCGTCGCCGAGGTCGGCGACTTGTGCGCGCGTGAGTTCGTTGCGGCCCTCGCTCCAGGCGCGGCCGGCCCGGAACATGGCGCGCTTGGCGAACACGACCAGGGCGGGCGCGTCGGCGGTCTCCGCCGCAGCCTTGTGGGCCGCAGCCTTTGCCGCAGCGGCCTTCTTCTGGTCGGCCTTTTCGGCCTCGGCCTTCTCGGCAGCGACGCGATCGGCGTCTGCCTTCTCCGCCGCGAGACGATCCGCCTCGGCCTTCTCGGCGGCTTCCTTTTCGGCGGCCTCGCGGGCCGCAGCCGCCGAGATCTCCTCGGCAGTGCGCGTGTCGGCGCCCTGATCGGGCGAGGGGCTGTTGTTCCTGACCATTTAGCCCTCGCTCAGTTCCAGTCCAGCCACGGCACGAAGTGCACGTTCACGACCTTGAAGTTCGTGTTCGCGGCGCCGTTGGCCAGCCTGTCGGCCAGGATGTTCTCGTTGGCGTCGCCGCGCAGCGAGAGCGGGAAGTAGGCGTCGGTCGGTATCATGGGCATCTTCGAGCCCTTGTCGCCGAGCCTGGTGGCCAGCGCCTTGAACATCGCGTTGATGTTGGGCGCGGTGACGGCCGCCTTCGAGGCCTCGATGAACTGCCAGAGGAAGAAGCCGGTGCCGAAGCGGCCCTTGCTGCCCCACAGGAACTCGTCGCGCATGAAGACGCGCTCGTTCGCCGGGTCGAACATCGGCACCAGGTCGAGTTCTTCCTGCTTGGTGATGATGAACGGCTTCATGCCGTAGGGCTTGGCCACCATGAACCACAGCGGGCCGGCGCCGGCCGTCCAGTTCGACGCGGTGATCGTGGCGCCGGTCTTGTCGGTCAGCGGATGGTCGGTGTCGTAGAAGTACTGCCCGTCCGGTCCGATCAGCGTGTTGCCGTTCTTGACCAGCGGGAAGAGCAGCTCGTCGCGGAAGGTGCGCGCCTGACCGCCGATCCACTTGGCCGTCACGTTGTAGAGGCCGAGGTTGTCGTAGAGGATGTCGTCGCGCTTGACGCCCAGCGTCAGCTCGAACTTCTTGCTCCGGATGCGGTAGTCGCCGGCATCCATGCGATGGATGACGCGGTCGTCGATCCATTCGCGGTAGCCGGGGATGCCCTTCATGTAGCCGAACACGTCCTCGATCGAGTTCGACGGGATCTCGGTGGCGAGCTCGTTCCAGAAGATCGGCACCGAGTTGGCGAGGTCGGCGCGGGCCTCGTTGAACAGCGAGTGATAGCCCGCCGACAGCGTCTGCAGCAGGGCGGTGGTGATGGCCTTGGGCATGGTGGGTGGATCTCCTGGAGGGGCGCGTTAGAGGGTGGTCGGCACGGGCATCTGCACCCAGGCCTGCCCGTTCTCGATGCGGACGAGCTTGCCGGCGGTCGGGCGCGTGGCGCCGCCGTTGGTCTTGCCTACCGTCTGGTCGTCGATCGCGAAGACGTCCTTGCCGTAGTCGGCGGCGGTGAGCGCATCGCCCGCCGAGCCGATGCCGAACGGGAAGCAGCCCAGCTCGGCCACGACGTCGAGCGCGTTGTCGGCGCCGTCGAGGTTGTTCACCTCGGCCTGGTTGACGCCCAGCACCGGCGTGGCGGCGGTCGGCGCGCCGCCCCGGCCGACGCCGGCATCGTTGAAGACGAAGCTGCCGGACCACAGGCGCGTCGCGGCCTTGGCGCCGATGGTGATGGTGTTGACGGCCCGGCTGGGCACGTAGCGGTTGGCGGCCTGGTTGGCCATGCGGTTCTCCCGGGATCAGGTGGCGGACGAGGCGACGATGGTCTGGAGGCTCTTTGCGAAGCCCTCCGGATCGATGCCGTACGCGGCGCAGTAGTCCTTCTGGTCCTGCGACAGCGTGGCGGCGGTGATCTTGGCGGGATCGCCCTCCGGCAGCGGTTCCTGACCGGGCTTCACGATCACCGGCGCGGTCTTGAGGAACTCGACGAGCGGCGCTGCCGAGCCGGCACTGGCGCAGACCTGCGTCCAGTAGTCCTTGCTGGACGTCACGACCTTTCCGTCCTTCATGGCTTGCGCGATGACGCTCTCGATCTCGCCCCGCGCGACCTTCTTCTGCAGCTCGTCGCGCGCAGCGTTGATCGTCTGCAGTTCGCCGGTGACGCGCTGGTACTCCGTCGCGGCGATCCACTTGGCGGCGTCGGGCTTGTCGCGCAGCGCGGCGATGATCGTCTCGGCCGAGGCGTCGGCCTTGAGGCCGGACGAGGCGACGACGCTGTCGAGGTTCTTCTTCATGTTCGTGACGGCCACGACCACGGCATCCGCGGTTGCGCCGGGCATGCCGAGCGCGCTCGCGATCAGGGTGAGCAGGTCCAAGTCGTTCTCCTTCTTCTTCGCTTGAGAGGCCGCAATGGCCGGGAGGTCGTTGATCGAGGGTTTGTTGGTGAGGGCGAACCGCTTGATGCGCAGCACCTCGCCGGTCGACTTGCGGACGTCGAACACGGGCGAGAGGTAGCGGTACTCGCGGGCGCGGATGCGCCGGGCGGCCCGCTCCGTCCATTCCGTGCGCGCTTCGATGGCGCCGTCCCTGACGCGCCAGTCCTTGATCCAGGCCGAGGCGATCGCCGGCTGGCCGGTCTGTTCGGTGTACTCGGTGGCGTGGTCGTAATCGCCGCCGGCGTCGCGGCCGCCGAGCGAGGTCAGCGTCTCGGCGATGACCTGGTCGGGCTGGCGATTGTGGTACGGGCCGCGGCCGTCGTTGAGCGTGAAGGTGCCGGGCGGGATCAGCCGTATCCACTCGGGAGGCGTGTTGTCCTTGCCGAGTTCGAGGGCGACGGCGGAGCCGATGACGGTCTGCTCGGAGGCGGTGGCGGCCGAAGCCACCACCGTCACCACATGGCGAGCAGTTCCGACACGGCTACACGGCACCCTCCCGAAGAAGGCCCCAAGGAGTTTCTTGACCCGAGGCATCATGCTGGCCGACGCTAGGGCCGGCCGGGCGGCTCCGGCAGGGAGCCCGGGTCTCCCCCATCGCCGGCCCGCCGGATGCCCCCGCCAAGGCCCACAGTCGTTTCGAAAGCCGTTTCGAAGAATTCGGGCGGCCCTGCCCCGGCCTGTCTCCCCTCGCCTGCGCCCCGTGGCTCTAATCGCGGCGTGCCGGGGGCGGTCTCCCCCAGGCCGGGTCGGGACCGCCTGGCGGGACTGGACGGCGGCCGGCCGGGAGGCAAGTATCCGGCCCAACAGGAGGCCGCCCGTGTCCAGCGCCATCATGCCCGACCCTGTCTCCCCGAAATCCGGCCACGGCCGCGCCTTCCTCGCGCGCCACCTCAAGAAGGGCGAGACGGTCATCGCCGCCGAGCACGCCTATGTCGGGCGGCTGATGGGCAGGGGAGGCGACCGGCAGCACAACGGCGAGCTGATCGTGACCACGGAGCGCGTGGCCTTCTATCGCAAGCGCCTGCTCGGCGGCGAGATCCTGCGCACCATCCCGATCGACAAGATCACCGCCGTCGACCGACAGTCGAACGCGGTTTGGGCCTGGATCGAAATCCATACGTCGCACGAGAAGATCGCGGTCGGCTTCCCGCGCAAGGGCGACGACCTGGTCTACGAGGCGATCGAGCGCGCCCGCGATATCAGGAAGGCCGCGTAGCGCGCCAGCAACCGGCGCCGCATCTCAGCCGAAGCGCTTCAGCGTCATCACCACGCGGCCGGCGAACAGCAGCTGGTCGCGGTCTTCGGCCGAAACCGGTCGCGGCGGAAAGGCCGCGTTCTTCGAGATCAGCGTCAGGCCGCCTGTGGGATCGAGCTGTACCTGTTTGACCAGGGTGTCGTCGCCGCTGCTCAGCACGTAGATCGCGCCGTCGATCAGCGTTTCCTCGCCGACATAGATCACCATGTGGTCGCCGTGACGTATGTCGGGCTCCATAGAAGTGCCGTCCGACTGCAGCACGCGCAGGCGGGTCGGATCGAGTCCCATGTGATCGATAATCTGGCACGGGATCGGAAAGGCCGCCTTCACCTCGGGATGTTCGGCGTTCATCACGCCCTCGCCGGCGGCGGCGCGGGCGTCGAGTTCGGGCACCCAGTAGAACGGCGTGGCGCGCGTCTCGTCCGGCAACGCGCCGAGATCGGGGCCGCCGTCACGCCTGGCCGGCTCTTCGGCGAAGGCCAGCCACTCCGGCCGGTAGCCGCTCTTCTTGGCGAGCATCGATATCGCCGGGAATGACGGCACCGTTTCCTCGTTGATGATGCGGCGGATCTGGTTCTCGCCGAGCGGCAGGGCCTTGGCGGCGCCGGCCGCACCGCCCAGCACGTCGACGGCCTCGCCGACGCGTTTGCCGAAACCGGGCGCCAGCACCTTGAGGCGCTCGCGCGTGTTGGGCTTGTCGTCCCCGCTCATGCCCGGTCTCCCCACCTTCCGGGAGGCGTAGGCAACCGATGTGGCGGCGGTTTAGCGGCTTCTAGGCCATTCGTGGGCGCCTTACTTGACCTATACAACCATATATGGTTGTCTCTCCTCACGTTCGTGAGGTTTGTGGACCATATAAGACCGTGCAGCGCCTCCAACTCCACCATCTGTCCTCGGGTGACATCCATCCCGCCTTCGTGAAAGCCGCACTGGCGCAGCGCGGTCTCACACTGACGGCGCTGGCCCGCCGACACGACAAGGAGGCCAGCTACTTCCGATCGGCCCTGCAGAACCCGTTTCCCAAGGCGATGCGTTTGATCGCCCGGGCCTTGTCTGCACAGCCTCACCAACTGTGGCCCTCGCTCTTCGACGAGGACAACCAGCCCATTAGACGCCTGCGGCGCTGCGAGTCCAGTGCCCGCTCCCCCATCCGTGGCGGAAGGCGCCACAGATGAGGGCCAAGCAACTCCCTCCGCTGCTGCAGCCCGAGCCGGCACGATCCCCCGCCGGCGCGGCAGCCGCCACGACGCAGGCATCCTTCCCGCCGGCGTCTGGCACCTTGGGCCCCGACACCGACCGCGTTCCCGCC
Organism: Reyranella sp.; assembly: GCA_019745575.1. Classification (GTDB taxonomy): domain Bacteria; phylum Pseudomonadota; class Alphaproteobacteria; order Reyranellales; family Reyranellaceae; genus Reyranella. The sequence continues at coordinate 21,337 of JAIETA010000165.1, read as the reverse complement.
ACTGGCGATCACCACGGCGAGTCGGTCGATGTCGGGGCCGCTTCTTTCACCGCGGCCGAGCTCGCCGTGCTGAAGCTGCCCGGGCTGCCCACCCGCCGCGCCAACATCTCGCGTCTCGCCACGAAGCAGGGCTGGGTATTCGTGGAGCGGCAGGGCAGGGGCGGCGGCCGCGCTTTCCCTCTGGCGGCGCTGCCGACGCAGGCCCGCGCCGAGATCCTCAATCGACGCATCGTCGAACAGGCCGCGAAGGCCGCGGGCAACGAGGGCCGGCCGCGCGCGCCGCTTGCGACGCTGGCCGCCATGACGGCGCGCCAGTCCGAGCGCCACGCCGCCCGGACGATCGTGCTGGAGCAGTTCGACGCAATGAAGGGCGAGCGCTCGGCGCGCGCCGTCATCGATGTCTTCGTCTCCGCATTCAACGACGGGCACGTCGAGATGCCGCCGTGGGCGCGCGCCGACGTCCAGGCGCTGAGCCGTCGCACGCTGGAGCGCTGGCTCGCCGCGCGCGCCAGGGGCGAGGACGAGGTGATCGCCGGTCGCTGGGCCGGCGGCCGGCGCGGCGTCTTCGAGCAGTCGCAGGATGCGGCCGACTTCGTGATCGGCGCGCACGCCACGCAGCCCCTGCTCTCGGCCGACGAGCTGCGCGGCCTGCTCGACACCAACTTCCCGCAGGGTCTGCCCGACCCCGACGGCGTCATGCTCGACCTGCCGTCCACGGCGACGATCGCCCGCTTCGTCCGAAGCTGGCACCGGGACCCCGCGAACGCGGCTTCGTTCGCCGCCTTCTCCGACCCCGACCGTGCCAAGTCCCACCATCGGTTCGCCGCCGGCGCCGCGGCCGCCGGCGTGGTCCGACTCAATCAGCGCTGGGAAGTCGACGCCTCGCCGGCCGACGTGCTTTGCACCGACGGGCGCCGGAACATCTACGTCCTGGTCGACGTCGCCACCCGTCGTCTCATGGCGCTGGTCACCGACACCACCCGCACGACGGCGTCGCTGCTGATGGTCGCGCGCGCCTGCCAGGCCTGGGGCGTGCCGGAGACCCTCGGCACCGACAACGGTCCAGACTTCAAGTCGGCGCACTTCTGCATCTGCATCCGCCAGCTCGGCATTCGCCACAAGCCGGCGCCCAAGCATTCGCCCGAGCGCAAGCCGTTCGTCGAGCGCGCGATCGGCACCATCCAGCACAAGTTCATGCCGCTGCTGCCGGGCTACATCGGCTCGAACGTCGCCGATCGGACGCAGATACGCGCGCGCCAGGCCTTCGCCGCCCGGCTGGGCGTCAGCGACGACGAAGCCTTCGCCGTCGCCCTGTCGAGCGACGAGCTGCAGGAGCAGCTCACGGCCTGGCTTGCCAACATCTACGCCCATCGCCCGCATGCCGGCCTCGGCGGCCGGACACCGCATGAAATCGCCCTCGAGCTGGCGGCCACGACGGAGGTCCGGCGCGCCGAGGAGCGGGCGATCGGCATGCTGCTCATGCCGCCCGCGGGCGGAGGCGGCATCCGTGTCGTCGGCAAGAAGGCGGTCAAGGTCGACGGCGTCGACTACTGGGTCGACCGGCTCATTCCCGGACAGCGCCTACAAGTCCGCCTCGATCCGGCCGACATGGGCCGCATCTACCTCTACACCGACACCGATCCGTGGCGCTTCGTCGGCATCGGCCTGAACCCCGAACTGGCCGGCCTCGACCGCGCCGAGCTGGCGGCGCGGGTGCGCGCCGAACAGGCGGCCTTCGAGAAGGAAGGCAGGGCACGGCTGCGCAGGCTCACGCGCGACGCCGATCTGCACGGCGTCGCCAGGCGCATGATCGGCACGGCGCCGGTGCCGGTGGCGGCCAATGCACCGGCCAACTGGTCGACGCCCGAACTCGACGAGGCGCTCCGCGCCGTCGACCACCCCACGGCCAGCGCGCCGATCGCCGAGCTGACCGACCGCCGCCGCGACCAGGCTGGCGAGGAAACGCCGGACCAGCGCTACGCCCGCGCGAAACAGCTTCGAGGTCTGCTCGACGACGGTCGCGAGATCTCCGCCGAGAGCCGGGACTGGCTCGAAAGCTACGAGGGCAGTCACGAGTGGAACGGCATGCGGCTGGTCGAAGACCAGTCCGCCTGATCGGGGCTGCCCGGCCTCTCGCGAGGCCGGCGGCTCCCAACAAACGAAGAGGGCCGGCGGCGCTGACACGCCAACCGGCCCCGGATCGAAACAACAGACGAGTAACATAATGAAAAGCCTCATCGCCCCCGTCAAGAACGTGAAGGCCTTCGCCGTCGCCGGCCAGGCGCTTCTCGACAGATCCGTGAACACGCCCGGCATCGGCGTCGCCTTCGGGCGCGCCGGCGACGGTAAGAGCCGCACCGTCTCGTGGTGGGCCACCCGCACCGAAGCCTCCTACGTCCGCGCGATGGCGGCGTGGCGGACGCCCGGCCCCATGCTGCAGGCGATCTGCCTGGAACTCGGCATCGCGCCGCGCGCCCGCCACGCGGAGACGCACAAGATGATCGCCGAGATGCTGGCGCGCGGCGAGCGGCCGAAGCCCCTGGTCTTCGACGAGGCCGACTACCTCGTAAAGCACCCCGAACTGCTCGACACGCTGCGCGACATCCACGACCTGAGCGGCGCCCCGCTGGTCCTGATCGGCATGCAGCACTTCGTGTCGAAGCTGCTGTCGTTGCGCGACCAGGAGCAGTTCGTCAGCCGCATCAGCCAGGTGGTCGAATTCAAGCCGCTCGACCGCGAGGACGCCGGCACGCTTCTGAAGTACATCGCCGACGTCGAGGTCGCCGACGACCTCATCGATCGCCTGCACGGCGAGGCCAACGGCAGCGCCCGGCTTCTGGTCGTCGCGCTGGAGCAGATCGAGAGCCTCGCCAAGCGCAAGGGCCTGAAGAGGGTCGCGCACGCCGACGCGAAGCACGAAAAGTTCACCCTCGATCGCCGCCCCGACCTGCTGGACAGGCTCGGCCTGCGCGCCGCAGCGGGCGTGGCGTGATGACGGACTTCCTCGATCTCGGGCAGGTGCGCAAGCCGTTGCCTGCTCGCGGACGTCCGCTGCGTGTCTGGAGAGCGATGCGCCAGCGCCGGCGCTTCACGCTGGGCGAACTCGCCGCCATCTGCGAGCTGACCGAGCGCCAGGTGCAGGCGGTCATCCAGGAGTGGCGCCGCGCCGTCATCGTGCGCGACGACAACGACGGCTTCCGCCTCGCGCGGGATCTCGGGCCGCAGCCGCCCTTCCGCTACGGCAAGGTCGCCGGCCTGGTCGATCGGCGCACCGGCGAGGTGTTGCCGTTCAAGCCGCTCGTGGGCCGTCGTCGCTTCAACCGGAGTGGCGGATGATCCCGACGCCCGACCTGAAGAAGCTCCAGATCGACGTCGCGCGCGCCGCCTGGAGCGCCGACCTGCCGGACTGGGTGCAGGTGCTCGCCGAGACCTGCGACACGCTCGGCCAGCAGGCGGCGGCCCAGCGCATCGGCATGAGCGGCAGCGTCGTCAACGAGACGCTGCGCAACAAGTACAAGGGCCGCCTCGATCGCGTCGCGGAGCGCGTCAAGGGCGCCCTGATGGGCAAGACCGTGACTTGCCCGGTCCTCGGCGACGACCTTCCGCGCAATCGCTGCATCGAGCTGCAGGGAAGGCCCTTCGCCGCGACCAACCCCGAGCGCGTGCAGCTCTTCCGCACCTGCCCGACCTGCTCGAACTGGCGCGGCCACAAGGCCGCGCCGGCTTCTCCCACCAGCTCCGCCACCGACTCCCAGCAGCCCGAGGAGTGACCGACCATGTCCCGACTTCTTTCCCGACAAATCGAAGACGCGCTCAAGGCGATAGATGCCACGCCCGCCCCCACCCGCGACCAGCTGCTCGAGCTGGTCGACAGCCAGCGCCTCCTGATGGAGCACACAAGGCGCTTCGCGGCCGAAATCGAGGACGCGCACCGGCGCTTTCCCGGAACGGTGCCGATGATGGCCGCGTCGACCGCGGCCGCGCGCCTCTACCGTGACCTGGCAACCGGCAGGCCCCTGCCCGATCAGTATGGCCCGGTGATCGCTGTCGACTTCGCGAGGCGCTCGTGATCGCCGCACAGACCGCCGAGACCGTCACGCCGATCGAGGCGTCGCCCGAGCTGCTGGCGCGCGAGGCGCTGATGCAACTCGCCGATCGCGTGGCCGACCGGATGGAAGTTCCGGTGGGCATGCTGGTCGAGCTCGGCCCGTCCCGCAGCGTCGCCGTCATGCACGCGCGCTGGACGGTTCGTATGGGCGGCGCGGATCGTGCTGCACGCCAAGGACTGGCAGGTCGCCGATCTGGTCGGGTGGGGACGCGACCAGGTGCGCGAGTTCCATCGCGCGCTCCAGGCGGCGATCGACGCCGACACGGCCTTCCGCGATCGGCTCGACCTCACCGTGCGCCGCCTCTTCAACGACGTCGCATGGAAGCGCCCGCTCAGGGCGGCGATCCGCGGCCATCACGATACGACTGACGGGAGGCGTCGATGACGCGCCTCGTTGCCTTTCTCCGTCTCTGGCTCGGCCGGCGCCCGGCGCCGACCGGCCATCTCCCGCCGCTGAACGTCCGGCTCCTGCATCTGCACTTCGTGCAGGCGGAGGAGCGGGCGCGCTTCGGCAATCCCCACCAGTCCGTCTAGGAGGCCCGACCATGACGACGATTTCAGAAGCGATCCCGACGACGATGCCACCGCCGCCGGCGGGCGAACCGCACGGCAAGCGCGCCACCGCCACCATCATCATGCGCATGCGCATCCTGCTCCGCTGCCGCACGCTGATGATCCAGGGCATCTACAAGCCGACGATCGAGCAGATCGCCGGCGACAGGATCACCAAGAAGGCGGTGCGCTACCACTTCCCCGAGGTCCGCGATCTCCACCGCGAGGCGATCGATCCGCCGACGCGCACGGGCATCCTGCGGCACCTGATGCCGAACGGTCCGTGGCCCTCGGCCGACGACTGCGACCGCATCATCGCCGCGCTGGTGTTCCGGGAGCCGCTGCAATGAGCGACTTCCTCCTGCCGCCGGGCTCGCTCGTGCTGGCCTCGCTCTATCGCCCGGCGTTGAACACACCGGGCATCGGCCTCGCGAACTTTCTGACCGCCACGCCGACGCGCGACGTCGTGGTGGCCGCCGCCTTGATCCGAGAGGGCGACCAGCTGACAGCCGGCCTGCCCGAATTGCTGCTGCCCGGCGTCCCGGTCTGCCTGCTGCTGCACCTGCTGCTGCCGGACGGCCAGACCTTCGCGTCCAGCTCGGTGGCGGAGGTGGCGCGCGCAACGCGCCGCGAGGCCGCCGCCGCCTCGCTGTTCCGTGCCCTGCCGGCGCTGCTCGACGGTGCCTTCGAGACGATGCGCGGGAAGCTCGGCGCACAGGCGGCGGCCGCTGCCCCGACCGCGCCCACCACCACGACGGTGCAGTGATGGCGATCGACCCGCTGCTCCGCACCGTGCCGCGCGGCACCGTCGTTGCGATCACGATCCGCGTGCCGGGCCACAACGGCGGCGCGCCCGACGGCTTCGCCTGGACGGCGCCGGCGAACCTGTCGCCCTCGGCCGTGCGCGCCCGCATCGACGGCGAGCTGCTGCCCAAATTCTTCGACCAGTTCCTGCCGGCGGAGTGACCGCCGGCAGTTCGTCGCGTCCCGCGTACCCGCGTTCCCCTCTCAACGTCGAACCAATGGAGCCATGAAATGGCCTGGAAGAAATACACCCCCCCCCGTGTCGAATGGTGCGGCGTCTGTCTCCCTCACCATCCAGGAGAAGGAGAGCCGCGGTCGGCCGTTCCTGTCGATCGACGCCGACACGCTGAAGAAGCTCGGCTGGAAGCCGGCCGCGACACTGCAGCTCTCGATCGGCACGGGCGAGGACGACGGCAAGATCCGCATCGAGCCCATGCAGGGCGAACCGACGTCGCTGTCGAAACCATCGACCAAGGGCAAGCGCTGCCGCGTCGTGCTCGGCCGCATGCCGGGCCTCGCGGAGGACGAGTTCAAGTCGGGTGTCGCGTTCGAATTCGACGGCAGCGCGCTGATCGTCTCGCTGCCCGACAAGGCGCGCGGTCACAGGCTGCCGCCGGGTACGGCGCGCGCCGTGGCCGCGGCTCAAAATCCTTTCGGGAAGCGATAGGAGCCGCGTGATGCCAGAAGAACAGACGCCCTTCGTCCACCAGGACGGCTCGACCTCGCCGCCCGGCCGCACGACCGCCGACAAGCTGCTCGCGCCCTACGGACTCAAGAACCAGGTGGCCGAGCTGCACCGCGAGCGCGCGATGCGGGCGCGCCTCTATCCCGGCTGGGTCGCCGCCGGCCGCCTGAAAGCCGACGTGGCGGACGCCCAGCTCGACACGCTCGGCCGCGCGATCGAGACGCTGCAGCTCCTGCAGGAGCCCAGGATCAACGCCCTGGTGCTCGGCATGAAGGCGCTGACGCCGGACTACCAGACGCTGGTCGCCGACATCCTGCTGGCGCTGTCCGTGCCCGGCATCGGCCGGCAGCAGCTCGCGGTCGACCTTCGAAAGCGCATCGAAGGCCGCTCTCCGGGAGCCGGGTCGTGAGCGCGGCCCGCGTCCGGTGCCCGGTCCTGACCTGCACCAACGAGATGGCGGCCGACGGCCTCATGTGCATCGTCTGCTGGCAGGTGCTGCCGACCTATCAGCGCGTCTCCGTCGAAGCGTGCGCCAAGGCGGCTCGCCGCCAGCCGACCGCCCGCAACAGGCAGCGGCTGGCCGCGGCGGTCTCGAACGCGCGCCGGGCGGCCGCCACGGTGCAGTCGTGAGGGCGTGCCCGGTCGCCCTGTGCGGCGCGGCGGTGCGGTCGGGACACCTGATGTGCCGCGACTGCTGGAGCCGTGTGCCGCGGACCCTGCGCGCCGAGGTGAACCGCGCCTGGACGAAGTATCGCCAGAACCAGGGTGTCGCCGTCCCGACCGCGACCACGAGCGCGGCGCGCAGAGCCTACCTGTCCGCCAGTTCGGGCGCCATCGATGCCGCCGAAAGGAGCCGGCCATGAGTTGCCATCCCCTGATCGCCGCCATGATCGAGGTCGACACCAAGGCCTCGCTGCTGATGCGCTCCACCGGCAACAGCCGCCAGCGCGAAGGCCTGCGCGACGCCATCGCGGATCTGCGGCTCACGGTGCTGGACGTCGTCGGCGCACAGGCCGCCGCCGGCATCGGCCCGATCGACCTCGACACCTTCAAGGCGATCGTCCGCCGCGGCCACGATCTCGGCCTCGCCTGGCCCGACATGGTGGCGGCCTTCACCGCCGTCCAGGAGGGCGAGCGATGATCGACCGCGCGACGCTGGCCGCCATCCATGTCGCCAAGAAGGACCGCGGTCTCGACGACGACAGCTACCGCGACCTGCTGGAGCGGGTGGCCGGCGTGCGTTCGGCCCGCGACCTCGACGGCGCCGGCGCCGACCGGGTGATGGCGGAAATGCGCCGCCTGGGCTTCGCGCCGGCGCCGCGCAAGCCGCGCGCGCCGCACGACCGCCGGCCGATCGCCGGCAAGGCGCGGGCGCTGTGGATCTCGCTGCACCATCTCGACGAGCTGCAGCACGGCACCGACAAGGCGCTGAACGGCTTCGTCCGGCGCATCACCGGCAAGGGCACGCTGGCGTGGTGCACCAACGGCGAGGCGAACAAAGTGGTCGAGTCGCTGAAGGCGTGGCTCGGCCGCGTCGGCGTCGACGCCGAGACCGCGCACGGTCTGCTCGGGCCGCAGCAGTCGCTGGTGCGCGAACTGTGGCGGCGCCTCGATGCCGCCATGCGCGAGGGCCGCGCCGGCGACGAGCGCAGCATCGCGGCGATCCGCGACGCCGGCCGACGCGTGGCCTTCGTCCGCGACCTCGACGGCCCGCGCCTCAACGTCCTGGCCGGCCAGCTCGGCTTTCATGTGCGCCGGCTGAAGCTCGGCCATCGTCACCGCAACCCCTCTCGCAGCGAAGGAGCCTAAAAAATGCCGGAAGCCATCAGCAAGAAGACCAGGACGGGCCCGGTCTCGGCCGAGCGCCTGAAAAGCTTCGTCGAGCGCATTGAGAAGCTGGAGGAGGAGCGCAAGGCGATCGGCGGCGACATTCGCGACGTCTACAGAGAGGCCAAGGGCGTCGGCTACGACGTCAAGGCCATGCGCAAGATCGTCGCGCTGCGCGCGATGGACAGCGCCGATCGGGCCGAGCAGGAGGCACTGCTCGACACCTACCGGCACGCGCTGGGGATCGTCTGATGGTCGAGTATCTCAAGCCCACTCTACCGGTCGCGGCGACGCCGCGTCTGCTCGAACAGATCCGGGGCCATGCCCTGGAGCGGCCGATCGTGCCGGCCGGCCTCGCGCCCTTCATGCGCCTGCCCGACCCCGAGCCGCGCACGCTGCGGCGCGCCCGCATGGCGGCCGAGATCGCCCGCGCCGTGTCGTCGAACGGCTGCGTCACCCGCGACGACCTCACGGCCGCCGGCTTCACCGACGCCGAGATCGCCGAACACTTCACCGAGGCCAAGCGCATCGCGCGCGTGGCCGGGATGGCGATCTGATGCGCGCCTGGTGCTGGGCCTCGGGCGTCATCGGCTTCGGTCGCTCGGTTCCAGAGGGCGCGCTGCCGATCATGAAGGGCCCTTCGAAGAAACTTCGGGCGTTCGTCGAGGTGCGGGCGCGCCACGCCTACGACGGCGTCACGCTCTTGGTGCCAGGCGTGCCGGAAGCGCCGGATCAGGGCGCCGCCCTCGATGCCCTGCATCAGTGGCTGGACTGGAATGCCGAACGCTGCCCCGCCGAGATCGAGGTGTGGTGATGGGCGAGCGCACCACCATTGCGTGGACGGACCACACGTTCAATCCCGTCTGGGGCTGCCTGAAAGTCGGCCCCGGTTGCGACTACTGCTACGCCGAGGTCTGGGCGGCGCGTTTCTTCGACGGTCTTTGGGACGGCAAGTTCCGCGAGTTCGGACCGATCAGGCTCGGGCAGAAGCACACGTGCCTCGACTGCGGCGGCGAGATCGACGGTGTCGCGCTGCTGCACTACGTCGAGGGCTACCAAGCCGCGGGCGGTGACCCGCACGACGTCTATCCGGGCTTCCGCGCCGAGTTGCCGCGATGACCGGCGCCCGCGACCCCCGCTTGGACAAACTCGACGGCGTGGCGCGCGCCCTGGCGCGGGTCGCGGGCTACGACGCCGGCGTCCGCCTGGTGACGGGCTTCGGCGGCCAGCGCGTGTTCGTGCCGCGCACGATCCGGCAGCGTTCGCGCTTCTGGGACGTGCTGGGGCCGACGGCCTGCCGCGAACTCGCCAAGCTGTTCGGCGGCGAGCACATCACGGTGCCGACCGGCCTCGGCGCGGAGCGCCGGCTAAGCGACGCCCGCCGGCGCCGCCAGGTCGAGGCCTTCCTGCGCGCGCACAAGGACCCTCGGCTGGTCAGCAAGGACAAGGTGGCGGAAGCCCTAAAAGTCCATCGCCGCACCGTGCAGCGCGTGCGCGTCGCGATGACCAGACAGACCGAGCCGTCGCCGCAGGGAAGCCTCTTCGAGAAGACATCGAAGCGGGTCTAGGATCGCCGCCGGCCGTTTCACGTGAAGCAGAAACCGGGAGACCCGGTCTCCCTGCCGGCAGGCGGCGGACCGCCGTAGCGTCGAGCCTCACCTTGCAGAGGCCCGAATGCAAGTCCGACCGCTCCTCATGCTCGTATCGCCCATGCTGCTCTGCGCAGCCGCCCTGGCGGTGGTGGCCGCGAACGCCCGCGCCCACGGCGAGGCCCACTGGATCGAAACTAACAAGCGCGTCTTCAAGCCCACGACGGGAGGCTGATCGTGAACGCCATCGACGATCTGATCGGCCGTGTCATCGAACGCGAGGGCGGCTACGTCCACCACCCGAGCGACCGCGGTGGCCCGACCAAGTACGGCATCACCCAGGCCACGCTCGCCGACTGGCGGGGTCGGCCGGTGACGGCGGCCGAGGTCGAGGCGCTGGCCGTGGCCGAGGCGCGCGCCATCTATCGCGCCGTCTACTTCCGCGGCCTGGAAGCCGTCACCGACCCGAAGGTCCTGGAGTTCCTCTTCGACTATTCGGCGCATTCCGGGCCTGGGCGGGCCGTCAAGGCGCTCCTGGTGGTGCTGGGCGGCAAGGCGCTCGGGACGGTCGACCAGGCGAGCCTGTTCTGGCCGCTGATTTGTGAGCGTCTCGACAATTTCCTGCGCATCGTCGGCCGCGACCACGCGCAGGCCGTCTTCGCCGAAGGCTGGGCCAACCGCATCACCGAATGGTGGCGCCCGGCGGGAACGCCGGTGGCCGCGCACGCGCAGCTCACGCCGGCCGAGGCCGACGGCATTCTCGTCAAGGGCGAGAGCGGCGCGGCCGTCCGCAAGCTCCAGGCCGCGCTGGGAGTCGCGGCCGACGGCAGCTTCGGCCCCGGCACCGAGGCGGCCGTCATCGCCTTCCAGAAGTCGAAGGGCCTGCCGGCCGACGGGGTCGCCGGCCCGCGGACGCTGCAGGCGCTCGGCGTCACGTTGGAGGTTGCCTGATGGTTCTACCCATTCTCGCCGCGGGCGGCATGGCGCTGGGCAGCATCCTGGTCAAGGAACTGCCCTCGATCGCCTCTTGGATGTTCGGGGACAAGACCGGCAAGGCGGTCGACACGGTGACCGGGATCGCCCGCGAGGTGCTGGGCACCGACGACCCGCAGGCGATCGAGGCGGCCATCGCCCGCGACCCGCAGGCAGCGCTTCAGTTCAAGATCGCGCTGATCCAGGCCGAGGCCGAGGCGCGGCGCGGCGAGCGCGAGGAGATCATGGCCTACCTGCACGACGTGCAGAGCGCGCGCGAGCAGACCACGCGCCTGGCCGAGACGCGCTCGCCGATCGCCTACGGCGCCGTCGTCGTCAGCCTGCTCGTGCTGGCAGGCTTCGGCATCATGCTGGCGCTCCTGTTCACGCGCACCGTGCCGCCGGAGCAGAAGGACATCGCCTTCATGTTGCTGGGGTCGCTGTCCGGCATGGCCTCGGCCGTCGTGTCGTACTGGGTCGGCAGCTCGCGCGGCAGCGACGCCAAGAACGCGATGATCGCCCAGATCACGGCGAAGGGGACGCGCTGAGCACGATGGACCTCGAAACCGCCGTCAAGCTCGCGCAGCTCGCCTTCGTCGTCGCGCAGGCCAGCATCCTGCTGGTCATCGTCCTGATGAAGGGCACCTTCGCCACCAAGAAGGACGTCCAGGCGGCAAACACCCGGGCCGACGGCGCCCACCACCGGCTCGACTTGCTGGACGAGCGCCTCAAGGGCTTTCCCGGCTATGACGTGACCAACGAGCTGCGCGAGGCAGTGAGCCAAATGGGCGGCTCGTTGCGTGAGCTCAAAGTAGAGGTCAGGTCGATCGACGACAAGGTGGACGATCACAAAGTCTCCCTCGCCCGCGTCGAACGTCATCTCCTCAACCAGGCGGGCTAGGGATGGCGAAACTTACCTACAACGAGTTGCTCCGCCAGGATCGACGTCTGACCATCCTGCGGGTTCTCGAGGGAGCGCAGGGCAAGGGCGCCAACGAGAGCCAGCTCGAACGCCTGTGCGTCGCTCACCAGGTTTGGTCGACGCGCGCGCAGATCCGCACCGAACTGCTGTGGCTCGAACAGCAGGGCTTCGTGCTGATCGAGGATCTGGAAGGCTTCATGCTGGCCACCGCCACCGACGAGGGCATCAAGCTTGCCCTGGGGCAGCTCACGCACCCCGACATAACGGCACCTTCGTCGCCGCGGCGGAAGTAGCCGTGGCCCAGCGCCCCAAGGTCGACAAGCTCCCGGCGGAAATCCGCGACGCCGCCTATGGACTGCTGCGCGCCGGCAAGACCGTGGACGAAATCCTGGCGCACCTGCAGGGCCTCGGCGCCGACGTCTCGCGATCGGGCGTGGGCCGCTGGAAGAAGACCGCCGAGAAGAGCATGCAGGCGCTTAAGCGCGCGCAGGCGCTGGGCGAGGGCTGGGCCAAGAGCCTGACGGAAGATCCCGAAGGCAAGGTCGGGCGGCTGCTGATCGAACTCGGCAAGACGGCCGTGCTCGACAACATGCTGGCACAGTCCGACGACGGCGAAGACGGCGCGGAGACGCGGCCGATCGACACCAAGGATCTCTATTTCCTGTCCGCGGCGGTGAAGAACTACGAGAGCGCAGGCAACCTGAACATCGCCCGCGAGATCAAGATCAGGAAGGAAGCCGTCGAGAAGGCCGCGAAGGCGGTGGAGAGCGTCGCCAAAGCCGGCGGCATGACGGCCGACACGATCGCCAAGCTGCGCGCCGCGGTCATCGGCACGGCGGCCTGACATGGCGCGCCGCGCAGCAGCTTCGAAGGTGACAAAGAGGCCCTTCGACAAGGCCGGACCGGCACTCGCCACCGGCGGTCCGGCGGTGCCCCTGCTGTCCGACGAGGACATCGCCCGCCAGCGTGCACTCACCGCAAGCGACATCATCGGGCCGCTGCCCGATCCGTTCCTGTCGCCCACCCAGGCCGCCAACGACGACGGCCTGCCCATCCTGCTTCGCTACCAGGGCAAGTACGTCGCCGACACCTCGGCCGTGAAGGTCGTCGAGAAAAGCCGGCGCATCGGCCTCACCTGGGCAGAGGCGTTCGACTGCGTGACGATCGCCGGCGCCGCCAGGATCGCGGGCGGCATGAACTGCTTCTACATCGGCTACAATTTCGAGATGGCCCGCGAGTTCATCGCCTCGGCGGCGATGTGGGCCAAGCACCTGAGTCAAGCGGTCGAAACGGCCGGCGAATTCCTGTTCCGTGACGTCGGCGACGACGGCCACACGCTGGAGATCAAGGCCTTCCGCATCACCTTCGCGTCGGGCTACTCGATCATCGCGCTGCCGAGCCGGCCGCGCAGCCTGCGCGGCATGCAGGGCGTGGTCATCCTGGACGAGGCGGCCTTCCACGACGATCTGCCGGGCATGTTGAAGGCCGCCATGGCGCTGCTGATGTGGGGAGGCAAGGTCCGCATCATCTCGACGCACGACGGCACCGGGAATGCCTTCAACGAGCTGGTCCAGGACATCAAGGGCGGCCGGAAGCCCTACAGCCTGCACACGATCACGCTCGACGATGCACTGGCGGACGGGCTCTACAAGCGCATCTGCACCTCGGGTGGCAAGGCGTGGAGCGGCGATGCGGAAGTGAAGTGGCGGGCCGACCTGGTCGCCTTCTACGCGCCCAACGAGGGAGAGGAGCTGTTCTGCATCCCGTCCGAGGGCAGCGGCGCCTATTTTTCCCTGGCGATGCTCGAAGGCGCGGCCAACGACGACGTGCCGGTGCTGCGCTGGGAGCTGCCGGCTGGCTTCGCGCAAGAGAGCGACGCCGAGCGGGCACGCATTACCCGAAACTGGATCGAGACCGAACTGCTGCCGGCGCTGAAGCGGCTCTCGCCCGACGATCCGAGCGCGGTCGGCGGCGACTTCGCCCGTTCGGGCGACTTGTCAGCCCGATGGGTTTTCCAGACGTCGCGCGACAACCGCCGGCGCGTGGCGCTGGTGATCGAGCTGCGCAACGTGCCCTTCACGGACCAGGAGGCGATCGACACCGCCCTGATAGAGAACCTGCCGCGCTTCCAGGCGGGCAAATACGACGCCACCGGCAACGGCGCCTATCTGGCCGAGCGCATGCAGCAGCGCTTCGGCGCCGAGCGGGTCGAAGCCGTCAAGTTCACGGCCGCCTGGTACATCGAGAATTTCCCGCGCCTGCGGGCGGCGATCGAGGACCGGACGGCCGACATGCCGAAAGATCGGGACATCTTCGCCGACTTCCGGCTGGTCACGCTGGTGCAGGGCGTGCCGAGGGTGCCGGAGAACAAGCGCACGACCGACAAGGGCGGCAAGAAGGGCCAGCGCCACGGCGACACCGCGATCGCCGCCGTGCTGGCCTACGCCGCCTCGCGCGCGGAGCCGTTCCTGGTCGGCTACGACACGCCGTCGAAGCACCCGCGAGACCGGCTCGAACCGGCCTCCGAAGGCGGTCGTTTCCAGATGCGCGCGCCCGACGATCTCGACGAATTCAGCGCCGCGCGCGAGCGCACCACGTTGTGAGGTGAGCGATGGCCCGACGCGCCCTTTATGGCCCCGATGGCGAGGTGATCGACGTCGAGGCGCTGCGCCGCGAGGAAGGCGGCGCGACCACGATGGGCGTCCGCCAGGTCCAGCCGGAGCACCCGTCCTACGGCCTCTCGCCCGAGGGGCTGGCGTCGATCCTGCGGACCAGCGAGAGCACCGACCCGCAGCGCTTCTTCGCACTCTGCGCCGACATCGAAGAGCGCGAGATGCACTACCGCTCCGTGCTGGGCACGCGCAAGGCAGCCGTCGCGCAGCTGGAAATCTCGGTGGAGCCGGCCGCCGTGCCGGGCGGCGTACGGCAGGCCGACTTCGTGCGCGAGTTCGTGGAGAGGCCGGAGTTCGTGCTGGCCCTCGTCGACGCGCTGGACGCCCTCGGCAAGGGCATCTCCTGGAGCGAAATCGTGTGGGACGTGAGCGAGGGCCAGTTCCAGCCGCGGAAGCTCGCCCTGCGCGACCCGCGCTGGTTCCGCTTCGCCCAGCACGACCTCGCCACCGGCCTGCTGCTCGACGCGAACGGCCAGCCGCAGCCGCTGAAGCCCTATAAATGGGTGACCCATCAGCCGAAGCTCTTGTCCGGCATCCCGATCCGCAACGGGCTCACCCGCGCCGCGGCCTATGGCTGGATGTTCAAGAACTTCTCGCTGAAGAGCTGGCTGATCTTCCTCGAAGTGTACGGCCATCCGCTGCGGCTCGGTCGCTACCCGCAGAACGCTACCGCCGCCGAGAAGCGCACGCTGCTGCGCGCCGTGTCGGAGCTGGGCAGCGACGCCGCGGCGATCGTGCCGCAGACGATGAACATCGAGTTCATCGACGCGCCGACGGGCAACGGCGGCGGCTCGCCGTTCAAGGATATGGCCGAATACTTCGACCTGCAGGCGTCGAAGCTGGTGCTGGGCCAGACCGGCACCACCGACGCCGTCGCCGGCGGCTCGCGCGGCCTCGGCGCCGTGCAGAACACCGTGCGCGAGGACATCGAGCGCATGGACGCGCTGCAACTCGCGGCGACCGTCAACCGCGACATCGCGCGACCGATGGTCGACCTCAACTTCGGCCCGCAGAAGCGCTATCCGACCGTCCGGATCGGCCGGCCGGAGCAGAAGGACGTCAAGCTGATCCTCGACAACATCGAGAAGCTCGTGGACCGCGGCGTTCGGGTCGAGGAGGCGCAGGTTCTCGATCTGCTCGGCCTGGAGGAACCGGCCGAAGGCGCGGTGTTGTTGCGCCCGCGGCCGGTCTCCGTGGCGAAGCCGGGGGAACAACCCGGCGGGGCGTCGTCGTCGGAAGGCGATCGGGCTGATGGGCCGGCCGACGACGACGTCCCAACTGCCGAGCCGGACGAGCCGGACACGGTCGCGGCGGCGCAGGACGCTGACCGGCGCGACTGGGCCGACCTGACGGTCGACCAGCTCATCGCCGATGGCGCGTGGCTGCCGGACACGGACGAGCTGGAGCGGGAGCTCGCGGCCTGCGCGTCGGTCGAGGAAGCCGAGAAGGTGCTGGCGGCGCATCTCGACAAGCTCGGTATCGAGAAGCTGGCGGAGCTGATCGGCCAGGCGCGCTTCATGGCGCGCGGCACGGCGATCACGGAGCGCTGACATGCCGCCCAGCGTGGCGCTGAAGCCGCTGCCGTTCGCCGAGGCAGTGGCCTTCTTCGACCAGCGCGCGGCCAACCTGGTCCCGAGCGATCGCTGGACCGACCTCTGGCAGGAGGAGCACGCGGTGGGCTTCACCGTGGCGCGCTCGGTCGGCTACGACATCCTGGGCGACATCCGAGACGCGCTGCGAGAGGCGATCGGCAAGGGCGAGACCTTCGAAAGCTTCGCGAAGCGGCTTCGACCGGTCCTCCAGGAGAAGGGATGGTGGGGCCGGGTGCAGCGCGCCGATGGCGAGGTGGTGCAGCTCGGCTCGATGCGACGGCTACGCACGATCTTCGACATGAACGTCCGGGTCTCCTACAGCGCCGGCGCGTGGGAGCGGGCGCAGCGGACCAAGCGGGCGCTGCCGTACATCCTCTATGTCGGCATCCTCGACGGTCGCATTCGGCCGGTCCACGAGTCGTGGCACGGCACCTGTCTGCCGATCGATCACGAGTGGTGGGACACGCACTGGTGTCCGTGCGGCTGGCGCTGCCGCTGCCAGAACCGGCAGGTCACGCGCCTCGAGGCCCAGCGCATCGGGATCACGCAGCGGCCGCCGAGCGGCCCGCCGCGGCGCTGGTTCAATCCGAACACCGGCGAGACGATCGAGGTGCCGCACGGCATCGATCCGGGCTTCGGCTACAACGTCGGCAAGGCGGCGCTCGAAGGCAAGGCGCGCGGCGACGCGGCCAAAGTCATGGCCGACAAGATGGCGGCAACCCCGCCGCAGGTTGCCGCCGTGCCGGTCCCGCCGCAGATCCTGGGCGACCTGTCGGCCGAGTTCGCGCGCTGGCTGGACGACGTCGACTACTCGCGCGGCGACATGCGGGTCGTCGGCGCCTTGCCCGCGAAGGTGCTCGACTTCCTCGCGACGCCGGCGATCGGGCGGAGGCCGGAAAGCGGCGCGATCGTGATCACCGACCATGCGGTGAAACACATCATGCGCCAGAGCAAGGGCGCGCTGCGGCCGTCGATCGATACGATGCGCCGGCTGCCCGAGCTGATGGCGCGGCCGGCCGCCATCTTGTGGGATCGCGACAAGCGGAACCTGGTCTGGGTGATCGAGCTGCAGGACGATCGCGGCACCCGGCTGATCGTCGACGTCGACCGGCTGGAGCGGACGCGCGACGTGCGCGGCAAGCGGCAGGCGATCCGGACGAACGTCGTGGTCAGCGGCCAGCTCGTGAACGTCCAGGCGTTGCGCGACGCCCGGCGCTACGAGCTGGTCGATGGCAGGCTCTAGGAATTGTGTCGCCCGGGGAGGTCGGTCTTCCTCCATCGGCGCTCCGGTGACCCGGCTACGCCCCACCGGCACACCGATTTTCCGGTTGTCCGGGCGACGCCTCAAGATAACGTCGACGGGGCGGCCGTTCAACCGGCGGGTGCCGCCCCTACTACTTGCCGAGCCATGTCGGCCACAGGCCCCGTTCGGCCTTGCGGGCGGCGGCCTCGGCCTTCGAATAGGCGAGCGCCTGGTCGACCCGCGAGGGATGCTTTGCCAGGAAGTAGCCGTAGGCCAGGCCGGCCTCCAGGACCGATGCCGTGAGGTCGACGCCGGCGCCGGTCCGGCAGGTGGCCACGACCCGGCAATAGGCGTCGAATTCGATGGGGGTGCAGGTCACGCGGTGGTCGCCCGCGGCCAGGACGTCCGCCAGGTGCGCCCTTGCCCTCATGCCGGGCGAGGTATCGGCCTTGGCGCGGTCGCGCAGCTCGGGGGCTTGCAGGCCCCACAGTCGCACCGGCCAGCTCCAGCCGGCCCCGTGGATGGTGTCGCCGTCGCCCGCGAAGGCGATCCCCGCGAGGGTCTCCGGCAGCGCTCCCTGAGTGTAGCACTTGGCGGCTCCGGCAGGCCCTTTCTGGGCCTGCGCCGGGGCGATGGCGGCGAGGGTCAGGACGGCGGCGAGAACGGCTGTTTTCATCGCCCGGACGGTGCGGTCAGAAGATGGCCGCGCGGCGGCCTTGGCGAGGCCAAAGCGGCGATTTGCCGGGGTTTTTCGGTGTTGGCGGTTGTATCTGTATCAACTGTGCTTCTGTATCGCCGGCGTCTAGCCCGCGTGGCGGCTTGGGCTGGGTCGCTACCCGCCGCTAAGTGCCTCATTCGATTGATTTGTTGGCCGCCGCCGCGCAGATTGCCGCCGCGGGCCGTTCTGTTTCATCGAGACGCCGATCGGCGCCGCGCCGCCAACTCGATTGCCGAGTGGCCTTTTGTCTTGGAGTCGTGCGGGGGTGCAGAGAACGTAGGCACGGCGGCCCTTTATCCCGGTATCGTCCCGGCATCGTGCCGGGTTGTCCCGGGTCCCGGTGCCGCCAAACCTATTGTTCCTCTACAGTGCCGGCCGATAGCTTGATTGGCGTTCGGGGGATGCATCGATGAACGGAGCGGAAAGTCTGGTACGGACCCTCGTGAAGGGGGGCGTAGAAGTCTGCTTCGCCAATCCCGGCACGTCGGAGATGCATTTCGTGGGCGCGCTCGACCGGGTCGAGGGCATGCGCTGCGTGCTGGGCCTGTTCGAAGGCGTGTGCAGCGGCGCCGCCGACGGCTACTACCGCATGACCGACAAGCCGGCTTCGACCCTTCTCCACCTCGGGCCGGGCCTGGCCAATGCGGCCGCCAATCTGCACAACGCCAAGAAAGCCGGCTCCGGCATCGTCAACATCGTGGGCGAGCACGCGCTCTATCACATAAAGTACGACACGCCGCTCACTGCCGACATCGAGGGCATCGCGCGGCCGTTCTCGCACTGGGTAAAAACCTCGCCGACCTCCCGAACCGTGGCCAAGGACGGGGCGGCGGCGATCCAGGCGGCGCGCGTCGCGCCGGGCCAGATCGCCACCTTGATCCTGCCGGCGGACACCGCCTGGACCGAAGCCGATGGCGCCGCCGAGACGCCGCCGACGCCTGCGCCGGAGAAGCCCGACAGCGACACTGTTGTGGCGGCGGCGAAGGCGCTCAAGAGCCCGGGCGCCATGTTGTTCATCGGCGGCCGCGCGCTGCGCGCCCGGGGCCTCGAACTTGCCGGCAAGATCGCCGCCAGGACCGGCTGCAAGGTGCAGGGCGCCGGTGGCACGGCGCGCATCGAGCGCGGCGCCGGCCGCGTGCCGGTGCTGCGCCTGCATTTCGTCATCGAGAACGCGCAGGCCCAGCTGAAGGGCACCAAGCGGATGGTGCTGTGCGGGGCCAAAGCGCCGTTTGCCTTCTTCGCCTATCCCGGCAAGCCTTCCGTGCTGTCGCCCGAGGATTGCGAGATCTCGACGCTCTGTCCGGTCGAGGGCGATCCCATCGGCTCGCTCGAGGCACTGGCCGCCGAGCTGGGCGCGCTCAACGAGAAGCCGGCGGGCATCGCCCAACCGAGCCGTCCCGACCGGCCGACCGGCGCCTTCACGCTCGATGGTCTGGGCCAGGCGCTCGGCGCCACGATGCCCGAGGGGGCGATCGTGGTCGACGAGTCGGTGACCACGGGCCGCGGCTTCTTTCCGTTCAGTGCCGGCGCGCCGCCGCACGACTGGCTGAACAACATGGGTGGCTCGATCGGCTTCGGCGGTCCGGTCGCGGTCGGCGCCGCCGTGGCGTGCCCCGACCGCAAGGTCATCTGCATGATCGGTGACGGCTCGGCGATGTATACGATCCAGTCGCTGTGGACGATGGCGCGCGAGAGCCTCGACGTCTGCGTGATGATCTTCTCGAACCGCTCCTACAATATCCTTTACAGCCAGCTGGCCGATGTCGGCGCCGCCAATCCCGGGCCGCGCGCCATCGACATGCTGACCCTCGACCGGCCGACGCTCGACTTCGCGATGATGGCGAAGAGCATGGGCGTGCCGGGCGGCCAGGCGCACAATCTCGAGGAGCTCACCAAGCAGCTCACCTACGCCATGTCGCAGAAAGGTCCCTACCTGATCGACGTGGTCATGTAGGGCCGCCATGGAACAGGCCCGCCGGCGCACGCTGCATGGTCGTCGTCGGGGCAAAAAGCTGCGGGCCGGCCAGCAGTCGCTGCTCGACACG
Organism: Reyranella sp.; assembly: GCA_019745575.1. Taxonomy (GTDB): domain Bacteria; phylum Pseudomonadota; class Alphaproteobacteria; order Reyranellales; family Reyranellaceae; genus Reyranella. The sequence continues at coordinate 1,608 of JAIETA010000165.1, read as the reverse complement.
CTGTTGCCCCGCCTCGCGCTCGACTTGCCCGCCGAGCCCGTGGTCGACGCCGACGGCGCCGTCCTCGACAGCGCCGAAAAGATCGACCTCGCCCGGCTGTTTGGCGGCCCCCTGCCGCCCGACGGCGTCTGGCTGGAGGTGGGCTTCGGGGCCGGCGAACACCTGGTCTGGCAGGCCGAGCACCATCGCGGCGTCGGGTTGATCGGCTGCGAGCCGTTCGTCAACGGTGTTGCCAAGTGCCTGGCGCACATCGAACGGACCGGCCTCGCCAACATTCGCCTGTTCGCCGACGACGCCCGCTTCGTGATGGCCGCCCTGCCGGCCGGGTCGCTGGCGCGGGTGTTCGTGCTGTTTCCCGACCCGTGGCCAAAGTCGCGCCACCACAAGCGGCGCTTCGTGCAACGCGACACGCTGGACGTGCTGGCCCGGCTGATGATGGCCGGTGCGGAACTGCGGCTGGCCACCGACGATCCGAGCTATCTGCCATGGATGGTGGAGCACGCCTGCACCCACCCGGCCTTCGAGTGGCTGGCCGACGGTCCGGCCGACTGGCGCGGCCGGCCAAGCGACTGGCCGCCCACGCGCTACGAGCGAAAAATGCTGGCGGGGCACAAACCGGCATTCCTACGCTTCCGGCGCCGCTAGCCCCCAACATATAGTTCCGGGCCTCCCAACAGAAGCGGGCGCCGTCCGGAAAAGCTTGCCAGTTGGCGGGACTGCGCCTATATCCGCGCCATCCTCATCGGGTTCGCGGGACGAACCAAAGAAAAAGAGTGGGCCAAAAACCCGCTCTTTTCATTTGCCGGCCTCCCGCCTGCCCAAAACGTCGAGAAGCCCCGCCGCGTGACCGACCTGCTGCGCCAGATCGAAGACATCGTCGCCCCGACCATCGTCGGCATGGGCTACGAGCTGGTTCGAGTCGCGATGAGCCGCGGCGGTACGCTGCAGATCATGGTCGAGCCGGCCGATGGCGGCCCGATGGATGTCGAGGGTTGCGCCGTGCTGTCGCGCGCCCTGTCGGCGGTGCTCGACGTCGAGGATCCGATTTCCAGCCCCTACACGCTGGAAGTGAGTTCGCCCGGCATCGACCGGCCGCTCACCCGGGCCAAGGACTACGCGCGCTGGACCGGCCACATCGCCCGCCTCGAGACGGCCGAGCCGGTCGACGGCCGGCGCCGCTTCAAGGGCACCCTGCTGGGGCTTGAGGGCGATGTCGTGAAGCTCCGTCTCGACGACGGCCAGGAGACCGGCGTGCCGCTGGCATCCGTCTCCAAGGCCAAGCTCGAGATGACCGACGCGCTGATCGAGGAACACCGCCGCGCCCTCGAGGGCGCCCGACAGGCTCACTGAACGACCCGAACGAACACGGTAGACAAAGAGGAACAGAGACATGGCAACGACTGCCGATATCCCGCGCCTGGAGATGCTGCAGGTGGCCGACATGGTCGCCCGCGAAAAGGGCATCGAGCGCGAGGAAGTGCTCGAGGCGATGGAGCAGGCCATCCAGAAGGCCGGCCGCGCCAAGTACGGACTGGAGCACGACATCCGCGCCGAGATCGACCGCAAGACCGGCGAGATCAAGCTGCTGCGCTACATGCAGGTCGCCGA
>JAIETA010000061.1 GCA_019745575.1 Reyranella sp. | reverse complement strand
CGAAACCTCGCTCAAATCAGATGGCGGACAGCGAATCGAAATTCAGGCCAAGGCGCCAGGGATTTTTTCACAGCCTCATCTCCTTGCGCGTGCGTGCAGTGAGCGGAAAGCCCGCCGGGTCGGCGTCGGCGAAGGCGAGCCGCCTGTCGCCGCTCACGCCGCCCTTGCCGATGAAGGTCTCGGCCAGCGCTTCGCCCGCCATGCTCTTGATGGGGTAGCGCCACAGCTCGGCGACGCGACCGACCACGCTCATCGGCGCCGGGCCGGCCGGGAAGCGCGATCATGACCTCGAAGGTAATGGTGCGGATGACCGGGGCCGTTTCGCCGGCTATGTCGGGTGGGCATCGAGACCTGCCAGGATGAGGGATCCGCCAATGGACAAGCTAGCACTTCTGAACGCCCACCAGCTGCCCTTCGCCAAGGTGCTGGGGCTGAAATTCACCGCCGCCAGCGAAACCGGCGTGCGCGCCGAGATGGTGGTCCGGCCCGAACTCTGCACGCGGCCTGACATCCTGCACGGCGGCGCGGTCATGGCCTTCGCCGACACGCTGGGGGCTGCCGCCACCGTGCTCAACCTGCCCGAAGGCAAGGGCACGACCACGATCGAGAGCAAGACCAACTTCGTCGGGCCGGCGCCGGTCGGCGCCACGGTGATCGGCGAAACCACGCCCATCCACCGCGGCCGGCGGACCATGGTCTGGACGACCCGCATCACCACGGCCGAGGGCAAGCTGGTGGCCGTCGTCACCCAGACGCAGATGGTGCTTTAGGGCGTGAAAAGTTGCCGAACAGGCACTTCAGCGCATCAGCGCCGGCACGAAGGCTTGCAGGGCGGTGTCGGCCTCGGCGGCGGACTGCTGGGCGGACAGGATCCAGTCGATGCGGATCTTCACGAAATGATCGCGAAAGCCGGTCAGCAGCAGCTTGCTGAAGACGCGGGCGCCGTTCTGGCTGACGCCGCCATAGGTCGTGCAGCGAAAGGTGACGGCGCCGTAGCCGCAGGTCGAGGCGACGGACGGGCGCTGGAACTGGCTATACCCGCCGGCGCTGAACTGCTGCTCCGCCGAGCTGAGTTCTGAGGCGAACTGGCCGATCACGGTGGGGTTGTCGCTGCCGCTCGGGACGCGCCGGCCGCCGTCGAACACGTGGACGGAGATGATCATCTTCTTGGGCGTCGAGTAGAAGTAGTTGAAGCCCTGGTCGGGGCGGTTGCCCGGCGGGGCAGCGTAGTTGACCGAACGCTCGAAGGTCGCGCCGCCCAGGCTCGCGGGAAACGAAAGCTTGGTGCCGGCATGGGTGGTGGGTGCTGTCGACTGCGTCTGGGCCGTCAGCACCGACGGCGCGAGCGCTGCCACCGCGGCCACCAGCACCGCCAGCGCGACGCGCCAGGTGGGGCGGCTAGACATCGAGGTTGGCGACCTTCAGGGCGTTCTGCTGGATGAACTCGCGGCGCGGCTCGACCACGTCGCCCATCAGGGTCGAGAAGATCTCGTCGGCCTCGTCGGCGTGGTTGATGCGGACCTGCAGCAGCGTGCGCGCCTCCGGGTCGAGCGTGGTTTCCCAGAGCTGGTCGGGGTTCATCTCGCCCAGGCCCTTGTAGCGCTGGATGGTGACGCCGCGCCGGCCGGCTTCCAGGACGGCGGCGAACAGTTCGGTGGGCGAGGCGATCGCGGTTTCCTTGTCCTTGGCGACGAAGGTGCCGGGCCGCCGGTAGACCGCCTGCAGCTCGACCGCCAGCGCGTCGAGCTTGCGCGCCTCGGCGCTCTTGATCAGCGGGCCGTCGATGACATGGCGCTCCTGGACGCCGCGCAGGCGGCGGGTGAAGGCCAGTCCGCCGTCCGGGGTCGGCTCGCCCGTCCAGCCGCGCTCGAGCGGCGGACTGACGAAGTCAAGCCGGCGGGCGATGTAGTCGGCGGCCGCCCGCGCCTTCTCGGCGTCGGCGATGATCTCGGGGTTGAGGGCGCCGGCGATGGCCGCCTGCTCGATCACCGCCTGGCTGGTGACGCGGCGCGACAGCGACAGCGGCTTCACCAGGTTGGCCACCGAGCGGGCGATGTCGACGGTGCGGCGCAGGTCGTCGCTCGCCTGCACCGTGCCGTCGCCGAGCTTGAGCGTGGCGTTCTCCAGGCCGGTCTGGATCAGGTGGTCGTCGAGTGCGCGCTCGTCCTTCAGGTAGATCGACGATTTGCCCTTGGCCGCCTTGAACAGCGGCGGCTGGGCGATGAAGAGATGCCCGCGCTCGATCAGGTCGCGCATCTGGCGATAGAAGAACGTCATCAGCAGCGTGCGGATGTGGGAGCCGTCGACATCGGCGTCCGTCATGATGATGATCTTGTGGTAGCGCAGCTTGTCGAGCGTGAAGTCGTCGTGTCCGATGCCGGTGCCGAGCGCCGTGATCAGCGTGCCGATCTCGGCCGACGACAGCATCTTGTCGAAGCGCGCCCGCTCGACGTTCAGGATTTTTCCACGCAACGGCAAAATGGCCTGGTTGGCGCGGTTGCGGCCCTGCTTGGCCGAACCGCCGGCCGAATCGCCCTCGACGATGAAGAGTTCGCTGAGCGCCGGATCGCGCTCCTGGCAGTCGGCCAGCTTGCCGGGCAGCGAACTCACGTCGAGCGCGCCCTTGCGGCGGGTGAGTTCGCGGGCCTTCTTGGCGGCCTCGCGCGCCGCCGCGGCCTCGACCACCTTGGTCAGGATCTTGCGGGTTTCCGTGGGGTGTTCTTCCAGCCACTGGCCGAACTTGTCGCCGACCACCGATTCGACCACGGGACGGACTTCCGAGGAAACCAGCTTGTCCTTGGTCTGCGAGGAGAACTTGGGATCCGGCACCTTGACCGACAGCACGCAGGTCAGCCCCTCGCGCATGTCGTCGCCGGTGAGATTGACCTTCTCCTTCTTGGAGATGCCGCTCTCGTCGGCGTACTTGTTGAGCGTCCGGGTGAGCGCACCGCGGAAGCCCGCTAGATGGGTGCCGCCGTCGCGCTGCGGGATGTTGTTGGTGAAGCACAGCATCGTCTCGTGATAGCTGTCGTTCCACTGCATCGCGACTTCGACGGTGATGCCTTCCTTCTCGCCGCGGATCGATACCGGTGGGGCATGCAACACGGTCTTGTTGCGGTCGAGATACTTGGCGAAGGCCTCGACGCCGCCCTCGTAGAACAGCTCGGAGACCTTGGGCTCGGCGCCGCGCTCGTCGGTCAGCACGATCTTGACGCCGGAGTTCAGGAAGGCGAGTTCGCGCAGCCGGTGCTCCAGGGTGGCGAAATCGAACTCGGTCTTGGTGAAGGTTCCCGTCGAGGGCAGGAAGGTCACCTCGGTGCCGTGCTTGCCCGGCGGGGCGTCGCCCACGACCTTGAGGTCCTCTTCGGGCTCGCCGTGGCGGAAACGCAGGAAGTACTCCTTGCCGTTGCGCCAGATGTGCAGGTCGAGCTGCGACGACAGTGCGTTGACGACGGCGGCGCCGACGCCGTGCAGGCCGCCCGACACCTTGTAGGAATTCTGGTCGAACTTTCCGCCGGCATGGAGCTGGGTGAAGATGACGTTGGCGGCCGAAATGCCCTCTTCCTTGTGGATGTCGACGGGCACGCCGCGGCCGTTGTCGCGCACCGTCACCGAGCCGTCGCCGTGCAGGACGACCTCGACCCCGTCGCAGTAGCCGGCGAGGGCCTCGTCGATGGCATTGTCGACGATCTCGTAGACCATATGGTGCAGGCCGGTGCCGTCGTCGGTGTCGCCGATATACATGCCGGGACGCTTGCGCACGGCCTCGAGGCCGCGCAGCTCCTTGATCGAATCGGCGCCGTAGTCCTCGGCGCCCGGTGTCACATCGTCGTTCTCGCTCATTTCCCGAATTCCCGAAAAGGGTTCAGACCGCCGCGATCGATCCGTCGGCCACGCGCAGGATCTGCGCACGACCGCGAAGCGGCGTAAAAAGTTCGGCGTCGGTGCCCGTCATCCAGCTCTGCGCACCGAGCGCCACGACCTCGTCGAACAACGCGACCCGGCGCTCGGCATCGAGGTGGGCCGCGATCTCGTCGAGCAGCAGCAGCGGCGGCCGGCCGCGCGACAACGCCACCAGCCGGGCATGCGCCAGCGCAATCGAGACCAGAACGGCCTTCTGCTGGCCTGTCGAGCCTTCCGCTGCCGGCAGGTCGAGATCGAGGTGTCGGACCGCAAGATCGCTGCGGTGCGGCCCGCAAGAGGTGGTGCCGCTCTCCGCGTCGCGCGAGCGACTTGCCGCCAGTTCGGCGCGCAGGCGGTCTTCGGCATCGAGCGCTGCCATATTGTCGAGCCAGCCGTCGATTTCGCCCGCCATGGCGAGAGCGGCGCGCGGGAAGGGGCCGATGCCCAAACGCGCGGCGGCGTCGAGGCGGTGGACGGTGTCGGCCCGGGCGGCGGCAAGCGCCACGCCATGACGAGCCATGGTGTCTTCCAGGGCGATGAACCAGTGCGGATCGCGGCCGCCTTCGGCCAGCACGCGGGCGCGCTGGCGCAGCGCATGCTCGTAGGCCGCCACATTGCCCGCATGCTCCGGATGCAGCGCCGTCACCAGCCGATCGAGGAACCGCCGGCGCTCGCCGGGTCCGTCGAGGAACAGCCGGTCGAGCTGCGGCGTCAGCCAGACGGCGGCGACATGCAGGCCAAGCGCAGTCTGGCTGGCAGCGGCTCGGCCATCGATCCGCACAACCCGTCGCGGCAGGCTTCCCTCGCCGCGTCCCGGCTCCAACCCGGTCCCGATGGCCAGCCGCCCGTCCGGCGTGTCGAACGTGGCGGCGACCGCCCAAGCCGTCGCCGGCTCGTCGCCGCGGTCGCGGCGACAGACATCGTCCAGCCGCGCCCGCCGCAGACCGCGGCCGGGGACCAGGAACGAGAGCGCTTCCAGCAGATTGGTCTTGCCGACGCCGTTGCTGCCCACCAGAACGACCGGTTCCAGGCCGCAGTCGAGGCGGAGTTGGCGATAGTTGCGGAAATCGGTCAGGCGAAGCTGGCGGACGGCCAACAAGGCGCGGGCCGAGGATTCAGTCCGACCGGCCGGCGCGGCACCGGAACCGGCGTCGGGAGAAAGAGCGCGGGAGCTGCCTGGCTGTGCGGTCATACCCGCATCGGCATGAGCACGTAGAGCGCGCTTTCGTCGGCGCCGTCGCGCACCAGCGTGGGCGAACCGGCATCGGCCATGAGGAAGCGCGCCTCGGCGCCGGCGATCTGCTCGGTGATGTCGAGCAGGTAGCGCGAGTTGAAGCCGATCTCGAGGGCGGCGGCCTTGTAGTCGACCTCGATCTCCTCGGTCGCGCTGCCGGCATCGGGGCTGGTCGCCGACAGCGTGACGATGCCGTTGGCGACCGCGAGCTTGATCGCCCGGGATTTCTCGGTGGAGATGGTCGAAACGCGATCGACTGCGTGGGCGAACTCCTTGCACGGCACGTTCAGGACCTTGTCGTTGCCGGTCGGAATGACCCGCTCGTAGTCGGGGAACGTGCCGTCGATCAGCTTGGAGACCAGGGTGACGTTGCCGCTGGCGAAACGGATTCGCGTGTCGGACAGTTCGACATCAACCGAGCCGTCGCTTTCATCGAGGAGCTTGCGGACCTCTCCCACCGTCTTGCGCGGCACGATTACTCCCGGGATTTCGCCCGCGCCCTTGGGCAGCGGCACCTCGACCCTGGCCAGGCGATGGCCGTCGGTGGCGACGCCGCGCAGGACCTGGGTGCCGCCGGACGTCGCGGCATGGAAATAGATGCCGTTCAGGTAGTAGCGCGTCTCCTCGTTGGAGATGGCGAAGCGGGTGCGATCGATGATGCCCTTGAGATCGGTTGCCGGCAGTTGGAAGCGGTGCGGCAGGTCGCCTTCGCTCATGGCGGGAAAATCGGCCGGCGGCAGGCACTGCAGCGTAAAGCGCGAACGTCCGGCGCGAATCACCAGACTGCCGCCGTCGGACGCCGTCTCCAGTTCGACCTGAGCGCCGTCGGGCAGCTTGCGGACGATCTCGTAGAGCGTGTGGGCCGGCGCGGTCGTGGAGCCGGCTTTGGCAGCCGTTGCCTCGACCGACTCGGTGATGGCGAGATCCATATCGGTCGCCGCCAGGCTCAGCCTGCCCTTTTGGGCAGTGATCAGGACATTGGACAGGATCGGGATCGTGTTCCGCCGCTCGACCACACTCTGGACATGGGCCAGCGCCTTCAGAAGGGCTGCCCGTTCGATCGTCAGTTTCATGGTTGGGTCGCTGTAACGAGGGGCCAAAAAATGCGGTTCAGACACCCCGTTTCGCAGGCTGGGAAACACCCCGGCGGAACGGTCGGAGACTATACCACGCAGACCGCCGGCGGAAAGCGATTTCGCCCGTAATTTGAGGCCCTTAGGGACCGGATTCACAACGAAACCGGGGCCCCGGTGGGCCCCGTTTCGTGGTTTCCGCCGGGATTCCGCTAGCCCTGCAACTGCCGCTTGAGCAACTCGACGTCTTCTGCAATCGAAAGGTCGGAGATCTTGAGCTCCTCGATCTTGCGCACGGCATGCATGACCGTGGTGTGGTCGCGGTTGCCGAAGCGCTTGCCGATCTGCGGCAGGCTGAGCGTGGTGAGTTGCTTGGCGAGATACATGGCGACCTGGCGCGGCCGGGCGACCGAGCGGGCGCGGCGAGGCGAACTCATCTCGGCGAGCTTGATGTTGTAATGGGCAGCCACCCGCTGCTGGATCTCGTCGACGGTGACCTTGCGGTCGGCCTGGCGCAGCAGGTCGTGCAGGACGTCCTGCGCCATCTCGACGGTGATCTCGCGACCGATCAGCTGGCCGTGCGCCACCACCCGGTTGAGCGCGCCCTCGAGTTCGCGGATGTTGGTGCTGATCTTGTGGGCGAGGAACTCCAGCACCCCGGTCGGCACCGGAACCCGTGCGTTCTCGGCCTTGGTTTGCAGGATGCTGAGGCGCAGCTCGTAGGTCGACGAATGGATGTCGGCGACCAAGCCTGAGCCCAGGCGCGAGCGCATGCGCTCCTCGATGTCCTGTAGCTCGCTGGGCGGCTTCTCCGACGACAGCACGATCTGCTTGTTCTGTTCGACCAGCGAATTGAAGGTGAAGAAGAACTCGTCCTGGCTGGCTTCCTTGCCGCAGATGAACTGCACATCGTCGACCATCAGCACATCGACGTTGCGGAACAGCTCCTTGAACTGGCCGGTGTTCTTCGTGCGCAGCGCCTGGATGAAGCGGTTCACGAAGCTCTCGGCCGTCAGGTAGAGCACGCGCGTTTTGGGATCGCGCTCGCGCAACGCATGCCAGATGGCATGCATCAGATGGGTCTTTCCGAGGCCGACGCCGCCGAAGATGTAGAGCGGGTTGCGTTCCGGCAGCGGCCGGTCCTGCTCGGCGATGTTGCGGGCGGCGGCATAGGCGAACTCGTTGGGCTTGCCGACCACGAAATTGGCGAAGGTGTAGCGCGCCTCCGGGCCCTGGAACGCCTCATCGCCGCCGCGGCCGATCGACGGTCCCATGCGCGGCATCGGCGGCTGGTAGTTCTGCGACGACGGCAGCGGCGGCACGGCGATGATCTCGTTGGGCCGGCGGGGCGCCGGCGGCGGCACGAGGTTGACCTCGACGTTCTTCACGTCAGGCGTCACGGCCTGCCAGTAGGCGAGCACCCGGTCGCCGTAGTGCCGGCCGACCCAGTCGCGGACGAACCGGGTCGGGGCATAAAGGCGAAGCTTGCCGGCCTTCAGCTCGCCCAGCTCGACCTCGCCGAACCAGGTCTTGAAAGCCTTGTCGCCGATTTCCTTGCGCAGCCGGTCGCAGACGCGTGTCCAGTGGGTTTCCAGCTCCTTGCGGCCCGCGACTTCATCCATTTCGGCCCCCGCCACACTCTTCTTGTCGTAGGCTGCGTTGTTGTTGCCTGAGATCGGCGATTGAAATCGGTTCACGTCTGTCTCCACGGAAGCCCTGCTGCCTTCCAACCCCCGGCCGCGCCGCGCTTGGCCTGCGCATCCAGGGGACCTTCGAAGCCGTCTGCTACGTTGAGACATGTACTGTAGCCGGCCGCGGTCATGGCTTTCGCCGCCGCGGCCGATCGGGCCCCACTTCTACAGAGAAACAGCAGCGGCGCATCCTTGTTGGCGACCGCGCCGGACAGCGCGGCCACGAAATCCGGATTGGGCTGCATGCTCGGAAAAATCTGCCATTCGATCAATGCCGGCTTTTTCGCCAGCGGCGCGAGATCCGGCAGGCCGACGAAGTTCCATTCAGCGCGAGTGCGGACATCGACCAGGATGGCGTCCTTGTTGTCGGCGAGAATTTTCCAGGCGGCGGCCGGCGCGACGTCACCGGCGTAGCCGGCGGCGGGGGACACCTCGTATGTGCCGGCAATCTTGTTGTCTTTCGACATGGCCCCCGCTTTTCATTTGTCGAAGCGGGGCGTCGAACGGCGAGCCGTCGATCGAGGCAGGATGCACAGCGCGGCAAGGGCGACGAAAAATTCCGGTGACAGCGTCGTTGTCGGGACGCTTCATTTGCGATCGTCGCTGTGGCCGAAGTGCTGTGGCTTTCTCCCTCGTTCGTTTTTTGGCGAAGAGGAAGCCCCCCGTCTCCGCCTTGGCTCGCGTTCCAGCGCCCCACGCCCCGTCGCGATGAGCGGACTCTTAGCAGACCGGATGACCGACGCAAACGATTCGCGCGAGAACACCGCACACTATTCAGACTGTTCCCCGCGCGACTCGATTGACAACTCTTCCGAATCGATTTTCCAACGCGCGTCATGCGCGCCGTCGCTCAACATCTAGCGCCCGTGCGTGCGTGCGAGACGATAAAGGCGAATCGTATGTTATTCGCCCAATTGGCGACCAAACGATCTTCGTCGCAAACGTTCGAAATTTTTTTGAGTCGGCCGCGGAGAGACAACGCCAAAAAGAAAACGCCGCTCGATGGAGCGGCGTTCACATCCACTGCAAGGTGAACTGACGTTCAGGTCATCGCCTTGATGCGCGCGGCAAGACGCGACACGCGGCGGGCGGCGGCATTCTTGGTCACGATGCGCTTGATCGCACCGCGCTGGATCTCCGGCTGGGCGGCGCGCAACGCGGCCTGGGCCGCCTTCTTGTCGCCGGCGCTGATCGCTTCCTCGACCTTCTTGATCGAGCCGCGGACGCGGCTGCGGCGCGCGGTATTCACGGCGGTGCGACGCTCGGTCTGGCGGGCGCGCTTCTCGGCCGACTTGTGATTAGCCATCTAGTCCTCGTTCCTAGGAAGGGCGGGCTTATACGGGCCGCATGACGGCCGGTCAAGCGCGCCCAAATCGGCCAATCAGCGGTGTTTCCAGCCTGCTTTGCGCTTCTCGGCAAAGGCCGCCATTCCTTCCGCCCGGTCGTCGAAGGCAAAGGTTGCGTGGAAGGTGCGGCGTTCGAAGCGGACACCCTCGGCCAGCGTGGTCTCGAAGGCCCGGTTGACGGCCTCCTTGGCGACCATCGTGGCGGGCAGCGAGAGGCCCGCGATCTTCTCCGCCGTGGCAAGTGCGTCGTCCATCAGCTGGGCGATCGGCACGACCCGGCTCACCAGACCGCAGCGCTCGGCTTCGGCGGCGTCCATCATGCGGCCGGTCAGCACGAGGTCCATCGCCTTCGACTTGCCGACGAAGCGCGGCAGGCGCTGCGTACCGCCGGCACCGGGAATGGTCCCCAGCGTGATTTCGGGCTGGCCGAACTTGGCGTTGTCTGCAGCAATGATGAAGTCGCACATCATGGCCATCTCGCAGCCGCCGCCCAGCGCATAGCCCGCGACAGCGGCCACGATCGGCTTGCGAACCTGGCTCACCTTCTCCCAGCCGACCGTGATGAAGTCCTGGAGGAAGACGTCCTGGTAGGACTTGTCCTTCATCTCCTTGATGTCGGCGCCGGCCGCGAAGGCCTTGTCGCTGCCGGTCAGGACCATGCATCCGATGTTGGGGTCGGCCTCGAAGGCGTCGAGCGCCTGGCCGAGCTCGCGGACCAGGTCGGCGCAGAGCGCGTTCAGCGCCTTGGGCCGGTTGAGCCGGATGATGCCGACGCGGCCCTTGGTTTCGGTCAGGATGTTTTCGTATGTCGCGGCCACAGGCGTCCTCCGCAGTAAGGAGCCGCTCTTAGCTAGCGCTGGCAGCGCGCGCAATAGAAGGTCGAGCGGCCGGCCTGCACCAGCCGGCGCACCGGCCGGCCGCAGCCCGGCGTCGGACAGACGATGCCGGCCCGGTCGTAGACGTTGAAGCGGGTCTGGAAGTAGCCGAGCTCGCCGCCGGGCTGGACGTGATCGCGCAAGGTCGAGCCGCCGTCCTCGATCGAGCGATGGAGCACCTTCTTGATGGCGGCCACCAGCCGCTCGGCGCGCTCGCCCTGCACCGTGTGCGACGAGCGGCGGGGCGAGAGGCCGGCCAGGAACAGCGCCTCGCAGGCGTAGATGTTGCCGACGCCGACCAGGGTCTTCTGGTCGAGCAACGCGGCCTTTATGGGCGTGCGGCGTCCTTTCAGCCGCGCGGCAAGCGCGGTGCCGTCGAAGCCGTCGTCCAGCGGCTCCGGCCCCAGACCCTTGAAGAGCTTGTGCCTGGGCACGGTCTCGTCGGCCGCCAGCAGCATCAGGCCAAAGCGGCGGGCGTCGTTGAAGCGAACCTGCCAGCCCTCGTCGGTTTCGAAGACGACGTGGTCGTGCCGGTCGAAGGGATGTGCCGCGGCGCTGGCGGCGTCATGCAGGGTCATGCGGCCGGACATGCCGAGATGGGCAATCAGCGTATGGCCGTCGTCCAGCCGGATCAGCAGATATTTCGCCCGCCGGTCGATCGCCCGGACCTTGCGGCCCTCGACCCGCTGGGCGAACCGCGCCGGCAGCGGCAGCCGCAGGTCGCGGCGGCGTTGCAGCAGCCGGACGATCTTCCGGCCGACCAGCCGGGGCACGAGGCCGCGTCGGACAGTCTCGACCTCGGGCAGTTCAGGCATGCGCCGCGAGCGCGCCGCGGGCGCCGAACAGGGCGCTGCCGACCCGCACGTGCGTGGCGCCCAGCCGGACCGCTATCTCGTAGTCGGCGCTCATGCCCATGCTGACCTTGGCCAGGCCGTTGCGGGCCGCCATCTTGGCCAGAAGGGCAAAGTGCAGCGCCGGCTCCTCGTCAGCCGGCGGGATGCACATCAGGCCGACGACCGGCAGCTTGTGGGTGTCGCGGCAGGCGGCCACGAAGGCATCGACATCGGCCGGTGCAACGCCCGCCTTCTGCGGCTCCTCGCCCGTGTTGACCTGGACATAGCAGGCCGGCCGGCGGCCGAGGCGGTCCATCTCCTTGGCGAGGGCCGCAGCCAGCCGCTCGCGGTCGACCGACTCGATCACGTCGAACAGGGCCACCGCGTCGCGGACCTTGTTGGTCTGCAGCGGCCCGATCAGATGCAGTTCCAGGTCGGGGTAAGCCGCCTTCAGGGCGGGAAATTTCTCCTGCGCCTCCTGCACCCGGTTCTCGCCGAAGATGCGTTGACCGGCCTCGAGCAGCTCGCGGATGCGGTCGGCGCCATGGGTCTTGGACACGGCGACAAGGGTGACGGAAGCGGGATCGCGGCCGGCGGCGCGCGCGGCGGCGTCGATGCGCCGGCGGACATCGGCCAGACGGTCGGCGCCGTCGCTCATGCCGCGGTTCTCATGTATCGAGCGCGGTCCGCGCCGCCAGGGCCTCGGCGTTGTCGGGATCGGCCGCCAGGGCGGCATCCAGCGTCTCGCGCGCCTTGTCGCTATCGCCCAGCGCGGCAAGGCAGGCGCCGTAATGCGCCAGCAGGCGGGAGTCGCCCGGCAGGCCGCGCAATGCATGCTCGTGCAGCGTCCGCGCCTCGGCGGCCCGTCCGAGATCGACCAGCACACGGCCGAGGTTGGTCAGGACCATGGGATCGTCGCTGGCCAGCCGCGACGCCCGCTTCAGCGCCCGCCGCGCCTCCTCGAAACGTTTTAGGCCGCGCAACGCCAGGCCCTGATTGTTGAGCGCCCGTACGTCGTCGGGCGCGGCCTTCAGATGAGGCTCCAGCACGTCGAGCGCCTCGGCGAAGCGGCCCTGGCCGATGTGCAGAAGGGAAAGCTGGAGGACCGCGTCGCGGTCGTGCGGGCTCGCGCGCAGCGCCCGGTGCAGCAGATCGACGGCCTCGTCGCCCTTGCCGGCGGCGGCCTGAGCCAGCGCCAGAGTCTTGAGCGCCGCGGTGAAGGCGGGATCGATTTCGAGCGCCCGCTGGATCGGCGCGACCGCGTCGGCCGGCCGGCCGGCATAGTAGAGCACGAAGCCCATGACGTGGTTGAGGGTGGCGCTGTCGGGCGCGGCTTCGAGGGCGCGGCCAGCTTCGGCGATGGCCTCGTCGAAGTGGCCGAGCCCGCCCAGGGCCAGGGCACGATCGCCCAGGATCTGGCCGCGGCGGGCGCCGTCCTCGCCGGCGTCGACCATGGCCATGTCGAGAACCTCGATCGCCGAGGAGTGGTGGCCCATGCGGTAGAGCGCATAGCCCAGCATGTTGCGCGCCCGCGCCTGGAGCGACTTTAGTCCCTCGCCGCCGGGCTGCTGGATGGCGGTGTCGACATTGGTGACGAACTCGCGCAGTTCGCGCTCGGCGGCGGCAAACCGGGCGAGATCCATGTAGACCGAGGCCAGCGCCAGACGTGCCTCGACGTGGGCCGGTGTCCGGCGGATCGTGTCGCGGAACCGCCGCGCCGCCTCGTCGAGGCGGCCCTGGCGGCGCGCCACCAGGCCGAGATTGTAGGACAGCATCGGCTCGTTCGGGTCCTTGGCCAGCGCCTTGCGCCACATCGCCTCGGCATCGCCGAGCGCGCCGCGCTGCGACAGGCAGACCGCGAGGTAATGCAGAATGTCGGGACGCTCGCCATGCCGGCCGAGGGCGGCGCGGAACAGCGGCTCGGCGCGGTCGAACCAGCCGGCGCGCAGATACTGCAGGCCGGTCTGGAGATCCGGGTCGGGCTGAGGCGCCCGAGTGGAGGAAGGCAGGGCCATGGCGCGCTGTGTAGACCCGCCCCACGGCCAAGGCTACACGAAACGCCATGGTCAAGGATGTCGGTTTGTTCTCGACGGCGATGGCCGATGTGAAGCCGCTCGACGGCCGCCGGCGCGCGCCGCGCGCGGCTGCGGTCACGGCCGCCGCACCGGCCGCGAAGCCAGTGCAGCCGAAGCGCGCTCCCGCGGTTCCGGTCGAATCGGAACTCAGCGCCGACGATGGCCAGTTCGACCGGGACGTCGCTCGTGCGCTGTCGCGCGGCAAGCTCGCGCCGGAGGCCACGCTCGACCTGCATGGCATGACCCTGGCGGCGGCGGAGCGCGCGGTCGGCGACTTCCTCGAGCGGACGACCCGGCGGGATTTCCGCGTCGTCCTGATCGTCACCGGCAAGGGCCTGCGCGAGGAAGGCGGTCGCCTGGTGGGCGGCCGCATTCGTGCGGAGTTCGTCGGCTGGCTCAACCGGCCCGACAATCGGGCCCGGGTGCGCGGCGTTCGGCCGGCGCACCCGCACCACGGCGGATCCGGCGCCTTCTATGTGCTGCTGCGCCGGCGTTCCTCGGCCAGAAGCCGTTCCTTGCGCGCCACGCCCCAGCGATAGCCGGTCAGCGAGCCGTCGGCGCCGACCGCGCGATGGCAGGGAATGACCACCGCCGCCTGGTTGGTGGCGCAGGCCCGGCCGACGGCCCGCGCCGCGCCCGGCTCGCCGATCCGCCGCGCGATCTCGCCGTAGGTCCGGGTCTGGCCGGCCGGAATCTCGGTCAGCGCCTTCCAGACCTTCCATTGGAAGGCGGTGCCCACGATGTCGAGTGGCACGTCGGGGGCGTCGAGCGCCGTCGGCTTGCGGCCGTAGAGGCGGGCCAGGACGCTTTTCACGCGGGGGCCCAGCGAACGGTCGTTGCGGGCAATCTCGGCGGCGGGGAAGTCCTCGCGCAGCGACGTCTCGAGCGCGCGGTCGTTGTCGCCCAGGAAAACCGCGGCGATGCCTTTGTGCGTCGCCGCCACCAGCACGCGGCCGTAGTCCGACTCGACCGTCGTGTAGTCGATGTGGGCCCCGCTACCGCCCTTGGCGTAGGTCGCCGGCGTCATGCCAAGCGCCTTGTCGCTGCTCTCGTAGACGCGGCTCGGCGAGCCGTAGCCCGCGCCATAGAGCGCACCGGCCACCGTCTCGCCGCTGCGCAACGCCTTGCGGAAACGCTGGCGCTTGCGCGCGATCAGCCAGTCGCGCGGGTTGACGCCCAGCTCGGCGATGAAGCGCTTGCTGAGCGCGCCGCTCGACAGTCCGACCCTGCGCGCCACGGCCGCCAGCGACGGCGGCACATCGTTGAGGGTCGAGTCGAAGAGGGCGCAAGCCTGGGCGACCGGCTTGCTGAGGCCAGCGTCGGCCTGCCAGTCGCGCGGCTTGCAGCGCTTGCAGGCGCGGAAGCCCGCCGCCTCGGCGGCGCCGGGCGAGGCGTGAAACGCCACATTGCGCCGCAACGGCGTCCGCGCGGCGCAGGAGGGCAGGCAATAGACCCCGGTCGACTTGACCGAGAACCAGAACCGGCCGTTGAACGCCCGGTCGCGCCGCAGGACGGCCTGCCAGCTCGTGTCGGGGTCGGGGAGGGCGGGGGTGGCGAGCACCAAGGTGGGCAGGGAGAGAGGGTGTTGGGTCATGGCGCCATCACAGCACCATGACCAAACCTGCTCTATCCGGCTGCCGCCGGCAATTCCCGGTTAGGACCAGAAACCCTTGTCGGCCTCGCGACGCGCCGTGGCCCGATCGAGGCCGATGTCGCGCAGCAGCCGCTCGTCGAGCTCCGCAAGCTGGCGTCGCGAACGGGCCAGCTCGGCGCGCGCCATGACGGTCTCGATACCGACCACGACCGACCCCGCCATCAGCGCGATGGTGCGGCCGAGAGAGAAGGAGGGGGCTTGCGCGCGGGCGATTTCCCGTGCAGCGGACAGGGTCGACATGACTTAGCTCCGTTAAAGGCAACCGGGGCCCGAAGGGGCCTCTTGCGCCTCGTTTCTCTTATATAAATGCGCTATAATGTGCTTGGTTTCAAAGGATGAAACCTCGGGGGAGGCATAGAAAATATATGAACCGGTGCCCTAAATGAGCCGTTCTCAACTGCCGCTCAACGCGCTGCGCGCCTTCGAGGCCGCCGCCCGTCATGCGAGCTTCACGCACGCCGCCGAGGAGCTGCACGTCACCCAGGCCGCCGTCAGCCACCAGGTGAAGGCGCTCGAGGAAAGGCTCGGCGTGGCGCTGTTCGTGCGCCGTCCGCGCGGGCTCGAGATCACCAGCGAGGGGGCGGCGTTGCTGCCCGACCTGCGCGACGCCTTCGACCGCATGACCAATGCGTTGGAGCGGGTCGGCCGCAAGGCCAGCTCGGGCACGCTGAACGTCAGCATGGTCACGACCTTCGCGTTGGGCTGGCTGGTGCCGCGCCTGCACCGCTTCCAGGCCAAGCATCCCGAGATCGAGGTGCGCATGACCACCACCCAGCGGCGGGTCGACTTTGCGCGCGAGGATGTCGACTGCGCCATCCGCTTCACGGTGCAGCCGGAGCCCGACGTGCACGCCACGCGCCTTTTCAGCGACGTGCTGACCCCGCTCTGCGGCAAGCGCTACCGCGACAAGCTGAAGACCCTGGAAGATCTCAAGCGCGTACCCTTCATCGACATGACCAACGATCCCGAATGGGCGATCTGGCTGCGCGCCGTCGGCTTGGGCGACTTCAAGCCCAAGCGCGTGCTCAGTTTCGATTCGACGATGATCGCGGTGGAAGCGGCCATGGAGGGCGCGGGCGTTGCCGTCGGCCCGCCGCAGCTCTTCCGTGAGGAGCTGGCATCGGGCCGGCTGTTCCAGCCGTTCCCGCAGATCGTCGACAGCGGCAAGGCGTGGTGGTTCGTCTGCCCGCCGGCCGCGGTCAGTCGGCCCAAGACGCGCGCCTTCGAGGATTGGCTGGTCGAGGAACTCAGCACGCCGCAGACGCGGTCCGGCCGACCGGCGTTGGTCGCCGGCGGCCGCGCACAAAAGTGAGGCGACGTCGCCGACATGCCGCTAAAAGACGGTTCCATGAACTGGCTTCGCCGCGCCCGCGACACCTTCTCCGGCTCATCCCCGGCCGCCGCCTCTCACAGCTACAGGCTGGGCGACATCGCGATCGACGCCCCCTGGGCGCGTGCGCCCTCTCCGACGGCCGAGGACGGCGGCGGCTTCCTGACGCTGGTCAACAAGGGCGAGACGGCGGACCGCCTGATCGCCGCCAGCAGCCCGGCTGCGGCGCGGGTCGAAATCCACGGGATCAAGGTCGTGGGCGCCGACCTTCGCATGTGCGCCCTCGAGAACGGCCTTGCGCTGGCGCCGGGCGCCACGATGACGCTCAAGCCGCGCGGCTATCATCTGCTGTTGATCGGCCTCAGGGCACCTCTCGAGGAGGGCGGCCGCGTGCCGGTCACCCTCGTGTTCGAGAAGGCCGGCAGCATCGACATCGAACTCGCCGTCGCAGCGGCAGGTCTGATCGGCTGGAACGCGATCTGATCCGGGCGCCTCAGCCCGGATAGCGGTGTCGCCCGCCGAAGGCGTCTTCGACCAGGACCGCGTCGGGATCGTCGCCGAGATAGGCGGGGCCGATCGGGACCTTGCCGTGGCCGCCCGGCACGTCGAGCACATAGGTCGGTTGGGCGAGACCCGACAGGCGGCCGCGCAACGCCTTCACCAGGGCCTGGCCCGCTTCGATGGAGACGCGGAAATGGCCGGTACCGCGCACCAGATCGGGATGGTGCAGGTAGTAGGGTTTTACGCGGGCCGTCACCAGCGCGCGCATGAGCTGCTCCAGGGTCTCCACGTCGTCGTTCACGCCGCGCAGCAGTACGGTCTGGCCCATCAGCGGGATGCCGGCGTCAGCGAGGCGCGCCAGGGCAGATCGCGTCGCGGCGGCAAGTTCACGCGGGTGGTTGCAGTGAATGCCGAGCCACAGGCTGGCGCGCCGCGGCTTTAGCGCGACAACCAATTCGTCGCTCACCCGCTCCGGATCGACGATCGGCACGCGGGAATGAATGCGGATGACGGCGACGTGCGGGATTTCGTCGAGCGCCGCGATCAGCTCGCCCATGCGCCGCGGCGCCATCATCAGCGGATCGCCGCCGGTCAGGATCACTTCCCAGATCTCGCCGTGGTCGCGGATGTAGGCGAGTGCCGCCAAAAGTTCGGCCGCCGACAGGGCCTCGCCGCCGGGTCCGACTTTCTCGCGCCGGAAGCAGAAGCGGCAGTAGACCGGGCAGGCGTGCAGCGGTTTCAGCAGCACGCGGTCCGGGTAGCGGTGCACCAGCCCCTTGACCGGCGAGTGCGCCTCGTCGCCGATCGGGTCGGCCAGTTCGACCGGCAAGATCTCCGTCTCGGCGGCACTGGGCACGAACTGCCGGCCGATGGGATCGGCCAGGGGATCGCCGCGGTCGATCAGCACCAGCATCTCCGGCGTGATCGCGATGGCCATGGCGTCGGCGGCTGCCGCCAGCCGCGCGTCGGGCGCGACAAGGCCCTCGCGTTCCAGCTCCTCCAGGGTGCGCAGCGTTGGCATGGCGGCGTGAGATAGTAGCCCCGCCCCACTTTGACGAGTCAATTCGCCTCGGCCAATGTCGCGCCGATCGTCCATCGACAGGAATGTGCCCCATGCTCGACGCCGCGACCAAGACCAGGATCATGAGCGAGGTCGACCGCCGGTTCGACGAGCAGACCAAGGTGCTGGCCGACCTGGTGAAGATCCCGTCGACGCGTTTTCAGGAGGCGCCGGCACAGGACATGATGGCCCGTCTGTTCAAGGAGGATGGCCTTGGCGTCGATCGCTGGCAGATCAGGATCGACGATCTAAAGCACTTGCCGGGCTACTCGCCGCACAGCCAGGACTACGACGATGCCTGGAATGTGGTCGGTGCCTGGCGGCCTTCCAGCCCGAAGGGCCGCTCGCTGATCCTGAACGGGCACATCGACGTGGTGCCGGAAGGACCGCCCGAGATGTGGGCGCGCCACCCGTTCGAGCCTGCGATCAAGGACGGCTGGATGTACGGCCGCGGTTCGGGCGACATGAAGGCCGGCATCATCCTCAATCTCTTCGCATTGCGCGCATTGAAGTCGCTGGGCTGGCAGCCCGCGGCCGACATCTACCAGCAGTCTGTGGTCGAGGAGGAATGCACCGGCAACGGCGCGCTCGCCTGCCTGCAGCGCGGCTATCGTGCCGACGCGGCCCTCATTCCCGAACCCTCGTCGGGCGAGCTCGCCGTGGCCCAGGTCGGCGTCATGTGGTTCCAGGTCAAGGTCACCGGCCATCCGGTCCATGTCTACAAGGCCGATGCCGGCTCCAACGCCATCGAATCGGCCTTCCGCCTGATCCAGCAGCTGCGCGAGCTGGAGAAGAAGTGGAATGCCAAGAAAGTGCACGACAGGCATTTCTGCGATCACCATCACCCGGTGAACTTCAACGTCGGCAAGATCGCGGGCGGCGACTGGGCGAGCTCGGTGCCGGCCTGGTGCACCTTCGACATGCGCGTGGGCGTGCTGCCATCGCAGACCCTCAAGGAATGCCGCCAGGAGATCGAAGACTTGATGCGCCAGGCCGCCGCCAACGATCCCTTCCTCGGCAACAACCCGCCGACGGTCACCTGGGAGGGTTTTCAGGCCGAGCCCTTCGTGCTGAAGGGCCACGAACAGGTGCGCGGAGTGCTGGCCGGGGCGCACCGGACGGTGTTCGGCAGCGGGCTGGAGGACATGGCCATGACCGGCACCGCCGACAACCGCTTCTTCGGCCTCTACGCCGGCATCCCGGCACTGGTCTACGGGCCGGAGTCCGACGACATCCATGGCTTCGACGAACGCGTGAATCTCGAATCGGTGCGCCGGATCACCCAGGCCACGGCGCTGTTCATCGCCGAGTGGTGCGGCCTGCAGAAGGCCTAGCAGCGCACAATCGGCCGTCGCTTGTGGCGGATCGTCGATAGGCCTAGACGCACGGCATGAAACCAGACCATGCCGCGCCCCCGACCATGTCCCAGACCATGAAGGCCTACGTCTATCGCCGCTACGGCGGTCCCGACGTCGTCGAACTCGCCGAGGTGCCGAAGCCGGTGCCGCGGGCCAACGAGGTCCTGGTCAGGATCTGCGCAACGACGGTGACCTCGGGCGACTGGCGCGTGCGGACGCTCAGCGTTCCCAAGGGGCTCGGCCTGGTGGCACGCCTGATGCTGGGGATCGTGCGGCCGCGCCAGCCCATCATGGGATCGGAACTGGCCGGGACGATCGAGGCCATCGGCCAGAACGTCACCCGATTCAGGGTCGGCGAGGAGGTGTTCGGCTTTCCCGGGGGCGCCATGGGATGTCATGCCCAGTACAGGACGATGGCCGAAGACGGCGGACTGGCGCGCAAGCCCGCGAACCTGTCGTTCGAGGAAGCCGCGTCGCTGTCGTTCGGCGGCTCGACCAGTCTGCATTTCCTGCGCAAGGCGGGCATCGAAGCGGGCGACAAGGTGCTGGTCGTCGGTGCTTCCGGCGGCGTGGGAACCGCCATGGTGCAGCTCGCGAAGCACTTCGGCGCCGAGGTCACGGGCGTTGCCAGCACCGTCAACCTGGCGCTTGTCGCCTCCCTCGGGGCCGACCGCGTGATCGACTACACGAGGGAAGATTTTGCAGCGGGCGGCGAGGCCTATGACATCGTGGTCGACACGGTCGGGGAGACGTCGTTCGCGCGCTGCAGGAATGTGCTCAGGGACAGGGGGCGGCTGCTGGCGGTGGCGGCGGGCCTGCCGGAGATGCTGGCGACCCTATGGGTGCCCTTGACCGGCAGCCGGCGGGTGATCGCCGGCCCCGCCGAGGAACGGCCCGACGATGTGCGACAGCTGGCCGAGCTGGCCGAAAGCGGCGCCCTGAAGCCGGTGATCGACCGGCGCTACGCCTTCCAGCAGATGGCCGAGGCGCATGCCTATGTCGAAACCGGCCGCAAGCGCGGCAGCGTCGTCGTGACCGTCGATCCCGCGCGTTAGCGATCGGGTTTCATGTGTTTCCGGTCGGCCTCGGCGCGTTGACCGAGAACGGTGCCGGCCATAGCCTGCAGCCAGTTCGGGCAGCGCCCCGTGTGCCGGCATCGCCGCTACGGGAACTGCCACGGGGGGACGGGAACGGGAGCTTCGGCTCCCGTTTTTCGCATGGCCGTCAGGACGGGATGGCATGGTGGAAATTTGCCGATTCCGCCGAATCCGGCTAAGTTTTCAGTCATACTGGGAGACGCTCGTCGGAGAGATCCGCCGGGCATTTTTTATGACCCAAATGGTCGACGAAATGGTCCACGCGGTATGCCGCAGCGGCACACGCATCCCGGCGAGCGGCCTGTGCCGGGGACACAGACCATCGGGGAGAGATTGCCGTCTCCGATCAACGACTTGACCCTGCTTTTCGGCACAGGCAGCGGCACACCGCGTGGCACAGGAGCTGTGTCGCGAAAGGGTCCACGGCCGGGGCCATTTTCAGCGCAGCCGTCGTCCCGAGGCGAAGACGCCGATCGCAACGCCGCCCAGCACGACGACCACGCCCAGAAGGCGCAGGCCGCCGATCGGCTCGCCGACCAGGACCGCCGCGAAGCCGAGCGCCGCGCAGGGCACGAGCAGCGACACGGGCCCGACCTTGGCGGCGGGATAGGTGCGTAGAAGCGTGCCCCAGATGAGGTAGCCCAGCCACATCACGGGCACGACGGCATAGAAGAGCACGCCCCAGCCCTGCCAGGTTGGCGCCAGGATCGGCCGCAGCAGGGGGTCGACGCCCTCGAAGGCGATGCCGGCCAGGGCGAGCGGGATCGGCGGCAGCACGCTCGCCCAGACCGTGACGGCGAACATCGACACGCCGCGCGCCGTGCGGAAGAAGAGGTTGCCGGTGGCCCAGGCGAGCGCCGACAGCAGCGCGAGGCCGATCGCCAGCAGGCTCGCCTCGCCCTCGATCGAGCGGGCGATCAGCACCACGCCGGCAAAGGCCAGCGCCAGCCCCAGCCACTGGCCGCGCGTGGCGTGCTCGCGCAGGAAGACGGCGGCCAGCACCACGGTGAGCGGGCCCTGCATCTGCACCATCACCGAGGTCAGGCCGGGCGGCAGGCCCGCTTCCATGGCGAAGAACAGGAAGACGAACTGGCCGGTGAACATGAAGCCGCCGATGCCGGCCAGCGTCGCCCAGGAGATGGCGGGCTTGGGCACGAACAGTGCCGGCAGGGCGCCCAGCAGGAAGCGCCAGGTGGCGAAGGTGAAGGGCGTGAACTCGTCGAGCCCGAAGCGGATGGCGGTGAAGTTGAAGCCCCACATCGCCACGATGAGAAGCGCGGCCGCGACGTGGAGCGGCCTCAAGCGGTCACAGCCACACCCAGGGCCGGGTGGCCTTGTCGGCGGCCTGCCAGGCCGCGATCTCGTCCTGGCGGCTCATGGTCTGGGCGATGTCGTCGAGGCCGTTCAGCATGGCGTGCTGGCGGCGGCCGTCGACCTGGAAGGCAATCGTCCGCCCGGTCGGCGAGACCACGGTGCAGGTTTCTAGATCGACGGTGACACGGGCATTGCCCGGCGCGGCGCGGGTCTCCTCGGCCAGCCGCTCGACTTCGGCGAGCGGCAGCACCACCGGCAAGAGGCCGTTCTGGAAGCAGTTGTTGTAAAAGATGTCGCCGTAGGAGGGGGCGATCACCGCCTTCACGCCCATTCCCATCAGGGCCCACACCGCGCCCTCGCGGCTCGACCCGCAGCCGAAATTGTCGGCCGCCAGGATGATCGGCGCATCGCGGTAGGGCGCCTGGTTGAACACGACGTCGGGGTTTTCGCTGCCGTCGGGCCGCAGCCGCAGCTGCTCGAAACAGTGGGCGCCGAGGCCCTTGCGGCCGGTGTTGTCGACCAGCCGCTCGATCCGGATGATCAGGTCGGTGTCGACGTTCTGGCGCATCAGCGGGGCGGCCACGCCGGTCACCTTCGTGAACTTTTCCATGGCCGTCTCCTAGAGTTTGCGCACGTCGGCGATCGCACCCTTGATCGCCGCCGCTGCCGCCATGGCGGGACTGGCGAGGTGAGTGCGCGCGCCAGGCCCCTGGCGGCCGACGAAGTTTCGGTTGGAGGTCGAGACGCAGCGCTGGCCGGGCGGCACGCGCTCGCCGTTGGAGGCGATGCACATCGAACAGCCGGGCTCGCGCCACTCGAAGCCGGCCTCGCGAAAGACCTTGTCGAGCCCTTCCGCCTCGGCCTCGCGCTTGACGCGCTCCGAACCGGGCACGACCCAGGCCGTCACATGCGGGGCCTTGCGGCGTCCCCGGGCGATCGCTGCGGCGGCGTGCAGGTCGGACAGGCGGCTGTTGGTGCAGGAACCGATGAACACCCAGTCGACCTTCGTTCCCTCGATCGGCTTGCCCGGCTGCAGGCCCTGGTATTGGAGCGCCGCGGTCCAGGCGGCCCGCTTGTCCTCGGGGCCCGTCGCCGGATCGGGAATCGGCCGGTCCACGGCAATCACATGTTCCGGGCTGGTGCCCCAGGTGATCTGTGGCGCCACCCTGGCCATGTCGACGACATGCTCGCGGTCGAATGCCGCATCGGGGTCACCGGGCAGGGTGCGCCAGTGGGCGAGCGCGCGGTCCCACAGCGCGCCCTTGGGCGCGTAGTCGCGGCCGGCGAGATACTGGTAGGTCGTGTCGTCGGGCGCCACCATTCCGGTGCGGGCGCCCATCTCGATCGACAGGTTGCAGATCGTGAGCCGGCCTTCGATCGGCAGGCTGCGGATCGCCGAGCCCGCATACTCCACGGCGTGTCCGGTGCCGGCGGCGGTGCCGACTTCGCCGATCAGGTGCAGGATCATGTCCTTGGGCGTGACGCCGGCCGGGATGGCGCCCTCGAAGCTGGCGCGGAAGCGCTTGGGCTTGCGCTGCACCATCGTCTGGGTGGCCAGCGCATGGACCAGTTCCGACGAGCCGACACCGAAGGCGAGCGCTCCCAGTCCGCCATGGGTGCAGGTGTGACTGTCGCCGCAGACCAGCGTCGTGCCCGGCAGGGTGAGCGCGAGTTCAGGGCCCACGATGTGGACGATGCCGTTGCCGTCCTGGCCGAGATCGAACATGCGGATACCGAACCGAGCGGTGCTTTCGCGCATGCCGCGCACCAGCGGCGCGCCAGGCGCGAACGTCTCCTCGGTGCGGCCGGGCGCGGTCGAAACCGCATGGTCGGGCGTGGCGAAAGCGAGCCGTGGCTGGGCCGGCGGATAGCCCTTGGCGAGCGCCTCCTGCAGGGCCCGGGCGCCGGACAGGTCGTGCAGCAGCAGACGGTCGATGTGCAGCAGCACGAAGCCGTTGCCGAGGTCGGCGACGACGTGCCCATCCCAGATCTTGTCGAACAGCGTCATGCCCATCGTGCGCTCCTCCGGAGCGGCGGATATCAGCACCCGGCGAGCCGCGCCGCCAGCCTGTCGGTCTCGTTCTCGCGCAGCAGTTCTAGATCGGGGTACCAGGGCGAGGCGCCCGTACGCGGGCCCCACAGCCAGTCCGTGCCGGCCGGCAGCACGATCAGCGTCGGCACGCCCAGCGTCGCCGCGGCGTGGGCGGGCCAGGCGTCGTCGCCGACCACGAGGCGGCAGGCGGCGATCCCGCCCGGGTCGCGCTCGACCTCCAGGCCATCCGGCGGCGTGGCCGCGCGGAACCAGCCGACGCGCGATGTCGGCGCGGCTCGTTGGCGCAACGCAGCAGGCGGCGGCAGCGTCTCGAGCGTCCAGCCGAGAAGATGCGGCAGGCTGCGCAGGGGTGCTGCTGCGGCGAAGCCGTCCAGCGGCGCGTCGCGCCGGAGCGTCGGGCCGGCCAGCCAGTCGGCGAGCGACGCAGCGCACTGCACCACGGCCGCGACGCCGCGCGCCAGCATCAGCGTGTCGCGCCGCGCCGCGTCGCCTTCGATGTCGGCCTGTTCGGGATAGAGCAGCAGGCGCTCGGCGGGCAGCGGCTCGCCCTGCCAGCGCGGCAGCGGCGGCGTCCAGCGGCCGGCGTCGGGCAGTTCCAGCCGGGCCTCGTGATCGGCCAGGCCGCGCCACCAGTCGCCTTGCGCCAGCAGCAGCTCGGCGCGTCGCAGGCGCAGCGCGGCGTCGTCCGGCCGGCTGGTCAGCGCCATGTCGAGGTCGGCCACGGCGCCCGCCCAGTCGCCGCTCGCCGCCAGAAGCCCGGCGCGCGCCTTCAGCGCCGGCAGCAGCCGGTGGTCGTGTGCCAGCGCGTCGCTATAAGCCTGCTCGGCTGAGTCGGCCCGGCCGAGCGCCTCCAGGGTGCGGCCCCTGTTGTAGGCGATGGCCGCGTCGTCGGGCCTCAGCCGGGCCGCGCGCTCCAGCGCGTCGAGCGCGCGGTCGTGGTGGCCCAGCCTGCCGAGGCACCCTGCAAGGTTGACCTGCGCCGCGGCGTCCCGCGGCAGGAAGGACGCGGCGCGCTGCAACGGTTCGAGCGCGTCGGCGAAGTGTCCGAGCTTGAGACGGACCTGGCCCAGCAGATGAAGCATCTGCCCGGAGTTGGGACGCGCCTTGACCACGCGCGCCAGCAGTGGCTCCGCGCCGGCGAAGTCGCCGGCCGCCGCGCGCTGCAGGGCGTCGTGGCCGAGTTGCTCGATCTGTTGGTCGGAAAGCGCCACGCGCGGGCTCTAGCAGAGCCGGTCCCGCGGGCAAAGAAAAAGCCGGCGGTCGACAGGGAGGCTGAGGGTCGACCGCCGGCAGGGTCCGGAGGAAATGGGTCCGCGCAGGGTAGGGAACGGGCCCGCTCCGGAGGAGGAGATCAGGTGCGCCAGAAGGGCTTGTTGGCTTCGAAGCGGATCTGGCCCAGGTCGAGGCCGAGGTCGCGGATGGTGCGCAAATCGAGCGTCGCCAGTTCGCGGCGCGCTTCGGCGCGCCGCCGCCACAGCGCGAATAGCTCGCGGTAGGCCGTGAAAGTGCCCTGCAGCGGCAGCTCGGATGCGTGGTGGTGGATCGAGATGTTGGCCATCGAACTCTCCTGAGGACGGTTGCGCCTTGTGTGAAGGTGATTTGCCCTCCGGCCGGCCCCTTTACAAACGACCCTTTGTCCTGTTTTGATAAAAATAACTCATGTGAGGAATTGGCTATGAAACGAACCCTGCCGCCGCTTAACGGCCTGCGCGCCTTCGAAGCCGCCGCGAGACATATGAGTTTTACCGATGCAGCCGAGGAGCTGAGCGTGACCCAAGCCGCGATCAGCCATCAGGTACGCGGTCTGGAGCAGCGCCTCGGATTAAAGCTGTTCGTGCGGCGCAACCGCTCGCTGCTGCTCTCGGAGGCGGGCCAGGCCTATCTGCCGGCGGTGCGCGGCGCGTTCGACCAGCTGAACGAGGCGACCGAGAAGCTCCTGCAGAAGGACCGCGGCGGCCATCTCACCGTCACGACCACGGCGTCGTTCGCCATGAAGTGGCTGGTGCCGCGGCTGGGCGGCTTCCAGCGCGCCAACCCCGAGATCGACGTGCGCATCAGCACGGGCACTGGGCTGATCGACTTCGGCCGCGAGGATGTCGACATCGGCATCCGCTACGGCCGCGGCCAGTGGCCCGGGCTCACGGCCGAACGGCTGGTCAGCGAGGACGTCATGCCGGTCTGTGCGCCCTCGCTGATGAAAGGTCCGAACCCGCTCAGGAAGCCGTCCGACCTAAAACGGTTCACTCTGCTCCATATCGGCAACTTCCCCGACGACTGGCAGGTCTGGCTGACGGCGGCCGGGGTCAAGGGCATCGATTCCTCGCGCGGCGTGTCGTTCGACTTTCCCGTGGCCGCCTATCAGGCCGCGATGGACGGGCTGGGCGTGGCGCTCGGCCGTCATCCCCTCGTCGCGCCCGACCTCAAGGCCGGCCGTCTGGTCGTGCCGTTCGACTTCAAGATGGCGACCGAACTCGCCTATTATCTGGTCTATCCGCCGGAGGCGATCCGGCGGCGCAAGATAAAGGCCTTCCGCGACTGGCTGATGCCGCTCGCCGAACTCCGTCCCGGCGGACCATAGCGGCCGCCACCCTTCCGACATCTTCGCGCCAGATCAATGAGGTCGGATTGTCAACGAAGGAGGTCTGCATGAACGAACATTTCGAGCGACCCGCTGAACCCCGGCGAGTCGGACGCCGCGTCGTCATTCGGACAGCCGTGTCGGTCGCCGGCCTCGCCGCCGTGGGCGGCATCGCCGCGCCGCGCATGGCACGCGCCCAGGCGCCGTTCGTGCTGCCGCCGCTGCCCTACGCCGACAACGCGCTGGCGCCGGTCATTTCCAGCACCACGATCGGCTTCCACTACGGCAAGCATCACAAGGGCTATCTCGACGCCATGAATGCCGCCCTGGCGGGCCCGGCCAAGGACCTTGCCGGCCTGTCGCTGCTCGACCTCATGAAGGCGACGGCGGGCAAGCCCGAGCGGGCGGCGCTGTTCAATGCCGCCGCCCAGACCTGGAACCATACTTTCTACTGGGACAGCCTGAAGCCGGGCGGCGGCGGCAAGCCGCCGGCCGGCAGCCGGATCGCCGCCCGTATCGATGCCGATTTCGGCGGCTACGACAAGTTCCGCGAAGCCTTGAAGGCGATGGCTGTCGGCCAGTTCGCGTCGGGCTGGGGCTGGCTGATCGTCGAGAACGGCAAGCTCGCCTGCGTGCGCACGCCCAATGCCGAGACGCCGGCCACGGTGAGCGGCCGCACGCCCCTGCTCACGATCGACGTGTGGGAGCATGCCTACTACCTCGACTACCAGAACCGCCGCGCCGACTACGTCGACGCCGTGCTCGACAGGCTGATCAACTGGGAGTTCGCCGAAAAGAACCTGGTTTAGGACCGGATTCTTCGTCAGTTATTTGCATTTACAAATAATTGAGATGGAGCGAAGCTGAAGTCCACGGGAGGTGCATCATGGACTTCGGCTACTTCACGCTGAGCGACAACCGCTATCCCGGCAACACCCGCCAGCCCGAGGACTTTCTAAAGGACATCTTCGCCGAGGCGCTGTGGGCGGAGAAGGTCGGGCTGAACTCGGCCTGGATCGGCGAGCATCATTTCAACTTGCTGGGCGTCAACGCCTCGCCGCTCGCCATGCTGGCACAACTGGCCGGCGCCACGACGAAGCTCCGGTTGGCACCCGCCGTCACCCTGCTGCCGGTCCATCATCCGCTGCATGTCGCCGAGGAGTGGGCGACGCTCGACCTGCTGTCGGGCGGCCGCGTCGACTTCGCCGCCGGCCGCGGCTACGACCGCAAGGAGTACGAGCCTTTCCAGGCGTCGTTCGACGACTCGGCCGAGCTGTTCGCCGAGGGTTTGGAGATCGTGTGGCGGGCGTGGACCGAGCCCGGCAAGTGGTCGCACAAGGGCAGGTTCTACGAATTCAAGGACGTCGAGATCAGGCCGCGGCCGGCCCAGAAGCCGCTCCGGCCCTACGTCGCCTGCTTCTCGCGGCCGTCGATGGAGCTCGCGGCCAGGAACGACTGGAACGTCATCTACGCACCGTTCGCCGCCGCCATGGTCTACGGCTCGCTCGCCGACGCGGTGCGCGTCTACCGTGAGACCTGCGAGGTGACATACAAGCGGCCGATGCGGCGCGCCATGTGCTCCTATTTCGTGCACATCGCCTCGACGCCGGAGGAGGAGCACTACGGCAAGCAAGCGCTGGTGCGCTACTTCCAGGATGCGCTGATCGCCGCCTTCCCGTCGTCGTCGGGCGAGAAGGTGCCGCCGACCTACAAGTACTTCGTCGACATCGTGAACATCCTGCGCGACATGCGGCCGGAAAAGCTGACGGACAAGTCGATCCTGTGCGGCAGCCCGCAGCACATCGTCGACACGCTGAAGCAGGTCGAGGCTGCCGGCATCGCCGAGGTCATCCTCTACTTCAACTACGGCCAGAAGCCGCACGCCCTGGTGAAGGAGCAGATGGAGCGCTTCATGCGCGAAGTCGCGCCGCATTTCGCGGCCTGACGCGATGGGTCCGCTCGACGCCTACCTGCCCTACCTGCTGAATCGCGCCGGCGCCCGCATCGCCGCCGCCTTCGGTGACGAGGTACGGCCGCTCGGCGCCACCCTGCAGATGTGGCGGGTGCTGGCGGCGCTTGGCGAGCGGGACGGTCGGCGCATGGGCGATCTGTCCGAGACCACCTCGATTGAAGTCTCGACGCTCACGCGACTCGTCGACGGCATGGAAAGGAAGGGGCTGGTGGCCCGGCGCCGCGACGAAGCCGATGCACGCGCCGTTGCGCTTCACGTGACGCCGGCCGGGCGACGACTGACACAGCGGCTGATTCCGATCGCCGAACGCTACGAAACCGTGGCACTGCAAGGCTTCGACGCGCGCGAGGCCGAGATGCTGAAGGTATTCCTGCAGCGGCTGTTCACCAACATGGATGCGTTGAAGAGTCCTCATCGGCGCCGTGGTTGAAATCGGACTTGAGCGGGCCGATGATTTGTTCGACAGGTCAGCGAGGATATGATCATGACACGACTTGCCTCGATCGCCGATCTTCGGCGCATCCTTCCTGAACCGCGTCCCACGACGCGCGCCAAGATCCTGGATGCACTCGACGAGCAGTCGATCGCCTTCCTGGCGCGGTGCCCGTTTGCGCTGATCGGCACCACCGCCGCCGACGGCACGATCGAGGTTTCGCCCAAGGGTGACGATCCGGGTTTCATTCGGGTCGAGGATCCGAAGACGCTGCTGATCCCTGAACGCGTCGGCAACAACCTGGCCTTCGGCCTCAGCAACATCCTGGCCACGGGCAAGATCGGGATGATCGCCCTGGTGCCAGCCACCGGCGAGACGCTGCGCGTGTCGGGCACCGCCGAGATCTACGACGATCCGGAACTGGTCGCGTCACTGGGGTCGCTCGGCAAGCCTGCGCTGCTCGCGACCCGCGTGCGGATCGAGCATTGCTACTTCCACTGCGCCCGCTCGATCGTGCGCGCCAAGTTGTGGGATCCCAAGGCATGGCCGGCGGCAGGCCGCGTGTCGTTCGGCAAGATCATCGCACCCCGCGTCGGCGCCAGCGACGACGTGGCGGCGCAGATCGATGCCAGCGTCGAGGGCGCCTACACCACGCGCCTCTGGCAGGATGGCTAGCATTGTCGCACGGCACGGCCGCCGACTGTGCCGCTCCTCACTTCGAGCGTGCGGTCTGCGCGCCATGCTGATGGCAGCCATGTGCGCGTTCATGGCAAGCGGCGCCGGTGCGGAGGTGACGACAAAGCGTGTCGGCAACCACGATATGGCCCTGCGTATCCTCGGAGACTCCGGACCGTGGATCATCTTCGAATCCGGCCTTGGCGAAGGCATCGATAGCTGGGAGCAGGTGGCGCCGGTGCTGGCCGCTTGTGCACATACCGTGGTCTATGATCGTTTGGGCGTTGGGCGTAGCTCGCCGCGGCGCGGTGGCGGTGCCGTGCTTGCGAGTGAAGTGAGCGATCGGCTGATGAGCTTGCTGGCGACGATCGACGCGCCGCCGCCCTACATCCTCGTCGGTCATTCGCTTGGAGGGCTCTATGTTCAGTCGTTCGCCCGTAAACATCCGACGCTTGTCGCAGCCGTCGTTCTGGTCGACTCGGCGAGCCCATTCGAGCCACCAGGCGTCTTTGTCTCCACGGTACCGCCTGCGCCCGGATCGATCGAGGCGGCCGAGGAGGCGGGCGTTGTGCCAAGTATTGCAGCCATGCTCGCAGGTCCTCCTTTTCCACCCGTGCCGCTGACTGTCCTGGTCGCGACCAATCATGGGGACACCGGCGAACGCGAGGCTTTGTGGCGCGAGGTTCAGGCGCGAACGGCGGCGCTATCGCCGAAAGGTCGCCTCGAGATCGTCGACGAAAGCGGCCACTTCATTCAAAGTGATCGGCCCCAGACAGTGATCGGCGCCGTCGTGCAGGTCGCACGTGCGGCCGGTATAGCCATGCCAACGTGCAGGTAGAGAGCAGTCAAATTTACCGTCGGCTTCGTGCGTCAGGCAGAAGCCCGCGCCTCTCGAAATGACACCAGGCGGCGTTCCGTCTCGTCCCACAGCACGAGATTAATGCAGCGAAAACTCTGGAGCAGCGTCAGCCGGCCGACATTGCGCAGCTCCGGATGGTCTTTCAGCACGCGCGGCAGGCGGTAATAGGGGATGCGGCTGCTGAGGTGATGCACATGGTGCACGCCGATATTGCAGGTGAACCAGCGCAGGAACGCCGGCAGGTCGTAGTGCGAGCTGCCGTGCAGGGCGGCGTCGTGCAGGTCCCAGTCGCCGTCGCTTGCCCAGACGGTGTCCTCGAACTGGTGCTGGACGTAGAAGAGCCAGACACCCACCGAAGCCGACAACAACAGGATCGGCAGGTGAATCAGCAGGAACGCCTTGATGCCGACCAGCCAGATCAGCAGGGCGGCGATTGCCGCGATCGCCGCATTGGTCGCCATCGTGCTGATCCATGGCCGCCAGCCGTCGCGCATCAGCCCGACCGGCAGGCGGTGCTGCAGGATGAACAGATAGGCCGGTGCCAGGCCGAACATGACCAGGGGGTGCCGGTAGAGTCGATAGCGCAGCCGGCCCCAGAACCCACGCGCGCGATACTCCTCGACGGTGAGCGTGTCGACGTCGCCCAGCCCGCGGCGGTCGAGGTTGCCGGTCGAGGCGTGGTGCGTGGCGTGGGTACGCCGCCAGACGTCGTGCGGCGTGAGCGTGGCGACGCTGACGAGGCGTCCGATCCAGTCGTTGGCCAGACGATGACGAAAGAAGGCGCCATGGCTGCAGTCGTGCTGGA
This sequence comes from Reyranella sp., assembly GCA_019745575.1. Lineage (GTDB taxonomy): Bacteria > Pseudomonadota > Alphaproteobacteria > Reyranellales > Reyranellaceae > Reyranella. Next base: position 8,684 of record JAIETA010000061.1, on the reverse strand, counting down.
TCGCGAACAGCCGCACCAGGAAGCCGGCGGCTGCGATGGCGAGCGGCAGGGCGAGCCAGTAGCCGATGTCGAGCGTCGCCCAAGCGAGGGTCCAGAGGGCGGCAAGCGGCACGACCGTGATGGCGATCTCGACAATGCTGCGGCCGGTACTGGGTTGCCGGTAGCGCGCAAGAACCTGGGCCCACGCGCGGGCATCGGTCGCGACCGAGCCTGCGGGCTCCTGGCTGTTTTTCAAAGGCGTGAACTTTCCTGTCGAGGTCGCCGCCTCCAGGGCGGCATTGCCGGCTTGGACTTAGGCGGCGGCGGCACAAAAAGCAACGAGATGTCGCGGCCCGCACGAGGGCCGAATGTCCATCGTCAGGCCACCGGCGGCCGCCGGTGGGGCGGACCGGCCGCTGCCCTGCCACGCGGCTTGGCCGGCGGCACCGGCTTTGCTCGGATGCGGACGGCTCGGCCCTCGGTCTGGTCCATATCGAAAGCGCCGGTCTGGCGCACCAGGTCGCTCAGCTTGCGATGGCCATAGGTGCGCGGATCGAAGTCGGAGGCGATGTTGGCCAGGCGTTGCCCGACCACGCCCAGGCCCACCCAGCCGTCCTCCGTCTCCATCTGCGCGATGGCCTTGTTCAGGATGGCGATGGCGTCGCTGACTGGCTGGCGGCCTCTCGGCGCCGGCCCTTCTTCGGGCGTGGAGACTTCCGCCTCAGGCAGCAGGTTCTCGGTATAGATGAAGCGGCGGCAGGCTTGGCGGAAGCTCTCGGGCGTCTTCTGCGCGCCGAAGCCGTAGACGTCGGCGCCTTCCTCGCGCAGCCGCGAAGCGAGGCGCGTGAAATCGCTGTCCGAGGAAACCAAGCAGAAGCCGTCGAACCGGCGGCTGTGCAGGAGATCCATCGCATCGATTACCAGCGCGATGTCGGAGGCGTTCTTGCCCGTGGTGTAGGCGAACTGCTGGTAGGGATCGATCGCGTATTTCTGCAGGATGTCAGCCCAGGACTTGAGACGCGGACTCGAGAAGTCGCCATAGATGCGCCGGACGCTGGCCTCGCCGAATTTTGCGATCTCCTCGAACAGGCCGGCGGCGATGCGTGGCGAGGTGTTGTCGGCATCGATCAGGACGGCAAATCGGCGCAGGTGGGTGTCTTCGGCCATATCTTTGGCTCCCCCGAAAGTCATGCCACCGACTTGGCGTAGATCGCGTCGACATGGATGTCGGCACAATCGACCAGCGGGAAGGGCGCCTGGCGATCCTCGAAGGCGAGGAACAGGTCAGTGCCGCCCAGCATGATCGCCTTGGCGCCGCGCTTCATCAAAGCTTCGCCCGCCTTGAAGAACACGTCGCGCTGCTGGTCGACCACGCGGCCGGCCTGCGCCATGGCCATGTAAGCTGTGGCCACCTGGTCGAACAGGTCGCCTTCCGGTGGCATCAGCTCGACGGAGGGGATGCCGCCATAGAGTCTCGTTGCCATGACAAGCCGGTTGCCCAGGATGCCGATCTTCCCAAGACCCGACCGGCTGACGGCGGCGTTGACCGCCTGAATGCCGTGGACCAGCGGCAGCGGGGAGATCGGCAGCAGCTCGTTGATGCAGAAATGCCCGCCCATCGACGTCACGGCGGCCGTCTGGGCGCCGGCGGCTTTCATGCGACCGATCAATCCCGCGAAGATCTCCGCCTGCTCGCGGTTCCTGCCTTCGGCGAGATTGCGTGACATCGTGCGCACGTCGGCATGGGCGATGGTGCACTCGAGTGCTGAGCCGGCCGTCATGTGCCGGTTATAGAGTCCGCGATAGTAGAAGTCCGTCGCGGCGGGGCCAATGCCGCCGATGAGTCCGATATGCATTGTCGGACTCTCCTTGATCGCCAGGCTGACGGCAACCATGCGCGCGGGCGGGTGTGGCGAAAAGCGACCCTGCGGAGACCGCCGCGCCGACGCTAAAGTCGGGCGATGCGGCGGGTGGTAGTTTTCGGAACGACGGGGTCGGGCAAGAGCTGGCTGGCGGAACGACTGGCCCGGCGCACCGGCCTGCGCGTCATCGAGCTCGACGCCCTGTTCTGGGCGCGCGAGTGGCAGCCGGCCCCGCTCGAACTGTTCCGTCACCGCGTCGAGCGCGAGGTCGGTGCCCTGGATGCGGCGGGCGAGGGCTGGATCGTGGTCGGCAACTACGGCCAAGTGCGGGACCTGGTGTGGAGGCCGGCCGACACGCTGGTCTGGCTCGATCTGCCGTTGCCACTGGTCATGTGGCGCCTGCTGCGACGCACGATCCGCCGGGTCGCGACGCGGGAGGAGCTGTGGGGCACGGGCAACCGCGAAACGCTGCGCCATGCCTTCCTGAGCCGCGATTCGATCCTGCTGTGGGCGCTTCGGACGCATCGCCGGAACCGCGACCGCTTCGCGCTGGAATGCGGGTTCCTCGCCGGCGAGAAGAAGGTCGCCCGCCTCAGGAGCGCGCGCGAGGTCGAACGCTTCGTGGCTACTCCGCCGCTTTGACCGTCGGGGCCGGCGGTCGCACGCCGCCGCGCGCCAGCATGGCGTCGATCTCGGCCATGTCGAATCCCAGTTCGCGCAGGATGTCCGGCCCATCCTCGCCGATATGCGGGGCGTGCTGCTGCGGCGGATGGCTCGCCGCCGGCGGAAGGCCCGGGATGTTGGCGACGGGCATGCGGCCGAAGCCCGCCTGCTCGATCCAGTCGATCGCGCCCGACTCCTTTACGTGCGGATGGTCGAGATAATCCGTGTAATTGTTAACCCGCTCGCAGAACACGTCCTTGGGCTGCAGGATCGCGATCCACTCCTCGGTGGTCTTGGTCGGCATGGTCTCGTTCAGCGCCTTGACGATCTTGGCGGCGTTCCTGATGCGATCTTCGTGGCTCTGCAGATCGGGATCCTCGGCGATGTCGTGGCGGCCGATCAGCTCGAACAGCAGGCGGAAATGGTGGGGCCGCATGGCGCTCACCATGATGTAGCCGTTCTTCGACTTGTAGCTGCCGGCCGGCATGTAGAGCACTGGCGGTGCACCCTTGGAAAACACCCACTCCATCAGCTTGGCGCCCTGGAAGGCCGCTGCCGCGCGCATCAGGCTGGAGTCGATGTAGCTGCCCTCGCCGTAGCGGAACTGGCGCATCAATGCCGCAGCAAGGGCCTGGAAGGTGTAGAGGCCAGTGGTGACGTCGACGGCGATCATGCCCTGCCGCCACGGAGTGCCGTCCGGCATCTTGTTCATCACCATCATGCCGCTGAAGGCCTGGATGAGGCCGTCGACGGTGGGACGTTTGCTGTAGGGGCCGGTCTGGCCGAAACCCGACACCGAGCAATAGATGACGTTCGGATTGACCTTCCTGATGTCCTCGTAGCCGAAGCCCAGGCGCTGGATCACGCCGGGACGGAAGCTCTCCATCACCACCTGGGCCTTGGCCGCGAGCTTGCGGACGACGGCGATGCCGTCGGGCGACTTCAGGTCGAGGGCGATGCTGCGTTTGCCGCGGTTGAAGGCCACCGAATGGGCGCAGTGGTCGCCTTTCAGCTCGCCCAGCGCCCGGCCCCAGTCGCCTTCCGGCGGCTCGATCTTGATGACGTCGGCGCCATGCAGGGCGAGCAGCATCGAGGCGTGCGGCCCGGCGATGCCCTGCGTGAAGTCGAGAACGGTGATGCCGTCGTAAGCGCCTTTGACCATCGTCGCGGTGTCCTCCCAAGGGCGTGAACGTACGTTTACCGCCGCCGCCCATGCAAGGCCTGCGCTGCAAGGAAGCCATGCGCGCATGAAGAAAAGTTACGTAAAGCGGCAGACAAGTTCGTTTGAGGTCGGCCGGCCGATGCGTCAGAAAAGTGCAAATACACTTAACCCGGAGTGCGCCATGTCCGCTCTTCCCCTGCCGATCGCCGCTCTCGCCGCCGCGAGCCACATCGCGCCGACGCTGGTGGCGCCCTTCTTCAGGCGGCTGATGCTGCATCCGCGCAAAAATGTCCGTGCACCGCCGGTGCTCGACCTGCCTACCGCTGATGCACGACTCAATCTTGGCGAAGGGCTGGTGGCGTGGCGCTGGGGTGAGGGACCAACCGTCCTCCTGGCGCATGGCTTCGAGGGCAGCCCTGCCCAGTTCGGCGCCGTGATCGACGCACTGACCGGCCACGGTTTTGCGGCGGTGGCGCTCGACATGCCGGCACACGGCGCCTCAGGGGGCGATGAGGCGTCTCCCGCGACGTTCGCGCACGCCGTCGGCCTGGCCCTCGGCCGGCTCGGTCCGGTCCATGCGGTCGTCGGCCACTCGCTGGGCGCGGCGGCCAGCCTCTATGCCGTGGCGCAACGCGGCGGCGTTGGCCGCATCGCCCTTGTCTCGGCGCCCAGTGCGCTGGAGCGGGTGCTGCGGGGCTTCGCCGGCACCGTGAGGCTTTCTAGGCGTGCCACCGATGCCTTCCTGGCGTCGGTCGAGCGCCATGTCGGCCAGCCTGCCGCGGACTTCGACGTCAGACGAGTAGCTCCGCTGTTGTCCTTGCCGATCCTGCTGATCCACGACCAGAACGACCGCCAGGTGCCGGTCGTCGAGGCGGCGCGCGCCGCCCACGTGCTGCCTGGCGCCGAGCTGATGGTCACGCGCGGGCTGGGGCACAACCGGCTGCTGGCCGATCCCGCCGTCGTGGCGGCGATCGCGGAATTCGTCGCCGCTCAGGAGACGACGGGCAGGGCCTGAATGTCGTAGCCGTGGACGAGCTTGCGTCCGAGCACCGGATCTTCGAGTTCCATCTCGAAGCGCGGCGACGGCCTGATCTTGCCGATCGCCGGCATGGTGCCCAGGAACATGACGGTCCCCATGGGCAGTCGCTTGTCGTCCCGCCAGCCAAGGATGAGGTCGCGCGGGTCGCGGATCCGGGCGAGCGGTCCTTCCTGGTAGAGGACGCGCCTGCCGTCCTCCCGGATGAAGCTGCGCAGCATCAGCCTGTCCCAGTGCGGCTCGACTTCCTCGAAGCGCCAAGCGGTGCGGCCGACCGGCTTGGCGCACATCTGCTTGGAGACGGCGATGCCGTAGCTCTCGACCTTGCGGTCGGTGTGATCGGCGCCCAGCGTCACCCAGAGCCGGTCGGCGGCGCCGATCAGCACCGGCTCTACCTCGCCCGAACTGTCGTCGCCCAGCACCTGGATGCGGTCGGCCTGGGTCAGCATCTGCGCCGCGGCACGGTAGTAGATCGGCACCCGCGACGGCGGTTCGACGCCGATCGCCTTCAGCTCCTCGATGTGATGATTGAGCGCGGCCACGTCGCGGCCGGTCCAGCCGGCGATCACCAGAGTCTCGATCTCGACAGCTACTTTCTCGACCGCGCCCTTGGCGTGGCCGTCGAATTCCAGGTGTGCCATGGTCAGAGAACGGCGAGCTGCGAGTTCAGCAGGTCGGTCACCAGCATGTAGCCCGGGGCGTGAGTGATGCAGAATGCAGGCTTCACCGTAGCCACAACCGACTGCGGGGTGACGCCGCAGGCCCAGAACACGGGCAACTCGTCGTCGCGCACCGGCACGGCGTCGCCGTAGTCGGGCTTGGCGATGTCCTTTATGCCGATCAGCTCGGGCTTGCCGAGATGCACCGGCGCACCGTGCACCGAGGGAAAGCGTGTCGTGACCTGCACTGCGCGGATGGCGTCGGCCGGCCTGAACGGCCGCATCGAGACCACCATCGGTCCGTGGAACGGGCCGCTCGGCTTGCACTGGATGTTGGTCCGGTACATCGGCACGTTGCTGTTGCAGGTCTGGTGGCGCAGCTCGAGGCCGTTCTCGATCAGCGCCTCCTCGAAGGAGAACGAGCAGCCCAGCACGAACGACACCAGATCGTCGCGCCACACGCCCTTGAGATCGGTCACTTCTTCGACCAGTTCGCCGTTCTTCCAGACGCGGTAGAGCGGGATGTCGGTGCGGATGTCGAGGTCTTCGCCCAGTGCCGGCAGGCGCGGGTCGCCCGGCTCTGACGAGGCGAGCAGCGGGCAGGGCTTCGGGTTGAGCTGGCAGAAGCGCGCGAAGTCGGCGGCGAACTCCCGCGGCAGGACGGCCAGGTTGCCCTGCACGTAGCCCGGCGCCATGCCGGATGTCGGCAGGCGGTGGCCGCCGGCGCGGATGCGGCGGCGCGCGTCGCGGCCGGTCTCGCCCTTCAATGTGGTGATCGTGGTGTCCATGGTGGTCTCCTGAACGCGCGGCCTATACGTGCTGGCCGCCGTTGATCTGGATCTCGGCGCCCGAAACGTAGCTCGCGCCCTTCTCGCACAGGAAGTGGATCACGTCGGCGACCTCGTCCGGCGTGCCGAGGCGGCGCATGGGGATCTGCTCTTCGACGATCTGTTCGGTGCCCGGTGAGAGAATTGCGGTGTCGATCTCGCCCGGGGCGATGGCGTTGACGCGAATGCCGCGCGGGCCGAAGTCGTGCGCCATCTCGCGGGTAAGCGCCGCCAGCGCCGCCTTCGAGGTGGCGTAGGCCGATCCGGCGAAGGGATGGACACGGCTGCCGGCGATCGAGGTGACGTTGACGACGCAGCCGCGGGCCTCGGCCAGTTCGGTCATCAGGCCGCGTGCCAGCGCGACCGGCGCGAAGAAGTTCACGTTGAAGACGCGCTGCCAGAGTCCGAACGGCGTGTCGATGGCGCCCAGCCGGCCGCCGGCCTCGTCCTTGGGCGAGATCGCGGCATTGTTGACCAGGGCATCGAGCCGGCCGCCGGCCAGTCGCTCTCGGATGTCGTCGATGCCGCGGCTTACGTCGTCGGGTTCGGCGAGGTCGATCTGGACATGGTTCTTGTCGCCGCCCGGCCACGGGCAGAGGGCGCTGAACGGCTGCCGCGAGACGGTGATGACCCGCCAGCCGCCGGCGCTGAACTTCTTGACGGTCGCATGGCCGATGCCGCGACTCGCACCGGTCAGCACCAGGGTTCGGGCATTGTCGTAGAGGGGCGCGGGCTTCATGGCGGTGGGTTCCCATGCGGTGAGCGGCGATCCTACTCCGCCTTGGCGGCAATATCGCGACCGATGTTGGCGGCGCCTCTTGGCCCATAGGAAGTGGCGCCGCGGCCTTGAAGCCGCGACCTGTTGTGTGTTCCAGCAAGATTGTTACAGTTCCGGTTAAGGTATTGCGATAGAACGATTTTTCTTGATTGGATGGCGAGGATTTGATACATTTCATACAGGCTCGGCCCGTTATTTGGGGCTTTTTGGCCATTGTTTTTCGAAGTGATTTTTGGAGTGGTCCGCCATGCCGGACGAACGTCGGGCGCCAAACGCCGATCTTCCCACCCCGTACCTGCGCACCCGGCCCGCCACCGTGCTGACCGCTATCGGTCTCTGCCTCGCGCTCCTGGTGATTCAGTTCGTGCCCGACCTCCGCGACGCCTCGGCCGGCCGCGGCGCCGGCGCTGTGACCGCCGGCTCGCGCTGAACCCTGAAGAATCTGCAGGCTCAATAGGGGTGCCGCGGCTGTCGCCGCGCTTGTGCGCCCGGCCGGGAACGCGCATCTAGGGCGTCAGGTTGCGTGTGACCATGACATCCGACAACGATCAGGCTCTGCCGCTCGGGACGCGGCTCGGCGACTATCGGCTCGATGCCGTCATCGGGCACGGCGGCTTCGGCATCACCTACCGCGCCTTCGATGCCCAGCTCGCAAAGTTCGTCGCCATCAAGGAATACTTTCCGGTCGAATTCGCCTTGCGTCGTGCGGGTGGCACGGTGGCACCGCGCGGCACACGCTTCGCCGACGACTTCGCATGGGGTCGCGACCGCTTCCTCGACGAGGCGCGGGCGCTGGCGCGGTTCCGCCACGCCCACATCGTGCCGGTACTGCGCTACTTCGAGGCCAATGGCACTGCCTACACGGTCATGGAGTTCGAGGATGGCCGCAGCGTGGCGGAGCTCCTGCGCATGTCCGGTCGGCGGCTGCAGCCCGACGAGGTGCGCCGGCTGGCCGAGGGGCTGCTGAGCGGCCTCGGCGCCGTGCATGCCCAGGGCTTCCTCCATCGCGACATCAAGCCGTCCAACATCATCGTCCGGCATGATGGCGTGCCGGTGCTGATCGACTTCGGCGCGGCGCGCCAGGCGATGGGCGGGCGCACGCGGACGCTCACCAGCATCCTGACGCCGCAGTATGCACCGATCGAGCAGTACGCGCTCGACGGCAAGCAGGGGCCATGGAGCGACATCTATTCCGCCGCCGCCGTCCTTCACCACGCCGTCGCCGGCAGCCCGCCACCGGAAGCGGCGGGCCGCGTCGGCACAGATCCCTACCGGCCGCTCGCGGTCACACAGGCCGACCGCTTCGAACAGACTCTGCTTGTTGCGATCGATCGCGCCCTGGCTTTCGCTCCGGACCAGCGGCCGCAGAGCATCGCGGCCTGGAGCGCGATGTTCGGGCCCGCGCTGCCGCGGTCCGACGAGGCGCCGACCGTCCGTCTGTCGCCGGCGGCGCCACGGCTGGGTGGCGCCCATCGCAGCGGTCCCGAAGCCGTCCCGCCGCCGTTGCCGCCGCCACGCCGGTTGCGCACGGCCTGGTGGGTTGCGACGTTGTTGGTGGCCGGCACGCTGGCGGCGCTCTGGCGCTTTCAACCAGAGCTTCGTGACTTGATCGCCGGGGCACCGCCTGCCGCCCGTCCAGTTGCCGAGGTCGCGCCGCCAGCCGCGACGGCGCCGCCATCGCCCGCGCCGCCCGCCACAGCGCCCGCCCCGGCGCCCGC
>JAIETA010000012.1 GCA_019745575.1 Reyranella sp. | reverse complement strand
CGTGCCCTGCCGCCGCCGCGGCCGGGCATGATGGCGGTGCCCGCGCCGCCCACCCGCGTGCTGGCGGTGTCGGCGGGCGGCGCGTGGGGCGCCTTCTCGGCCGGCTTTTTAGACGGCTGGGGCGGCAACGTGGCCGAGCCGCGGCCGCGCTTCGATGTCGTGACCGGCGTCAGCACCGGCTCGATGATCGCCCCGGTGGTGTTCCTGGGCGATCCGGCGCGGATGGCCCGGCTGCGCGCGCTCTACGAGGGACTGCGCAACGCCGACGTGCTGACGCCGCGCGGGACGCTGTCGCTGCTGACGGCCACGTCGCTCTACGACAACGCGCCGCTGCGCCGGCAGGTGGCGGCGATCCTCGACGAGGACATGGTCGAGGCGATCGCCGCCGAAAGCGCCACGCGCATGCTCGCGGTGATGGCGACCAACCTCGATTCCGGCGTGCCGGAAGTGTTCGACCTCACCGCGATCGCGGCCCGCGCCGACATGAGCCTGGCCGAGCGCCGCCAGCGCATGATCGCCGCCATCATGGCCTCGGCGGCGCTGCCGGTCGGCTTCCCGCCGGAGTTCATCGAGGGCGACATGTATGTCGACGGCGGCGTGCGGCTCCAGGCTTTCGTCGCCCGCGAGCTGCAGGCCGCACTTGCCGGCCGGCGGCTCGACGTCACCGTGGTGGTGAGCGGCGACCTGAAGGTCGGGCGCGACTGCACCGGCCGCGACGGGCTCGATCTTCTGAGCATCGCCGGCCGCACCGCCGCGATCGCCAACGACCAGCTGCTGCGCACCAGCGTGGCGGCGCTGCTCGCCCTCGGCCGCCAGCCCGGCAACGCCGCGCGCTACATCGATGCCGCGCCGCTGATCGACTACGGCGCCACCGTGCCCCCGCCCGGCCTGCCGCCGCCTGGCCCGTGCAAGGTCACGAGCGACAACGACGACCTGTTCAACCCGGCCTTCCAGACCTGCCTCGCCCGCGGCGGCGCCGCGATGAGTAGCACCACGCCGATTCCCTGGACGCTCACCGTCCAGGGCGATCGCGTCTCGCGCGGCCGCCCCGGAGGTGTGTGAAACGGGAGGTGTGTGAAAAAAGTCACAGCGGTCGGGGATGGCCGTCGCGACAGGCCCGTAAAGACATCCAGCAGCAAGACTGCGGAATGGATTTCGGGAGGCTTTCAATGAAACGGTGGGTCGCACTGCTGGCGCTGGTGTGCGCCGGATGGCCGGGGCTTGCGTCGGCCCAGAACGACACGATCTTCGCCAGCTCCTACAAGCTCGAAGCCGAGAAGAAGTACGACGCCGCGGCACAGGCGATCACGGCGCTGGCCGACGGCGGCAACGAGTTCGCGCGGCTGCGGCTGGGCTGGCTCACCTACCTGGCGGGCAAGTACAACGACTCGATCTCGCACTACAACCGGCTGCTGCAGGTCAATGCCAACTCGATCGATGCCCGGCTGGGCGTGACGCTGCCGCTCTTGGCGCAGCAGCGCTGGCAGGATGCCGCGGCCCAGGCGCGCCACGTCCTGCAGCTCTCGCCGTGGGACTATACCGCTCATGTCCGGCTGATGATCTGCGAGGAGGCGCTCAAGCAGTGGCAGGTGCTGGAGCAGCACGCCGCCAGCGTCGCGGCGGCTTATCCCTCGGACGCCACCTCGCTGATCTACCTCGCCCGCGCCCGCGCCTGGCAGCGCAACGTGGCGGGGGCCAAGCAGGCCTACTCGAAGGTGCTGGAGCGCTATCCGCAGAACGAGGAAGCGCGCGCCTACCTGAAGTCGAGCAGCTGATCCTCCTTCCCCAGTTCCTTTTTCCCCTAGTTCCTTTTTCCAGGAGACCGAGATGACCAACCGCGCCCGATCCGAGGCGAGCGGCGAGCTGTTGCTGCCCGCCGATGTCCTGAAGCGCCTGGCCTTGAGCGACAGCGGCTTCGTGTTCGATCCCGTCACCGGCGACAGTTTTAGCGCCAACGCCACCGCGCTCTCGATCATCCGCCATGCCCAGCACGAACGCGACGCCAGGCGGATCGCCGAGGCGCTGGCCCAGGAGTTCGACGTCGGCACGGCCGAGGCCGAGCGCGAGCTGATCGAATTCTCCGGCGTCCTGCGCCGCGTGGTCGGGTGAGGCGGCCATGAACTGTTCCGTTCCTCGCGGTCCCCTTCTCACGGTGGCGCTGACCGGCATGAACGCCCGCGCCGACAATCCCGGCCCCGGCGTCGCCGTCGCGCGCTGCCTGGCCGAACAGACCCGCCACCAGGTGCGGCTGATCGGCCTCGGCTACGACGCGCTGGAACCCGGCCTCTATCTCGACGGGCTGTTCGACGCCACCTACCTGATGCCCTATCCGGCGGCCGGCGAGGACGCCTTCCTCGCCCGCCTCGCCGCCGTGCAGGCGGCCGAGAAGATCGACGTGCTGATCCCCTGCCTCGACGCCGAGATCCCGGCCTGCATCGCGCTGCAGGACCGGCTGGCGGCGATGGGTATCCGCACCTTCCTGCCCGACGCCGCGCAGTTCGCGCTGCGCGCCAAGGACCGCCTCGCCGAGGCGGCCGAAGCCGCCGGCGTCGCCATGCCCGAGACCCGCCGCGTGAGCACGCCCGGCTTCTTCCAGACTTGTACCCGCGAGGGCTGGCGCTATCCGCTGGTGGTGAAGGGCGTGTTCTATGACGCGGTGGTGGCCTATGACGCCGCGCAAGCCGTCGCCGCCTACCACCGCATCGCCGCGCAGTGGGGTCATCCCGTGCTGGTCCAGCAGCACGTGCCGGGCGAGAAGTACAATCTCACCGCGCTGGGCGACGGCACCGGCGCCATGCTGGGCGCGGTGATGATGAAAAAGCGCGCCGTCACCGACAAGGGCAAGGCGTGGGCCGGCGTCTGCATCCACGACGAGGTGCTGCTCGACGCTTCGACGCGCCTGATCGCGGCGCTGAAATGGCGCGGCCCGTTCGAGGTCGAGGGCGTGCGCGACCGCGACGGCGCCTACCACCTGCTGGAGATCAATCCGCGCTTCCCGGCCTGGATCTACTTCTCCCACGGCGTCGGCCGCAACCTGCCGGCGGCGCTGCTCGATCTCGTTCTGGGGCACCCGGCGCCGTCGTTCCCCGAGCCCCGGCTGGGCTCGCTGTTCATCCGCTATGCCCAGGAAGTCGTGCTGCCGCTGTCGGCTTTCGAGGCCGTCGTCACCGGCGGCGGGCGGCCCCAGGCGTCCGAAATCCAACCCGAAGAGGCCCTGTCATGACCGTCGCCGCCCGCAAGCCCTGGAGCAAACCCGTGCTCACGCCGCACCGCACCGGCACCAACAAGTTCGGCATGGCGCGACACCGCTTCTACCGGTCCGAGGTCGATGGCGTGGCGATCGAGGAACTGGTCGAGCGCTACGGCTCGCCGCTGTTCGTGCTGTCCGAGCACCGGCTGCGCGAGAACGTGCGCCGCCTGCTGCGCGCCTTCCGCACGCGCTACCCGCGGGTGCGCTACGGCTGGTCGTACAAGACCAACTACCTGAACGCCGTGTGCGCCACGATGCACCAGGAAGGCGCCTGGGCCGAGGTCGTGTCCGACTTCGAATACGACAAGGCGCGCGCGCTGGGCGTGCCGGGCTCGCGCATCATCTTCAACGGCCCCTACAAGCCGCGCGCCGCGCTCGAAAAGGCGGCGAGCGAGGGCGCCCTGATCCACCTCGACAATCTCGACGAGCTGTTCCTGCTGGAGGACGTGGCACGCCAGATGGGCAAGACCGTGCCCTGCGCCATCCGGCTCAACTTCGACACCGGTTATAGCGAGGCCTGGAGCCGCTTCGGCTTCAACGTCGAGTCGGGCGCCGCCCACGACGCGGCGCGGCGCATCGCGGCGGCGGGTGTGCTCAAGCTCACCGGCCTGCACAGCCACATCGGCACCTTCGTGCTCGATCCAAGGGCCTATGCGGCGCAGATCAAGATCATGGCGCAGTTCATGGACTTCGCCGAGCGCGAGACCGGGGCGCACATCGACTACATCGACATCGGCGGCGGCTTCGCCTCGCGCAACGCCCTGCAGGGCGTCTACCTGCCGCCCGACCAGGCCGTGCCCTCGATCGATCAATACGCCGAGGTCATCTGCCAGGCGATGATGGAGGCCGTCCGCGGCCGCAAGGACTGGCCATGGCTGATCCTGGAGACCGGCCGCGCCGTGGTCGACGACGCCGAGTCGCTGGTCTCCTCGGTGGTCGGCTCCAAGCGCCTGCCCGACGGCCGCAAGTCGCTGATCCTCGACGCCGGCGTCAACGTGCTGTTCACCGCCTACTGGTACAACCACGAATGCCAGCCGACGCGGGCGATCGACGGCATCCCGGAGGAGACGGTGCTGTACGGGCCGCTGTGCATGAACATCGACGTCATGCGCGCCTCGGTGTGGCTGCCGCCGCTCGGCCTCGGCGACCGGCTCGTGTTCAATCCGGTCGGCGCCTACAACAACACGCAGTGGCAGGAGTTCATCCAGTACCGCCCGGCCGTCGTCATGGTGCACGAGAACGGCGAGGTCGCCGAAGTGCGCCGCCGCGACACGCTGGAGACCATGCTGGCGCCGGAGCGGCTGCCGGCGGCGCTCGGCACGCCGTTCCCCAACGGCCTGCCGGAATAGCGTTCGCGCCGCGATGACCGAGCAGCCGCCGCGGCGGGCGGCGCGGCTGGCCGGCCCCTATCTCCGGGGCTACGCCGCCGTGCTGTTCTGCAGCCATCCCCTGGCCGGGCTGTTGATCCTCGCGGTCACCTTCATCCGCCCCGAGGTCGGCGCCACCGGCCTGCTGGCGGCGCTGTCGGCCCGCGCCGCCTCGGTCCAGCTGGGCTACGCCGAGGTCGAGCAGCCGCCGGAGATTTATAACGCCCTGCTCGTGGGCCTCGCCCTTGGCTCGGTGTGGTCCTTCTCGCCGCTGGTCGCGGGCCTCGCCGTCGCGGCCGGCGCCATCACCGCGCTTGCCACGCACGTGCTGTCGGGCTGGCTGTGGCGACTGAACCGGCTGCCGGCCATGAGTCTCGCCTTCGTGGTGATCGCCTGGCTGTTCGCGGCGATCTCGCGCGATGTCGCCTTCCTGGAGCCCGCACGGCCGGTGCTCTATCCCGACCTGCATCCGGTGTGGCTCAGCCACTTCTTCACCAGCCTCGGCTGGTTCCTGTTCACGCCGCATCCGGTGGCCGGCGTGGCGATGTTCGCAGCTTTGCTCATCTCCTCGCGCTATCTCGCGCTGCTGGCGGTGGCGGGCTACGTCGTGGGCGCGCTCACGCTTACGGCGCTGGGCTCGGCGGTGCTGCCGAGCCTCACTGGATTCAACTTCATGCTGGCGGCCATGGCGGTGGGCGGGCTGTTCGCCTTTCCCGACCGCGCGAGCTTCGCCTGGGGCCTGTTCGCCGCAGTGGTCGCGGCCCTCTTGTGCGTGGCGCTGCAGGGGCTCGCCCAGCTCGGCCTGCCGCCGCTGGCCGCGCCCTTCCTGCTGGCGAGCTGGCTGGTGATGGCGGGCCTCTCGCTGCGCCCGGGCGGCGGCGCGCCGTTCCTGCTGCTCGACACGCCGACCCTGCCCGAGCGCAGCCTGATCGCGGCGCGGCTTGCCCGCGCCCGCCTCGCCGAGCCCGGCAGCTATCCGGTGAATGTGCCGTTCTTCGGCGACTGGCAGGTCTCGCAGGGCATCGACGGGCCGCACACCCATCGCGGGCCGTGGCGTCACGCCTTCGACTTCATCGTCGTCGACGAGCGCGGCCGGTCGCACCGCAATGATGGCGGCACGCTCGGCGACTATCTCGGCTTCGGTGCGCCCGTGCTGGCGCCGGTCGCCGGCCAGGTCTGGCGCTGCGAGGATCGGTTGCTCGACAATCCGCCGGGCGAGATCGATGCCCGCGCCGGCCGCAACTTCGGCAACCACGTGCTGTTGCGCACCGCCGACGCGGCCTTCGTGCTGCTGGGCCACCTCCAGCACGGCAGCCTGCGCGTCAAGGCGGGCGACTGGGTCGAGGCCGGCCAGATCCTGGCGGCCTGCGGCAATTCCGGGCGCTCGGCCCAGCCGCACCTTCATCTGCAGGTCCAGGCGTTCGACGATCCCGGCGCGCCGACGCGCCCGCTGCACCTGCGCAGCACCGTGGTGAAGCGGGCCGGCGTCGCGGGCGCCGCCTTCAGCCTGTCGGCGCGGCCGGTCGAAGGCGACATCGTGAGCGGTGCGCTGCGCGATCGCGCCTTCGCCGAGGCGATGCACCTGCCGGCCGGCCGCACGCTGGGCTTTCGCGACGATGCCGGCGGGCTGCACACGCTCCGCATCGAACTGACGCTGCTCGGGCAGTTTCGCCTGATCGGCGCGGGCGGCGCCTCGGCGGCACTCGACGAACGCATCGACGTGCTGGCCTTCTACGACCGCCAGGGCGCCGCCGATCCGCTGCTCGACAGCTGGCTGCTGGCGTTTGGCCTGACGCCCTTCTCGGGCGCCGCCGAGCGCTGGACCGACGCGCCGCCGGTCTCCCTGGCGCCGCTGTCCGCGGCAGAGCGGGCGCTGCTGGTCGTCCTGCGGCCGTTCGGGGCGAGCTTCGACAGCCGCTACGAGCGGAGGCGCGACGCATCGGGCCAGGGGTGGCGACAGACCGGCCGGCACCGGCTGACGCTCGGTCCCGGCCTCGTGCTCGACGTCACCACCGAGGCCGAGATCGATCCGCTGCACGGCTGCCGCGAGCTCACGGTCTCGAGCGGCGATCGTCGCCGCCACTTCACGCTGGTCGAGACCGGCCTCGCCGGCGACGTCGGGGTGCCGGCAAGGCGCGAAGCGGTGTGACGGCCGGCGCGATTTACCGACACATTTTATCGACAGTCGGGACCGTTAACCGACAGTCAGGTGTCGTCAAAAGGCCCCCGCCGGCGCGCGCCTAAAATGCACGCGGGCGGGCGCGGCGCATAAACCGACAGGTTTTCCCGACAGAATTAATCGACGTTTTGGCGTCGGTTAATGGCCCGCCGCCCCGGTCGGGCCGCCCCCGTCGGACCGTCCGGTCAGACCGCCGCCAGCGCCTGGTCGAGGTCGGCCAGGATGTCGTCGATATGTTCGAGCCCGATCGACAGCCGCACGTAGCCCGGCGTGACGCCGGTCTTGGCCTGCTCGTCGGCGGTGAGCTGCGAGTGGGTGGTCGACGCCGGGTGGATGGCGAGGCTGCGGGCGTCGCCGATGTTGGCCACATGGTAGAACATCTTTAGCCCGTCGATGAACTTGCGGCCGGCGTCGGCGCCGCCCTTCAGCTCGAAGCCCAGCAACGCGCCGTAGCCGCGGGAGAGGTGCTGGTCGGCGCGCTTCTTCGCCTCGCCGGTCATCAGCGAGGGATGGATCACCTTGGCGATCTTGGTGTTCTTGGCGAGGTGCTTGGCCGTCGCGATGGCATTGTCGCAATGCACGCGCATGCGCAACGGCAGCGTCTCCAGCCCCTGGATGAACATGAAGGCGTTAAAGGGGCTCATCGGCGCGCCGACGTCGCGCAACAGCGTCACGCGCGCCTTGATGATGTAGGCCACCGGCCCCATCGGCTTGGTGGCCTGCGTCCAGACCGCGCCGTGATAGCTGGGGTCGGGTGTGTTCAGCATGGGGAAGCGGTCCTTGTGCTTTTCCCAGTCGAAGTTGCCGCCATCGACCAGGATGCCGCCGATCGAGGTGCCGTGGCCGCCGATGTACTTGGTGGTCGAATGCAGCACGATGGCCGCGCCATGGTCGAACGGCCGGCAGATCACCGGGGCCGCGGTGTTGTCCATGATCAGCGGAATGCCCTGCTCGCGGCCGATGCGTGCGACCTCGGCGATCGGGAACACGGCGAGCTTCGGGTTCGGCAGCGTCTCGGCGTAGTAGCAGCGCGTTTTGGCGTCGGTCGCGCGGCGGAAATTCTCCGGATCGGCCGGATCGACGAAGCGGCATTCGATGCCCATGGTCTTCATCGTGTTGGCGAACAGGTTCCAGGTGCCGCCGTAGAGGTCGGTCGAAGCCACGAAATTGTCGCCGGCGTGGCAGATGTTCTGGACCGCGAACAGCGAGGCCGCCTGGCCCGAACCCAGCGCGAGGGCCGCCACGCCGCCCTCGAGAGCCGCGATGCGCTGCTCCAGCACGTCGCAGGTCGGGTTCATGATGCGGCTGTAAATGTTGCCCATCTCGGCCAGGCCAAACAGGTTGGCGGCGTGCTGGGTGTCGCGGAACTGGAAGCTGGTGGTCTGGTAGATCGGCACGGCCACCGCCGTCGTCGCGGGATCGCTGCGATAGCCGGCATGCAGCACGACGGTCTCCGGATGCTTGCTGTTGGTCGCCATGATGTCCCCTTCAGGTGATCTTTTTCCGGCCGCTCTATACCTTGATGCCCGGCTGGTTGGCCACGCTAGTCGATGATCTGTTCCGCCCGGTTCAGGACCGCCGGTGGGACCTGCAGGCCCAGCGCCTTGGCCGTCTTGAGGTTGATGGCGAGTTCGAAGGTTGTGGGCTGCTCGATCGGCAGGTCGGCGGGCTGCGCGCCGCGAAACAACCGGGCCACGTAGTCCGCCAGTCTGACACGCTGTTGCCGGAGGCCGGGACCGTAGGACAGCAGGCATCCCGCCTCGGCCATCTCCACCCACTGGCAGGCGAGCGGCAATCCAAGGCGTGCCGCCGCCGCGACGATGGTCGGCGTGTCGTTGAACAGCCGAGGATCGGCGGAAACGACGACGGCGCCGGCGCCAGCGGTCTTGAGGCCTGCCAGCGCAGGCTCGATGTCGTCGGCCTTCTCCACATTGACCGGCAACACCTCGACCCCGATCCGGCCGCCGACGTCGCGGGCCTCGCGAAGACTGGTTTCCGCGCTGGTCGAGCGCGGATAGAGCAGCAATCCGACCCGCGACATGCCCGGCACCGCCTCCGACAGCAGATGCAGGCGCTTGCCCTCGAGTTCGGCTGCAAGAATGACAATACCCGTGACGTTTCCACCGGGCCGCGACAGGGTTCGTGCCAGCCCGAGCTGCACCGGATCGGGACCGAACGCCACGACGGGAATCCGGTCGGTGGCCGCGGCCGCGGCGCGAACGGCCTCGCCCCCCACTGCAATCAGGACATCCGGGTTGCCGGCGACGAGTTCGCGAGCCAGCACGGGCAGGCGCGCCGAATCACCGAAGGCCTCCGCGACGTCGAGCGTTCTTCCGCGCACGAAGCCCAGCCTTTCGAGCTCCGGCAGAGTCGTTTCCCGCGTGAGCTCCATGGAAAGCGCCGACTGGCCCAGCACGGCGAGGCGAAAAATGCGTTCGCGGCCACCTTGCGCCGCTGCCGGCCCTGTGGCGGCCAGGCACGCGACCAGCAGGAGGACGCAAGCGATTGCTTTGTTCGGCCAACTCATTCGATCACCCGATTCGATATGGCCCGCTCGCCTGTTGCTCCAGGCAAGTCATCGCCGCGCAAGGCGTGGAAATGCATTGTACTCGATGTCGTGCGCCTGAAGGAAATGGGCGTTCCTTGCCCGGGCAAACCGACTTTGGATGCCGTGGCTCGGTGGCTCCTACTCCTGAACGCTTCCATCGGTCCGATTCATGCTAGGCTTTGCGGATCGCTAGGAGGCCATATCCATGCCCGACTCTGCTTTGCCCCGCGCGCCCGCTCTGCTCGACGCCGCTGGTGCTGCGGCCCTGGTCGCTTCCTATGCCCCGGTGAGCGTTACCGCGGCTGTAAAGGACATCGGCCGTCTCGACGCTCACATGGGCCGGTTCATCTCACTGTCGCCGATGTGCCTGATTGCCACCGCCGATGCCTCGGGCAAGCAGGACGTCACGCCGCGCGGCGATCCGCCCGGCGCCTTCAAGGTGCTGGACGAGCACACGGTCGCGCTGGCCGACCGGCCGGGCAACAATCGGCTCGACACGCTGCGCAATCTTCTGGAGAACCCGGAGATCGCGCTCATCTTCCTGCTGCCCGGCACCAACGAGACGGTGCGGCTGGCCGGCACGGCGCGGCTGTCGGTCGATCCGGACCTGCTGGCCTCGATGGCGGTCCAGGGCAAGGCGCCGAAGTGCGCTATCGTCGTCTCGGTGCGTCAGGCCTACCTGCACTGCGCCAAGGCGCTGCTGCGCTCGAAGCTGTGGAGCGGCGACTACGCCCAGCCCAAGGGCACCTTCCCCTCGATTGCGCGCATGGTCGGCGACCAGATCGGCCTCAGCGAGGAAGAGAAGAAGCAACGCGAGGCGGTGACCGAGATCGCCTACCGGGACGGGCTATGGGCACCTATCAGGTAACCGGCCAGCGCGCCCGCCAGATGCGGGTGGTGCCGGCCGAGGTGCTGAAGCGGCTCTACGCGCGCGACGATGCCAAGGGCCTCGTGCAGACCGCCGCGCATCTCGCGCTGCTGATCGCCGGCGGCTGGCTGGTGCTGGAAACACGCGGCACCTGGTGGCTGGTGCCGGCTCTCCTGCTGCAGGCGGTATTCGTCAATGCGCTGTTCGGCGCCATGCACGAGGCTGTGCATTACAGCGCCTTCAAGACGCGCTGGCCAAACGATGTGCTGGCGTTCTTCTCCGGCGCGGCGATCCTGAACAATGCCGGCTTCTACCGTCACTACCACTACGCCCATCATCGCTACACTCAGGATCCGGCGCGCGATCCCGAACTGCTCACCTCGGTCGTGCCGCGCACCTGGGGGCAATATCTCTTTCGTGTTAGCGCGTTGCCATTCGTGATGATCCGCGCCCGCGACATCTTCGTCTTCCCGTTCGGCCGTCGCGGCAACGTCGACTACATCCACAACTCGGGCTGGCCCGAGGTGCATCGCTGGGGCCGTCTGCTGCTCGCCTTCTATGCGGCGCTGCTAGCGGGCTCTGTCCTGTTGCAGACGACGGTGGTGCTGTGGGTGTGGTTCATCCCGTTGCTGATCGGCCTGCCGCTTCTGCGCCTCTATCTCCTGTGCGAGCATACGCTCTGTCCGGAGAGCGACGACGGCTTTGCCAACACGCGCACGACGCTCAGCAATCCGGCCGTGCGGTTCCTGATGTGGAACCTGCCCTTCCACGCCGAGCATCACCTCTTTCCCAACATCCCGTTCCACCAACTTCCGGAGGCGCATCGCCATCTGAGGCCGCACCTGAAGTACGTGGCGCGCAGCTATACCCAGGTGCACCGGGAGATCGTCCGGAGCCTCGCGTGAGAACCGCCCAAGGCATCTTCGAGTGCGGCGATCTCGCCCTGCAACGTGGCGGCACGTTGAAGAACGCCAAAATCGTCTACAAGACCTACGGCACGCTGTCGTCCCGACGCGACAACGTCATCCTCTATCCGACCAGCTACACGGCGCAGCACCCGGACATCGAATGGCTGATCGGTGTCGGGCGCGCCCTCGACCCGTCGCGCTACTTCATCATCATCCCCAACATGTTCGGCAACGGGCTGTCGTCTTCTCCGTCCAATGCCGCGTCCAAGGCGGGCTTTCCACGCATCACCACCTACGACAATGTCATGCAGCAGCGACGCATGCTGGCCGAGCTGTTCGGCGTCGGCCGCGTCAAGCTGGTCTACGGCTGGTCGATGGGCGCGCAGCAGGCCTATCACTGGGCCGCCCTGTTCGGCGCCGACGTCGAGCGCATCGTCGTCAACTGCGGATCGGCGCGCACGGCGCCGCACAACTTCGTCTTTCTCGAGGGTGTGCGCACGGCGCTGCAGGCCGACCCGCACTGGAATGGCGAATACTTCACCGCCAAGCCGGAGGCGGGGCTGCGGGCCATGGGTCGCATCTACGCCGGCTGGGCGGCCAGCCAGACCTTCTATCGCCGCGAGCTGTGGCGCGGCATGGGCTTTGCCAGCCTGGAGGACTTCCTCGTCCGCGGCTGGGAGGCCAACTATCTGCGACGCGACGCCGACGACCTGCTCTGCCAGCTGTGGACCTGGCAGAACGGCGACATCTCGGCCAACGACCTTTTCCGCGGCGATCTCGAAATGGCACTGTCGAGCATCAAGGCCAAGGTGCTGCTGATGCCGTCGGCCACCGACCTCTATTTCCAGACCGACGACAACCGCGCCGAGCTGCCGCACCTCAAGAACGGCAGGCTGGTCGAGATTCCCTCGGTGTGGGGCCACCGCGCCGGCAATCCGCTGGCCAATCCGGAGGACGCGGCCTTCATCGACACCCAGGTGGCGGCCCTGCTTGAGTCCTGATCGTCGTGGCTGGATAGCCGAAGTCTTCGGTCGCGTGGCGCTTGTCGCCGCGTCGACGATAGTGGCTCTGCTCGTTCTCGAACTGGGATGTCGGGCGTGGCGCCATCCCAGCCTGCTCGTGGACTGGCTGAGCGCCGTCGTGTTGAACGATATTCCCGCCAACCCCTCGGTGGGCAGCACAATTTACGACCCGATCCTCGGCTTTGTGCCCAAGCCGGGCTTTGCTGCGCCGCCGTACACGCACGACCCACAAGGCTTTCGCACGATGCCGCCGCTTCCCGACGACGCGGCTCACACCCCGCCCGTGCTCGCAACCGGCGATTCCTTCGCCTACGGGGCCGAGGTGCCCGACGACCGGACGTGGCCGGCCTATCTGCAGGGTCTGATCCACCGGCGCACGATCAACGCCGGCGTCCTCGGCTACGGTCTCGACCAGATCGTGATGCGCACGGAGCGGCTGGTGCCGGCGGTCCAGCCAGCCGTTACAGTTGTCAGCTTCATCGCCGACGATGTGCGGCGAATCGAGATGAGTCGCTTGTGGGGCCACGAAAAACCCTATTTCGACCTGAACGGTCCAGCGTTGGCGTTGCGCAATGTTCCGGTGCCGCCTGACCCCGCGCCCGGCAGTACGCAGCCGCTTTGGCTGCGCGCATTTGGCTGGTCGGCACTGCTGGACGTCGTCGTCAGCCGCCTGGCGTACGACCGGCATGAATGGCGGGGCGAAAGTGCGCGCGCGCTGCCGCGCGGCATGGGCGAGCGGCTGGCCTGCCCTCTCATGGCTCGCCTGGCGAAGCTCGATGCGCCCATCCTGGTGGTGGCCCAGTACGATCTAGGCGTTTGGGGCAAAGACAGATGGTACGGCATCGAGGAGCGCCGCCTGTCTAGGCTCGTTCTGCAGTGTGCCGCCGAGGCGAGGCTTGCGACGCTGGACCTTTTCGAGGTCCTTGACCAGACTGTGCGGACACACGGGTTGGGCGCGCTCTATGGCGATCGCTCGACGCATCACAATGCCGCCGGCAACCGACTCGTGGCCGAATCGATCGCGGCGGAACTCGGTCGGCGTCGCCTGCTGCCGTAGACGTCTCTAATGAAGGCACTTTCGATGTCTGAGAGTATTCCCGACAACGGCTTCGTCATCGTCGCCAAGCGCGACTGCCCGACGTGTGTCCTGATCGAGCCGGTGATGCGGAGCCTGGATCGGGCCGGCCCCCTGGCCGTGATCACGCAGGACGATCCGACGTTTCCCGCAGGGGTCGGCCGCGTGATCGACGACCACGATCTGGAACGCTCCTTTCGTCTCAACGTCGAGACCGTGCCGACGCTGATCCGTCTAAAGGGCGGCCGCGAGGTCGAACGCACCGTCGGCTGGGACCGCGCCGAATGGACGCGACTGGCCGGCGCGGCGGCTGCGGGGGAAGGGTTGCCGGCCTGGCAGCCGGGCTGCGGTTCGAAGAGCGTCGAGCCCGGCGTGCACGAGACCCTCGTCGCGCGCTTTGGCGACACGGGCCTCAAGGCACGGGCCATCGCGGTCGGCGAGTGGGACGATCCGATGGAGGCCTGCTTCGAGCGCGGCTGGAGCGACGGGCTGCCGGTCGTGCCGCCGACCGACGACCGCATCCTGCGTATGCTGGGGGGCACGGATCGAAAGCCGGACGAGATCGTGGGTCCGATCCCGCCCAACCTGGCGCCGTGCTCGGTCGAGAAGGTGGCCATCAACGCCGTGATGGCGGGCTGCAAGCCGGAGTACATGCCGGTGGTGCTGGGCGTGCTCGAGGCGGCACTCGACCCGTTGTTCGTGCTGCATGGCCTGCTTTGCACGACGCATTTCTCCGGCCCGCTGGTCATCATCAATGGGCCGGTCGCGAAGGCCATCGGCATGAACAGCGGCGTCAACGCCCTGGGCCAGGGCAACCGCGCCAACGCCACCATCGGCCGCGCCCTGCAGCTCATCGTACGCAACGTCGGCGGCGGCCTGCCGGGCGGCATGGACCGTGCCACCCTGGGCAATCCCGGCAAGTACACTTTCTGTTTTGCCGAGGACGAGTCGGATCCGGACTGGGAGCCGCTGTCGGTGCGGCGCGGCGTCGCCGCGGGACGGAGCGCCGTCACGCTGTTTCACGGCGAAGGCGTCAACGGCTTCATCGACCAGAAGTCGCGCAGTCCCGAGGAACTCGTGCGTTCGCTCGCGATGGGCCTGTTCGGCGTCAACCATCCCAAACTCTGCGAGACCGGCAATGCCGTTCTGGTGCTGGCGCCCGAGCACTACAAGATCTTCAAGGATGGCGGCTGGAATCGCCGGCGCATCGAAGATGAACTCTATCGAGCGCTGAAGCGGCCCGGCCGCGACCTCGTCCGCGGCGCGCAGGGCGTGGCCGAGGGGCTGCCGCCGTCGCGGGCCGGGGAAATGGTCGACAAGTTCCCGCCTGGCGGCCTTCTGATCGTTCGCGCCGGCGGCGAAGCCGGCCTATTCTCGGCCATCATCGGCGGCTGGCCGGGCCAGTCCGTGCGCGACGAGTGTCAGGCCGTCACCCGGGAAATCCGCTAGGGGGAGATACGTTCATGACGACAGCCATCAAGCTGCGCGATCCGACAGCCGAATCCTCACCGACCCGCCGGGCTCGCCGCACGCCGCCGGCGTCGCTGGCCGGCAAGAGCGTGGCGTTGATGGACATCGGCAAGGCGCGCGGCGCGGAGTTCATCGACCGGCTCGAACAGCATTTCAGCAAGGCCGGGGTGGCGACGCGACGCTACCGCAAGCCGACCAACACCAAGGTGGCGCCGACCGACCTGTTGCAGAGGATCGCCGCCGAGAACCAGCTGGCGGTGATCGCGCTCAGCGATTGAGGGTCCTGCACATCGTGCAGTCTGCACGACCTCAACAATCTCGACGGACGCGGCCTTCCCGGCGTCAACATCGTCACCACGCACTTCACCCAGGGCGTCGAGGCGCAGAGCGACGCGCTGGGCTTCGAACCCGCCGTCGTCTACGTGCCGCATCCCATCCAGAACCGCACGACGGCCGAGATCGAGCAGATCGCCGATCAGGCCTTCGCCAGGGTGATGACGCTCCTGACGGCCGGTTAGTCCTTCTCCGGAATCACGGCCGGCAACACGACCGTCGGGTCGTTCGTCGCGGGATCGGCCGGCGCGGCAGGTGCGACCGGCGGCGGTGGAGGCGGCACAGTCGCCAGGAAGGCCGCGACGGCGGCGGCGGTTGCCGCCGGATCCTCCTCCATCGGATTGTGTCCGAGGTTCGCGAAGACTTCCAGCTGGGAACCCTTGATGGCGCTCTGGAAGCGGAAGGCGTCGGCCACCGGCACCCAGCGGTCCTTGGCGCCCCACAGGATCAGGGTCGGCACCGTCAGGCGCCGCAGCGGCGTCGGATCGAGCGGTTCCTGCGTGCGGGCGCGCCGCAGGGTGGCTTCGCGGTTGCCCGGAAAGCGCTGCAGCTCGGCGTACTGCCGGATCCGCTCGGGCGTCACCATCGCCGGGTCGGCATAGACCTCGGTGAGCGAGCGCCGCACGATGCGCTCGGGCTTGAAGTAGATGCCGATATCGCCGACCACCGGCGTGCGGGCGAGCCGGGTCGGCAGCGGCGCCTCGCCCTGGCGCGGAAATCCCGCCGCGTCGACCAGGATGAGCGCGCTCAGCCGGTGCGGCCGCGTGGCGGCGAAACTCCAGGCGACGGCGCCGCCCATCGAGTGGCCGGCCAGGGCGAAGCGGTCGAGGTGGAGGGTGTCGACCAGCACCTCGATGAAGTCGGTATAGGCCTCGATCGTGTATTCGTCGCGCCGCCAGTCCCCGGTCAGGCCGTGCCCCGGCAGGTCGACCGAGATCAGGCGGATCTGTCCGCCGAGATCGCGCGCCCAGCCCTCCCACATGTGCAGCGAACCCATCGAGCCGTGGATCAGCACCAGCGGCATTGCATCGGGGTTGCCCTGGTCGCGCACATGGGCAAGAACGCCG
This sequence comes from Reyranella sp., assembly GCA_019745575.1. Taxonomy (GTDB): domain Bacteria; phylum Pseudomonadota; class Alphaproteobacteria; order Reyranellales; family Reyranellaceae; genus Reyranella. The sequence goes on along the minus strand of JAIETA010000012.1, from coordinate 22,887 downwards.
CCGACATCGATGAATTTCGAGCGGTCGTTGGCGTAGCGGGCGATCAGCGTCTCGCGCGGCAGCGTCGGCGCATAGGCCCACAGCACCACGCCGGCCAGCACGCTGGCGGCAAACAGCAGGACGAGCGGCCAACGCCGCCGCCTGGCTTCAGTCCTTCGCCGGCGCGGCGGCATCGTCGGCTCCCTGGGATGCCATTTCTGAACCGCCCTCCCTGGCCGGGGCCGCGGGCGAGGACTCCCGGCGCAGTGCCGCGCCGAGTTTGTCGATGTCGCGCAGCCGCAGTTCCGGCACCGGCCGCGGATCGATGATCTTCTCGGCGATCAGCCGGGCGAGCAATGCGCGATTGAGGTCGTTGGTGACGGTCAGCCGGTCTTCGAGGTTCGCCACGAACACGAACAGTTCGAAGTCGAGGCCGCCGGTGCCGACCCGCACGAAGCGCACGATCGGCGCCGGCACGCGCAGCACCCGCGGGTGGGCGAGCGCCGCCTCGCGCAGGATGGCCTCCAGCGCCGTGACGTCGGTCGGCAGCGGCACGGTGATCTGGATCTCCACGCGACTGGACGTGTCGGCATAGGTGCGGTTGATGACCGGGCTTTGCAGGAACATGCTGTTGGGCACGATCACGTGCGTGCGCTGGAAGGTTTCGATCTCGGTGGCGCGGATGTTGATGCGGCGCACGAAGCCCTCGTGGCCGTTGACCACGACCCAATCGCCGGCCTTGATCGGCCGCTCCATCAGGAGGATCACGCCGGAGATCACGTTGTTGGCGATGTTCTGCAGGCCGAGGCCGATGCCGACCGACAGGGCGCCCAGCACGATGGCGAGATTGGTAAAGTCGACGCCCAGCGCGCTGACACCGACCAGGATGGCGATCAGGACGCCGGCATAGTTGAGGCCGGCGTCGATCGACTGGCGCAGCGGCAGCGGCGCGTCGACGGTCGGCAGGACGCGGTCGCGGACGATGCCGCGGATCAGGCGGGCGATCAGCATGCAGACGCCGAAGGTGGCGACCGCCATGCCGATGTTGCCGAGGGAGATGGTGACGCCGCCCACCTTCACGCCGGTCAGGAGATGGCCGAAACCCTGCAGAATGGCGTCGATGTCGACATTCCACGCCGTCGGGATGGCGAGCGCCAGCAGCAGGACCAGGAGCGTGTCGAACAGCAACAGCATGATGTAGTGGCCGCGCACGGCGGCCTCCGGCGGCAGGCCGAGACGGTGGCGGACCCAGCGGCCCGAGGTCGTGTCGGGTGCCGCCGCGGCATCGAGCAGATCGGCCACCAGCCGGTGCAGCAGCAGCGCGATGGCGACCAGCAGGCAGGTCTCGGAGAGCGCCGTGTGGAGGTGGGCGGCCAGCGTGGCGTACCCCGCCAGGGCGAAGCCGATCGACGACAGCACCACCAGGCTCAGCACCAGGCGCGTGACCGACCACCACGTCCCGCCGATCAGCCGTCGCCCGGTTGATTCGTCGCCCGATCCGTCGCGGGGCGCCGCCTGCCAGGCGCGGTTGGCCAGAGCCGGCAGGGTGAGCAATGCCACGATCGTGGCCAGCAACAGGGCGCCGATCGCCGGCACGGCCTGGCGGCCGGCGTCGCTTTGGCTGAACGAGACGTAGATGAAGTCCAGCGCAAGGCCGGCCACCATCAGCCGGCGCAGCGCACGCGACAGCCGTCGCGCGCTCGAGTCGGTGAACGGCAGCACCCGCCATTCCGGCCGGCTGGGCGACAGCGCCGTCGCGGTCATGCCGAACACCAGGAGCAGCACGACAAGGCGGGAGACGAGCTCCGGCACCAGCTTGTCGATGGGCGGCGGCGGCAGGCTTGCGGCCAGGAGCTTGCCGATCAGCCATACCGCCAGGATCGGCACCAGGACCAGACCGAGACCGTCGATGGCGGCGGCGATGGTGCGGTCGCGCTGGCCGGGCTCCGGGGAGTTGCCGCGCCCGTAGCGCCGGCGCAGTTCTCGGCCGAACCACCACAGCGCGACGGTAATCGCCGCCCAGAGGGTCAACGAGACGAGGGCATGCCGATCCGAGGCCAGGGCACTCAGTCCGCTTCTGCTCCAGGCCGCTGCGGCCGACGACAGCGACCGGCCCGCATCGGCGAGTTCGGGGCCGACCTTGGTCCATACCTCGCGCGACAGCGGCGAGGCGTCGCGGCGCATGAGAGTCGCGATGACCAGATCGCTGCGTCGCTTGGTGAGCTTTTCGAGCAGCTGGTCGGCGCGGGCGATCACCACCTCGCCCTGCTTGACCCTGCCCTCGTTGACCGTCACCTGGTCCGTCAGCCGCTGCCGCTCGGCCTTGACCGCGTCCGACTCGGGCGGGGCATCGGGTCCGGGCTTGGCCTCGAGTGGCGCCAGCAGCTTCCGGCTATCGGCAAGATCGCTGCGCGCCAGCGCCGCGGCGGCCGTGGCGGCGGCGCGCACGTCGGCTGCCTGATCGCGCAACGCGTCGATCTCGGCCGGCAGCAGATCGGCCTGGTCGGCGCGCGTGGCGATGCGGTCGAGCTGCCGCGTCCAGAGATCGACCAGCTGGGCGAACGGCCGCTGCGGCGCCGTCGCCGGCTGGGCCATCGCCGCCGCGCCGGCCAGCAGCAGCACGATCCCCGCCAGACTGGACCACGCGAAGCGGGAGAAAAATCGCATGCGGATGCTGGATCCTGATGATGTCGTAGGGTCTTTGGCTTCACTACCACGGCAGGCCCGGATCGGGCCATTCCCGCTTCTTCGTTGACAGGACGGGACCGACGCGGAACCTTGCGCGCCGAAAAGGGCAATTCGGGGGAGACGGCATGGCCGACGGGCAGGGCGCGGTGGGCGAGGTGCGGATCAAGCCCGATCGTCTGCATGCCTTCGCGATGGCGATCTGCCGGGCCGACGGCAGTTCCGACGAGGAAGCGAGGCTTGTCGCCGACCATCTGGTGCTTGCCAATCTCTTCGGTCACGACAGCCACGGCGTCGGCATGATGCCGCATTACATCCAGAACACGACGACCGGCGCCTGCATCCGCAACCACCATGCCCAAGTCGCCCGCGACAACGGCGCGGTGATCGTGGTCGACGGCGGCGCGGGATACGGCCAGGTCGTCGCCAAGGAGGCGATGGACATCGGCATCGCGCGCGCACGCCAGCACGGCGTCTGCGTCGTCGGGCTGATCAACGCCCACCATATCGGCCGCATCGGCCATTGGGGCGAACAATGCGCCCGCGCCGGCATGGTGAGCACACACTGGGTGAACGTGCACGGCCACAAGTCGCTGGTCGCGCCGTTCGGCGGCGCCGAGGCGCGATTCACGACCAACCCTTACTGCACGGCGGTGCCGCGCAAGGGCAAGGAGCCGATCGTGCTCGACTTCGCCACCAGCCAGGTGGCGGCGGGCAAGGTCCGCGTCGCCAACAACAAGCAGATCCGGATGGAGCCTGGCCTGCTGATCGATGCCGCCGGCGACGCCACCACCGATCCCGGCGTGCTCTACAATGCGCCGTACGGCGCCATCCTGCCGTTCGGCCTGCACAAGGGCGGCGGTCTCGCCGTGATCTGCGACCTGCTGGCCGGCGCGCTGACCGGCGGCAAGACGCATTCGCCGCGGACCATCAAGAAGGACGGCACCGACATCATCAACAACATGCTGTCGATCATCATCGATCCCGAGTCGATGGGCGGCACCGCCTTCTTTGAGGACGAGGTCGAGAACTTCATCGGCTGGGTGAAGTCGGCGAAACCGCAGCCCGGCGTCGCCGAGGTGCTGACGCCCGGCGAGCCCGAGCGCGCCCGCCGCGCCGACCGCGAGAAGAATGGCGTGCCGATCGACGCCACGACGTGGCAGCAGCTGGTCGACACCGCCCGCAAGGTGCGCCTCAATGACGTCGACATTCCCCGCATGGCCGGTATCTGACGCGGCCGGAAGACAGGAGACCGACCATGGCCAAAATGAAGCTCTACTATTCGCCGGCATCACCCTATGCCCGCAAGGTGCGGGTCGTGGCGCTGCTTGCCGGCCTCGACAAGAAGATGGAGATGGTGAACGTCGCGCTCTCGCCGGTGGCGGCCAACGCCGACGTCGACAAGCACAATCCCATCGGCAAGATCCCGGCGCTGTCGGTCAAAGGCATGGATCTCTTCGACTCGCCGGTGATCTGCGAGTACCTCGACAGCCAGCACAAGAGCCGCAAGCTCTTCCCGCGCAAGGGCCGCGAGCGCTGGGTGGCGCTGCGCCAGCAGGCGATGGGCGATGGCCTGCTCGATGCCGCGCTGCTGGCGCGCTATGAGAACTTCCTGCGGCCCGAGGACCGGCGCTGGCCGGACTGGACCAAGGGCCAGATGAAGAAGATCGACGGTGTGCTCGACCAGCTCGAGGCCGAAGCCAAGTCGCTCAAGGGCAAGCCGACCATCGGCACCATCACGATCGGCTGCGCGCTGGGCTACCTCGATTTCCGCTTCGCCAGCCACGACTGGCGCGGCAAGCGCCCGAAGCTCGGCAAGTGGTTCGCGGCCTTCGCCAAGCTGCCGTCGATGAAGGCGACCGTCCCGCCGCCGGCCTGACCGCTGTGACGGCCGACGAGATCATTGCCCGCCTCGGCCTGCAGCCGCATCCCGAGGGCGGCCACTTCCGTGAATCGTTCCGCGCGCCCGCGGCCGACGGCTCTGAGGGCCGCGGCGCCAGCACGGCGATCTTCTTCCTGCTGAAGGCCGGCGAACGCTCGCACTGGCACAAGGTCGATGCCGACGAGGTCTGGCATCACTATGCCGGGGCGCCGCTCGAGCTTGCGACGAGCGACGACGGCTGCGCCGTCCGGCACCAGCGCCTCGGCCGCGACTTCGGCATCGGCGAGACGCCACAGATCGTGGTGCCCCGCGGCGTCTGGCAGGCGGCCCGCTCGCTCGGCGCCTGGACCCTGGTCGGCTGCACCGTGGCGCCAGCGTTCGACTTCAAGGGCTTTGAGCTCGCCCCGCCCGGCTGGGAGCCGCGCTAGCGTCGGCCAGGCTGCCGCGAGGCGAGCACGGCGCCCGCCGTGACCAGTGCGGCGGCGATCAGCAGCGAGTCCGTCGCGTCGGCCAGACCGCAGACCACGAGCAGTGCCGTCGAGAGAATCGGCGTGGCGTAACTCAGCGCCCCCAGCACGCGGATGTCGCCGCGCTTCACGGCGTGGTCCCAGAGATAGAAGGCAGCACCCGCCGGACCAAGGCCCAGCGCCAGCACTGCGAGCCAGGCCGACGGGGCGCCGGGCCACACGGTCCGCTCAAAGGCGAGATGGCAGGCCAGCGACAGCACTGCCGAGGCCGCGCAGAAAGCCGCGATGGCGTCGGTGGGCGTCTCGCCCAGGCGGCGCGACAGCACGGAGTAAAGCGACCAGACCAGGGCACAGCCCAGCGCCAGCGCGTATCCCAGAGCATGGTCGCCGGCAAAGGCGAGCCCGCGGCCGAGCGCCAGCAGCACCACCCCGGCGAAGCCCAGCACGGCGCCGGCGATGTGCGGCCAGCCCAGCCGCTCGCCGGCCAGCGGCGCCGACAGCAGCACGATCAGCAGCGGCCAGAGATAGTTGACGAGGTTGGCCTCGGCCGGCGGCGCAAGCTGCAGCGCGGCGAAGTAGAGGGCGTGGTAGCCGAACAGGCCGCCGATGCCGAGCAGCCAGACCCGACCCGGCCAGCCGACGAGTCCGGCCCAGCCCACGCCACGCCGCCGGGCGCGGACGATGCCCAGGGTGGCGCCGACCGTGAACGTCATGGCAACCATCTGAAAGGGCGGGATGGGGCCTGCCGACACCGAGAGGGCAGCCAGCGCGCCCCACAAGGCGATAGCGGCCATGCCTGCTGCCATGGCCCTGCGGCGATCAACGTCCGGCTTTGTCATGGCGGGCGAATAGAGAACAAGGCGCCGTTTGTCGAGCATCCGCCGGCCGGCCGGGTGCGTGGGGTGTGTTTAGCGGTTACGATACCGTTACAGCGGAGACGGCATGTTCGTTCGACCGACCAACTCGATCAGCCATCGCCTGGCGCGCATGGCGTTCATCGCGGCGTGCGTCGCCGCGCTGATCGTCGTCGCCGCGGGACCGCTGCACCGTTACCTCGGCCTCGACATCGAGGCGGCGATCGCCGTCTTCCGCTACGGCTTCTATGTTGCCGTCGCCGGCGTGGCGCTCGGCCTGGCGACCATCGTCCCGACGCGGCCCGGCGACCGGCGCCGCGGCTTCGTGGCGGCGTTTCTGGCGATCGCGATCGGGACGGCCGGTGCCTGGGTGCCGGTCAGCTGGTTCCTGCGCGCCCAGCAGTTGCCGATGATCAACGACATCTCGACCGACGCCGTCGAGCCGCCGGCCATGGTGGCGACCCTGCAGCTGCGCCGCGGCGCGGCCAATCCGCCGGCCTACCCCGGCGCGGCCGTGGCCGTGCTGCAGCGCGCCGCCTACCCCGACATTTCGCCGGTGGTTCTGCCGGTGCCGCCGGCCGAAGCCTTTAGGCGCGTCGATCGGGTGGCGATGGCGATGGGCTGGGATATCGTCGCCCGTGCGCCGGCGGAGGGCCGGATCGAGGCCATCGACACCAGCGACTGGTTCGGGTTCCGCGACGACATCGTGGTGCGCATCCGCGCCGACGGCACCGGCAGCCGCATCGACATCCGCTCCAAGAGCCGTGTCGGAGAGTCCGATCTCGGCGTGAACGCGCAGCGCGTCCGCGAGTTCATTGCGCGCCTGAAGGCGGAAACCTGACGTTCCGCGGCGTCAGGCGCTGCCGAGCGGTAGCGTGAACCGGAAGGTCGTGCCCGACGCGGCAGTCTCCAGCAGCGCGATATCGCCGCCATGGGCGCGCACGAGATCGCGGGCGATGGCGAGGCCGAGGCCCGCGCCGCCCGCCCGTCCGCCCGTGGCGAAGGGACGGAAGAGCTGCGGCGCCATGCCGGACGGGATCCCCGGCCCGTTGTCGGCGACGTCGATCAGAAGATAGCCGCCATTGGTGCGCGAGCGCACGGTGACCGTCGTGGCGCCGGCCTCGAAGGCGTTGCGGCCGAGATTGACGAACACGCGGTAGAGAAGGTCGCGGTCGGCACGCACCGGGCGGTCCTCGCCGACCTCGTTGAGCCAGGTGCGGAAGAGGTTGGGATCGCTGTCCTCGCCTTGCTCCTGCAGTGCGACGCCGGCTTCGTCGACCACATCGGCGAGATCGAGGGTGGCGAGCCGCGGCGTCGGCTGGTCGCGCACATATTCGATGGCGTCGCTTGCCAGCCGCGCCGCGCGGTCGATCATGCCCAGGATGGTCGGCGCCAGCACCCGCGTTCGCTCGTCGCCGCTGCGCGCCAGCCGGTCCGACAGCAGCCGAGCCGTCGACAGCATGTTGCGCAGATCGTGGTTGATCTTGTTGGTCGCAGCGCCGACCTCGGCAAGGCGCGACTTCTGGCGGAGCGAGGCGCGCAGCTCGCGCTGCAGGTTCTGGAATTCCCGGTCGACCACGCCGATCTCGTCGTTGCGCCGTGTCGGCGCCCGCTCGGTACCGGCTTCCTCGGGCGCGCGGCGGAAGGCGGTCATGTCGGTCGACAGGCCCTGCAACGGCCGGATGACCAGCCAGCGCAACGCCAGATAGAGCAGCACCGCGGTGAACAGCGCGATGATGATCGACAGCGCCAGGATGCGGCCCGAGTAGCCGTACATGGCGACCCGCATCGGCAGTTCGTCGACGACGATCCAGACCATGGCGGTCGGCAGGCGCATCGACTCGCCACCGACCCGGATGTAGCGCGAGCCGTCATGCGCCATGGTCGCCAGCGCGTCCCAGATCATGCCGAGCGCGCCGCGGTCCATCAGATTGAACGACGGCATGTCGGGACGCGGCTCGATGTTCATCAGCGCGCGCTTGGGCCTGTTCGGCTCGACCAGCACCACGGCGTCGACCCGGGCGTGGTCGAGCAGACTGCGCTTGACGTCTTCGGTCACCATGTTGTCGGACGTCGCATCGAGGGCGAGCGCCGCCAGGGTGCCGCTCTCGATCAGCTGCTCGAGATAGACCACGCGGAAGCGGGCGATCGACGGCAGGAAGATCAGCACCTCGGCGGTCATGACCGCCGTCACGACCAGCGCCAGAATGCGCCACGACAGGCCGAACGCGGGACTGCGGCGGCGCGCGGGTCGGACGGACTGGGCCGGAACGGAGACGTCGACGGTCATTGCCGGCAAAGTCTATCGGACTCCGCCGCCCCGGCCTAGGCGCGGCGCGGGCAACTTTTCCGGACCGGCAGGAGATCTACAGGAACTTCTGCATGATGTTGATGGTCGACCGCTTTCCGATCGCGTCGAAGTGGCCGTCGATCCACTCGGCGGCCGTCTGGCGGCCGATCTGCTTCAAATGCAGCAGGAAGTCCATGCGGGCGTTCAGTTTGCTCGACACGCCGAGGCCGCGCATCTGTGTCTCGGCCTCGATCCAGTGCACGTTGATGCGCTTGTATTTGTCCGAGTCGAGCTTGCCGTCGTCGATCAGGTCGGTGACGAAGGAGATCGCCCGCATCTCCCGCATCAGCGAAGAGTTGAAGCTGATCTCGTTGACCCGGTTCATGATCTCCGTCGCCGTCGTCGGTACGCGGTCGCAGCCCAGCGGATTGACCTGGACGATCACTACGTCGGGCGTCTCGGCGCCGTAGATCAGCGGAAAGATCGCCGGATTGCCCATGTAGCCGCCGTCCCAGTAGGGCTCGTCGTCGATCGTGACCGCCTGGAAGAGAAACGGCAGGCACGCCGAGGCCAGCAGCACGTCGGCGGTGATCTCGCCCGACTTGAAGACGCGCACCTTGCCTGTCTTCACGTTGGTCGTGCTGATGAACAGCTTGACCTTGCGGCAGCCTTCCAGCCGCGCGAAGTCGATCGACTTCTCGAGGGCGCCGCGCAGCGGATTGAGGTTCATCGGATTGAGCTGATACGGCGACAGCATGCGCGTCAGCATGTCGAAGGCGACGAACGCCGCCGAGTGGTCGAGGTTCCAGCCGCTGGCCAGCTGGTCGAACGGCGAGGGTTGCAGCGGCCCGGTTTGCGCCGCTTGGCTGATGTTGGTCCAGAAAACCTCGAGCGCTCGCCTGGCCTCGTCGCGCCCGCCGCGGCCCATGCCGTCGGCGAACACCGCAGCATTCATGGCGCCTGCCGATGTGCCGGAGATCGCCTCGACCTCGAGGCGCTCGTCCTCGAGCAGGCGGTCGAGCACGCCCCAGGTGTAAGCGCCGTGCGCGCCGCCGCCCTGCAGCGCGAGGTTTATGCGTTTGACTTCCATGCTGCCCTCCTCATTGTGCCGTCCAGCCGCCGTCCATGGGCAGCGCCACGCCGGTCACCGAGGCACCGCTGTCGGTGCATAGAAACAGCGCCAGGGCGGCCAGCTCGGCGACCTCGACGAAGCGCTTGTTGGGCTGTCGCTGCAGCAGAACGTCGGAGATCACCTTGTCGCGCGATATGCCGTGTGCTTTGGCCTGGTCGTCGATCTGCTTCTCGACCAGCGGCGTGCGGACGTAGCCCGGGCAGATGGCGTTGCAGGTGATGCCGTCCTCGGCGGTCTCGAGCGCTGTCACCTTGGTGAGGCCGAGCACCCCATGCTTGGCTGCAACGTAGGCCGCCTTGTAGGGCGAGGCGACGAGCGCGTGGGCCGAGGCGACGTTGATGATGCGGCCCCAGCCCTTGCGGCGCATCTGCGGCAGCACGAGCTTGGTGGCATGGAATGCCGAAGAGAGGTTGATGGCCAATATCGCTTCCCACTTCTCGTCGGGGAATTCGTCGATCGGCGCCACGTGCTGGATGCCGGCGTTGTTCACCATGATGTCGACGGCGCCAAATGCGTCGACGGTCTGGCGGACCATCTGCTCGATCGCCTTGGGCTTGCCCATGTCGGCCGGCGAATAGACGACCATCGAGCCGGTGCGCTGCGCGAGCTCGGCCCGCGTCTTCTCGATCTGGGTTGCGTCTCCGAAGCCGTTCAGGACGACGCCGGCGCCCGCGCGCGCCAGGGCCTCCGCGATACCGAGGCCGATGCCGCTGGTCGAGCCGGTGACGATCGCCGTTTTGCCGTGAAGCATGTGGGTTCTCCCGATTTGTTGACGGGCCCACCATGCGCGCCGCGTGAGGCCGCCTGAAATGCCGAGTGCCTACCGATTCGATAGCGCGTGGACATCGCGCAATTGCTGCAGCGACGTGAGCAGCGCCTCGGGATCGGGCCAACGCGCGGGGTCGACGTCGCTGAAGGCGTAGGCGATGCGCGCACTCGGCTCGACAACGAACACGGCGGGCACGGGCAGCCGCCAGGTCGAGTCGCCGTGCAGCGCGGGAAAGTCGCGGCCGCGTTCGCGGTGAAGGCGGATGTGGCCGGGCGACAGGTCGTAAGCGAGGCCACAGGCGCGCGCGAAGCCATTGGCCGGGTCGCTGAGCAGCAGGTAGCCGATGCCGCGGCGCGCCGCCGTCCGGGCGACATGTTCGCGCCGGTCGGGCATGACGCCGACGGCCAGCGCCCCTAGGGCTTCGATCGCCGGCCGCGCTTCCTCGAGGGCCGCCATGGTGAGGTCGCAGTAGGGGCACCAGTCGCCGCGGAACAGCGCCAGCACGAGCGGCCCGCGGTCCAACAACTCGCCGGATGTCCAGGTCCGGCCGGCGCCGTCGTCCAGGGTGAAGTCGGGGAGATAATCGCCGAGTCCGAGCCCCTCCTCGGTCAGGCGCAGCATGCGCAGCCGGTCGAGCTCGTCCTCGATATCAGCCCGGTCACGCGTGGAAAGAGCTGCCGTGTGGCGCCGGCCCAGTTCCAGAAGCGCTTCCGTCAGGGTCATGACGGTCAAGTCTGGCCGTCCGCGCCGCCCATCGGAAATACCTTACCTGGATCGTGTCGATAGCCTTGGGCTATGGTCGTTTCAGGCACAATGGCCGCGCTTCCGGGGGACCGCCGCCGTGGAAATGCATCAGATCCGTTACTTCCTCGCCGTGTGCGAGACCTTGAACTTCACGCGTGCGGCTGAGACGTGCCACGTCTCGCAGCCGTCTTTGACCCGTGCCATCAAGGGGCTGGAGGACGAGTTGGGCGGGCCACTGTTTCGCCGCGAGCGCAACAACACCCACCTGACGGGCCTCGGCGAGATGATGCGCCCACATCTCAGTCAGGTGCTGGTCGAGACCGAAACGGCCAAGGAACGTGCCAGGAATTTCGCCCGTCTGGAGGACGTCGAACTCAAGCTCGGCATGATGTGCACCATCGGCCCGCACCGCTTCGTGCCCTTCCTGCAGGTGTTCCGCGAACGCCATCCGAGGGTGGCGCTGGCGGTGCAGGATGGCGCGGCGCCCGATCTGCAGGAGCGGCTGGCCCATGGCGAACTCGACGTGGCGATCTACGGTCAGCCCGATGGGATGGACGAGCGCTTCCACACCCGTCGTCTCTACGACGAGCGCTTCGTCATCGGTGTCTGTTCCGGCCATGTCTTCGAGAAGCAGAATGCGGTGCGGACGAAGGATCTCGACGGCAAGCCCTACATCAACCGCAGCCAGTGCGAATTCGGCGAACATGCCGGCCGGCTGTGGCGCGAGCAGGGCACCGAGGTAACGACGGTCTTTCGCAGCGATCGCGACGACTGGGTGCAGAGCATGGCGCTGGCCGGTCTGGGCTTCATCTTCATTCCCGAGTATGCCGTGACGATGCCGGGTCTTTGCGTGCGGCCCCTGGTCGAGCCCGAGATCACGCGCACCATCCAGGTGGTCACCGTGCGCGGCCGGCCGCATCTGCCGGCAGTCGGCACCTTCGTGCGCGAGGTCCTGGCCTTTCCCTGGATGAACGCAAACGCCTGAACGGCGCGGCTATCGAATCAATTCTCAGACGGCATTTCTGTTCTCGCCATCGGACTCCGATGCTGGAGCCATCGCCGCGGCCACTCCGGTTGCGGGGCAACAGATGGAGATACCGATGCTCAAACGTACGTTCCTGGCCACGACACTGCTCGCAGGCTTTGCGGTCACTGGACCGGCCTTCGCCGGCGAGTGCCCGGCCGACAAGATCAAGGCCGATGCCACGAAGCCCGTGACCCACGGCGCCAAGGGCGTCACCGACAAGGTCCTGTCGATGATCGACCTGTCGAAGGAGAAGGTGGCCGTAAAGGGTCATGTCATGCGTGTGCGCCGTCTCGAGGTGCAGCCGGGCGGCATCGTTCCCTGGCACAGCCACGCCGATCGTCCGGCGCTGATCTACGTCGCATCCGGCGAGATCGTCGAACATGCGAGCAACTGCATGGTGCCGATCGTGCACAAGGCTGGAGAAGTGGCCAACGAGACGCACCCCGTGTCGCACTGGTGGGAGAACAAGGCCGGCGTACCCGTCGTGCTGCTGTCCTTCGACATCACGCACGACCCCAACGACAAGAACATGTAGCTCGGCCGAAGCCATGTCGGGTGTCCTGCGGGCGTTCACGATCGGCCTCACCGCCTTCCTGACCGTGGTCGATCTGTTCGCGACGCAGGCCATCCTGCCGGCGCTCACGCAAGCCTACGGCGTGACGCCGGCGGCGATGGGCTTCGCGGTCAATGCCAGCACCATCGGCATGGCGGCGGGCAGCCTCGCCATCGCGCTGTTCGGCCGCTCGCTCGACCGGCGGCGCGGCATCCTCTTGAGCTTGGTCCTGCTGTCGGTGCCGACGGCTCTGCTCGCCACCATGCCGAGCCTCGCGGTCTTCACCGCCCTGCGCGTGCTCCAGGGCCTGTGCATGTCGACGGCCTTTGCGCTCACGCTGGCCTACCTCGGTGAGCATACCAGTGCAGCCGACACTGCCGGCGCCTTCGCGGCCTACATCACCGGCAATGTCGCCTCCAATCTGTTCGGCCGCCTGCTGGCCGCGGGCGTGGTCGATCACCTGGGGCTTGCCGCCAACTTCTACGTCTTCGCGGCCCTCAACCTCTCGGGGGCAATCCTGGTCTGGTTCAGCGTCGAGCGCACGAAGCCGATGTCGCAGGTGGATGTGAGCGGCGCCTCGCCATTTGCCAGCTGGCTCGCCCATCTCGGCAATCCGGCGTTGCGTGCCGCCTTCCTCACCGGATTCCTGATCCTCTTCGCCTTCATTGGCACCTTCACTTACGTCAATTTCGTGCTTGTAGCCCCGCCGTTCTCGGTCGGCATGATGATGCTGGGTGTCGTCTACTTCGTGTTCCTGCCCTCCGTGGTCACCACACCGTTCGCCGGCCGTTTCGTGGCACGCTTCGGTACACGGCCGACGCTCTGGATTTCGTTCGCTGTGGCCATCGCGGGCTTGCCGCTGCTGCTGAGTTCGGTCTTCGCCGCCGTGCTGGCGGGCCTCGCTTTGGTGGCGGTCGGCACCTTCTTCGCCCAGGCGACGGCGACCGGCTTCGTCGGCCGCGCCGCCACAACCGATCGCGGCTCGGCGAGCGGTCTCTATCTCGCGAGCTACTTCCTTGGGGGCCTCGCTGGCAGCGCCGTGCTGGGCCAGCTCTTCGATGTTCTCGGCTGGACGGCCTGTGTGGCTGGGATCGGTGCGTCGTTGGTACTGGGCATGGTGCTGGCCTTCCGGTTGGAGATCAGGCCGGCGGCCTGCCCATCCCCGGCCTTCGCCCCATAGCCACCGGCCATCGACGCGATGCCCGAACGGCATTTCAACCGGACCTCGCCGGCCACGATGATGACTCCACGCAATTCAGCGTTCATCCCGATGGAGATACTCATGCCCAATTGCCTTACTCAGGTCTGTGCTGCTGCCCTGATCGCTTTTTCCCTGATGGTCTCGTCGACGGGGCCCGTCGCCGCCGAGGGTCTCAAGCCCGCGGTTTCCGCCTCCGGCGTCATCGCCGCCAAAAGCGCCTACGGGATGGAAGAAACCGTCGATCGCCTGAAGAAGGACATTGCCGCCAAGGGCATCACCTTCTTCCAGCAGATCGACCAGGCGGACCTCGCGGCCAAGGCCCGCATCGAGCTGCGTCCGTCGATCCTTCTGGTCTTTGGCAATCCGCCGCTCGGCACGCAATTCATGACGGCCAATCCCCAGGCTGGTCTCGACTGGCCGGTCCGGCTCCTGGTTTATCGCGACGCGCAGGGTGTCGTCTGGACCGCCTACACCGACTTCGCGTGGATCGCCAAGCGCCACAACGTGAACAGCCGCGACGCGCAGTTCCGCATGGCTTCGGAAGTCGCCGCTTCGATCGTATCGAGCGTCGCCGCCCGCTGACCGCAAAGCCGGTGACCGCAAAGGACACGACAATGAACGCGATGCCGCCGCCCGCTCCCGTCAGGGAGCGCACCGTCCGGGAACAGGTTGTTCTGGTGCTTCAGGGTGGCGGCGCGTTGGGTGCCTATCAGGCCGGTGTCTATCAGGCCCTCATGGAAGGGGGCATCGAGCCCGACTGGGTGATTGGCACCTCGATCGGCGCGATCAACGGCGCGCTGATTGCCGGCAACGCGCCGGAGAACCGCATCGCGCGTCTACGGGAATTCTGGGAGGGTGTGGGAAAGAAGGGTCCGTTCGACGAGCTCTGGCCATCGTCGATCCTCGGCACTTCGATGACCAATCTGTCGACCATCCTGTCCGGTATTCCTGGCTTCTTCGCGCCCAACCCGCAGGCGGTCTGGGGTCCGACCTTTCCCCTCGGGATCGAGCGGGCGTCTTACTACACGACCGATCCGCTCAAGGCGACGCTCGGCCGCCTGGTAGATTTCGACTACCTGAACCGGAAGCAGGTGAGGCTGTCGGTGGGCGCAGTGAACGTGCGAACCAGCGAGATGCGCCACTTCGACTCGGGGTCCATGCCGCTCGCACCAGCCCATGTCATGGCTTCCGGCGCGCTGCCGCCGGCCTTTCCAGCGGTCGCCATCGATAGCGAGTCCTATTGGGACGGCGGCATCTACTCCAATACCCCGATCGAGGTCGTGCTCGACGACGTGCCGCGGCGCGATTCGCTGATCTTCTCGGTCAACGTCTGGCAACCCAGCGGTGCGCATCCGGTGACACTCCAGCAGGTGATGGCCCGGCAGAAGGACATCCAGTTTGCCAGCCGCGGCAAGAGCCACGTCGCCCGCCAGGCGCAGATCCATCGCCTGCGCCATGTCGTGCGTGAACTCGCCCGTCGCCTGCCGGCCGAATTGCACGACGACCCCGCCGTTCGCGACCTTGCGGAGTATGGCTGCGGCACCCTCATGCATCTTGTGCGCCTCCTGTCACCCCGGCTCGACGGCGAAGATCACACCAAGGACATCGATTTCACGCGTGCCGGCATCGAGCGTCGCTGGCAGGCCGGGCATGATCATGCCCGCAAGGTTCTCGCAGCGAGGCCCTGGGAGGGCGCGGTTGACACGCTGGCGGGCATCGTGATCCACGAAGACAGCATGTAACGACGGCAGCAAGCGGCCCGGCGGCAACCTCATGGAAAGAGAGCACCTCTCATGGTCAAGCGTCTGAACGACATGCCCGAGGGCGAAGCGCGCCATCTCGCCAACATCAAGTGTCCGACCTATGACGACACGCCGTTGCTGTCTGGCCCGCCGCTTGCGCGGCGGCGCGTGGCACTGATCTCGACGGCGGGGCTGCACAAACGCGGCGACCGGCCCTTCCAGCCCGGCGACGGCAGCTATCGGGTCATTCCGGCTGAGACGCCGGCGACCGATCTCGTCATGAGCCATATCTCGGTCAATTTCGATCGCACCGGCTTCCAGCAGGACCACAACGTCGTTTTCCCGATCGACCGCCTGCGCGAGCTGGCCGCTGCCGGTGTCGTGGGGAGCATGGCGTCGATTCACTACTCCTTCATGGGCGCCTTTCCGCCCGAGGCCGCCGAACCGCATGCCCGACACCTGGCGGGCCTGTTGAAGAGCGACGGGGTCGACGCTGCGCTCCTCGTTCCGGTTTGACCCGCCTGCACGCGCGCCGTGGGCGCGCTGGGGCACTTTCTGGAACGCGAGGGCATTCCCACTGTCGGCATCAGCCTGGTGCGCGAGCACACCGAGACGGTCCGGCCGCCGCGCGCGCTGTGGGTGACGTTCGAGCTCGGCCGGCCGTTCGGTCGGCCCGATGATCCGGACTTTCAGCGCCGGGTGATGGAAGCCGCGTTCGACCTGCTGGAACGCACCGACGGGCCGCTGATCGGGGATTATCCCGAGCACGTCGCCGAGGAAGCCGACTTCACCGGCTGGGCCTGTCCGATCAACCTGGCGCCCGGCGCGGCCGACACGCTGGCGTCGGAGATCGACCGGTTGGCGGTGTGGTACGACCGCGCCGTTGCTGCCCGGGCTCGCACGACCGTGGGTGTTTCCGGCCTCGACATGCCGGCGGCCGGCCGTTTGGTCACAGCGGCGCTGGACGGGGCGATACCGACTGCGCCGGCCCTCAAGGCGGCGGTCGACGATCTCAAGGCCTTCTACCTTGAAGCGGCGTCGGCGTTTCCCGATCCAGGTTCGTCGCGGACACGCAAGGCGTGGCTGTGGGACGAGACCATCCTGGCGCGTTCACTGCTGGCCCTGCAGCCGAAGCTGGCGGCCAGCGCTGACGCTCAGCACCGGATCCTGGGCAACCTCACCTTGATCCCGGCGACGGAGCGGTATCGGCTCGTTTCGTGATGTCCTGGACGGCGAGTGTCAGGCGGTGCCGAGCGGCTAGTGCGACCCCGGCCCCGTGATCAGCCGGGCGCCGGACTGGAAGGTTACGTACGACCACATCCAGTCGAGTATCACCACGAGGCGGTTGCGGAAGCCGATCAGAAAGGAGACGTGGACGGCACCCCACAGCAGCCAGGCGAGCGTGCCGTCGAGCTTGACCCAGCCGAGATCGGCCACCGCGGCGCGCCGGCCGATCGTGGCCATCGTGCCCCAGCTCCGGTAGCGGAAGGGTGGCGGCGCAGCCTTGCCCCCGAGGCGAGCGCGCAGCAGGCGGGCGACGTAGGCGCCCTGTTGCTTGGCGACAGGCGCCAGGCCGGGCAGCGGCTTGCCATCGGCGGCGAGGACATGCGCGGTGTCGCCGATGACGAATATTTCGGGGTGGCCCGGCACGCTGAGGTCAGGACCGACGATGACACGGCCGATGCGGTCCTTGCCGGCGTCTAACCAGTGTGCGGCAGCGGAGGCCATGACGCCCGCTCCCCAGACGATGGTAGCTGCCTCGAGCGGCTCGTTGCCGATGACCACGCCCTCCTCGCTGCAGGCCGTCACCGGCATTCCGAGACGGACTTCCACGCCGAGGTCGACGAGGGAGCGTTGCGCGGCCTCGCTCAGCATTGGCGGAAAGGTGCCCAGCACGCGCGGCCCGCTTTCAATCAGAACGATCCGGGCTTCGCTGGAGGCGATGGCGCGAAAGTCGTGGCGCAGGGCCACATGGGCGAGTTCGGCGATGGCGCCTGCCATTTCGACTCCGGTCGGTCCGCCGCCGATCACGACGAAAGTCAGGAAGCGCCGTCGGACCTCTGGTGTAGGGGCCTGCTCGGCGTGCTCGAAAGCCGTCAGGATGTGCCGGCGGATGCCGGTGGCGTCGTCCAGCTTTTTTAGGCCGGGCGCTGCGTCTTCCCAATCGTCGTGGCCGAAGTACGAATGCCGCGCGCCGGTCGCCAGCACGAGTGTGTCGTAGGCGATCTCGTCGCGGTCCTCGACCACCACGACACGGCGTTCCCGGTCGATGCCGGAGACCTTGCCCAGCATCACGCGCACATTGGCCGCCTTGCGCAGGATGGCGCGGATCGGCGAAGCGATCTGCGCCGGCGAGAGGCCAGCCGTCGCCACCTGGTACAGAAGCGGTTGAAACAGGTGGTAGTTGCGCCGGTCGATGACGGTAACGTCCGCATCGGCGCCGGCGAGGTGGCTGGCGGCGCTGAGGCCACCGAAGCCCGCGCCGACGATGACGATGCGCGGCCGGGCCATGGCGGCGGCCCTCTAGCGACGACCGAACAGGTTGAAGGCGATGATGCGGTCGATCGACAGGGCGCCCGGGCCGCGGCTCAGCACATAAGCCAGGATCGAGGCCCACATCAGATGCTCGGTCCAGTTGCCGGGATAGACCAGGAACTGGATGGTGAGCGTCATGACCAGCAGGGCCGCGGCGCCCAGGCGGGCAAACAGGCCCAGCACCAGTAGCACCGGCGCGCAGAGCTCGACCGTAGTGCCCAGGTAGGCGGCGATCTCCGGTGGCAGCAACGGCAGCTTGTATTCCTCGCGGAAGAGTTCGACCGCAGTGTCGAAGCTCTCGAACTTATTCATGCCGGACTTGAAGAAGGTGGCGCCGACCGCCACGCGCATGCCGAGCTCCAGCAACGACAGCGGAAAGCGGCCGGCCAGGGTGCGCAGGGCGTCGAGACGGGCGACCAGGCTTGGCGTGCGCGGGTCGCGGGCATAGGCGGTGGTCGTCATGGCGGGATCCTCCGGGGAAGGGTCGGGCGCCGCCCCCGGCATCGTCCGGCAGACCGGACGAGCCGACGTTGAGTTGGGGCGGGGAGCGCCGGCGGGGGTGCCGGGGCGCGGCGTCCGATGGGGGTAGGCGGTCAGCCCTTGGGGCCGGTGAGCTTGCCGCCGACGATCTTCTCGCAGGTGCCCTTGGGCACGCTCAGCCAGGCGCTCGCTTCGGCGTCCTTCTTGGACGTGCCCGAGCAGGACGACGTCGCGGTCTGGCAGTCGTTCTTGCCGGCCTTCGAAATGCCGTAGCACTTCTCGCTGTTGCCCTGGGCTTGGGCCTGGGCAACGGCACCGAGCAGCAGCGCGGTGCTGAGGGCGGCGGCGATGGTGAGTGTGGTCTTCATGATGGCTCTCCTCTTTCGATGTGGTGTCCCTTTCGAGGTGCCGACACCATGCCGGGAGGCCGTCGCCGTCTGAAATATCGAGTCCCTATGGGATCGATGCGTTGGGCGTATCGCGCCCCGTCATCAGACCGGCAGGCGCGCCAGGAAACGCACCAGGCCGCGCGTGCGCGGGCCGAACAGCGTCTCGGTGAAATAGCTGCCGGCGGCGCGCTTGCTGACCTCGCCCAGGGTGGGATAGGGCGGCACGAAGCTCGCCAGAGCCGCGATCTTGAGGCGCTTCGAGACGGCCAGGCACCACGGCTGGATCAGGTCGCCGGCATGCGGTCCGACGATGGTGGCGCCCAGCACGCGTCCGCGCCGGTCGGTGATCGCCTTGACCAGCCCGTCGGTTTCGCGCTCGGCCTGGGCGCGGTCGTTTTCCGCCAGCTTCCAGCGCAGCACCCGGATCGTGTCGCCGTGCATCTTGCGGGCCTCGCTTTCGCTGAGGCCGACCTGCGCCAGTTCGGGATCGGTGTAGGTTGCCCACGGCACGATTGCCGGATCGAGCTTTGCGGGCGCGCGGAACAGCGCGCCGCGGATGAACAGCGAGGCCTCGTAGCCCGCCATGTGGGTGAAGGCGTAGAGCCCGTTGCAGTCGCCGATCGCCCAGACGCTGCGGTTGGACGTCCTGAGCGCCCCGTCGACCGTGATGCCGCGTTTGGTGAACGCCACGCCCGCCTTGTCGAGATCGAGGCCCTCGACGTTGGGCGCGCGGCCGGTCGCGACCAGCAGGTGCGATCCTTCCAGCCGCTCGCCGCCATCCAGGATCACGGCGATGCCCGATGCAACGCGTTCGACCCGCGCGATCTTGACGTTGGCGCGCAGGTCGACGCCCTCCTCGCGCAGGCGTCCGATCACGATGGCGGCCAGTTCCGGGTCGTCCTTGGCCAGGAAGCCGAACGCCTCCAGCACGGTGACCCGCGCGCCCAGCCGCCGATGGGCCTGCGCCATTTCGAGGCCGATCGGTCCGCCGCCGATCACGATCAGATGGTCCGGCCGCGTGCGGTTGGCGAAGATGGTCTCGTTGGTGAGATAGGGCACGTCGGCCAGGCCGGCGATGGGCGGCGCCGTCGGCCGCGATCCCGTCGCCAGCACGATGCGCCGGCTCCGGATCCGGTGCGGCCCGGCCTGCAGTTCGGTGCGGCCGACGAATCGCGCTTCCTCCTTCAGGACCCGGACGCCAAGCTTCTCGAAGCGCTCGACCGAGTCGTTGGGCGCGATGGCGGCGATCACGCCGGCGACATGATCCATGACGCGGCCGAAGTCGACGGTGGGTTCGACCGGCGCGATGCCGAACGCGGCGCCGCTGCGTTGCGCCTGGGCCGCCTTGGCGGCGGCGATCAGCGCCTTCGAGGGCACGCAGCCGAAATTGAGGCAGTCCCCACCCATCAGCGCGCGCTCGACGAGCACGACGTCGAGGCCGAGCTGCGCCGCGCCGGCCGCGACCACCAGGCCGGCCGAGCCGCCGCCCACGATGCAGACGTCGGGGTTCAACAGTTGGTGTTTGGAGGCGTCGGTCATGTCAGGGCGCCGCCTTGCTGCCGCGCCAATGGCCGTAGAGAACCGGCAGCAGCGAGAGCGCGGCAAGCCCCAGCAGCGGCAGCAGGATATCCCACTCGAAGATGACGCCGAAATCCGGCCGCTCGCCGCGCTCGAGCAGCACGCCGAAGCCCGCGCCGACGCTGGAATAGACGACGGCGCCGGGAACGATGCCGATCAGGGTGGCGAGCGCATAGGGGCCGAGCCGCATGCCGAGCAGCGCCGGCACGATGTTGACCAGCCAGAAGGGGAAGACCGGCACGAGCCGAAGGACGAGGAGGTAGCTGAAACTGTCGCGGCGGAAGCCGGCCTCCAGCTTGGCCAGCGTCGCACCGGCGCGGGCGCGGAACAGATCGTGCAGCGCCGTGCGCGCCGCCAGAAACACCGCGACCGAACCCAGGGTGGCGCCGATCACCGACAGCGCGGCGCCCTGCCAGACGCCGAACAGAAAGCCGCCCAGCGGCGTGATCAAGATGGCGACCGGCAGCGAGAACGCCACCACCACGGCGTAGGCCACGACGAACACGAGGGCTGCGACCACGACATGATTGGCCACCCACGACATCAGCTCCGCCTGGTGGCGGCCCAACATCTCGAAGGAGAAGTAGCGCTCCAGGTCGAGCAGGAGGAAGAGTGCCAGCCCCAGCAGCAGGATCGCCACGGGAATCAGCCGGCGCAGCATCGGCAGGTTCATGTGGCCCTTCATGTCACGCGAAAGCGATATTGGCCCTCATCGGTCTGTCCGCCAAACAAACTTGCGTCACGCCTGAGTGACCGGCAGGCCGGGGTCGGTGTCCCGCAAGCTCGACCGCTCGCGGAGCTGCCTCCACCAGGCGGCCAGCCGCGGGCGTCCGGCGAGCAGGGCCGCGCCCTCCGGAGCCGCGGCAAAGTAGGCGATCATCGCGCCGAGATGCAGATCGGCGAGCGACAGGGCCGGCCCGACCAGAAACGTCTCCGCCGCCGCGAGGGCTTCCAGCGCGTCCAGCACCTTGGCCGCCGCCACCAACCCCCGCGCCAGTTCGGCGGGATCGTGCTCGCCGTTCGTCCTCTTGCGGAACACGCCGTGCACGAAGACCTGACGGACGAGTGGCCAGTAGCCGTAGGAATCGACGAGGCCGATGATCTGGTCCATGCGGGCGAGCGCCCGGGGGTCCTGCGGCTGTAGCGATGGGCCCGCAAAGGCGCGATCGACGTAGCGGCTGATGGCACCCGTCTCGTAGAGCGCAAAGCCGTCGTGGACGAGGGTCGGCACGCGGCCGAACGGGTGCAGCGCGAGGTAGGCCGCGGGAACGCCGGGGCTGAATGGGTTCACCTCCACCCGTTCGTAGGGCACGCCCTTCTCGACCAGGACGAGCCGGGCGATCCGGGTGTAGACGCTAAAATGGTAACCGTGCAGGACGAGGGACCGGGGTGCGGCGGGCATGGGCCACTGTCCGGGCCATCGGGCACCACCGGCAAGGGCCGGGGATCGTTGACTCCGGCGGATCGGCCGCTTATTACCCTCGCCCACGGATTTCGCCCCCGCCGCGTCGCGCGGGGGCCTTGTGTTTGAAGGAGTTGCGTGATGAAACGCACTTATCAGCCGAGCAAGCTGGTGCGCAAGCGCCGGCACGGCTTCCGGTCCCGGATGGCAACGGTCGGTGGCCGCAAGGTCATTGCCAATCGCCGCAGGTCGGGCCGCAAGCGCCTGTCGGCCTAGCCGAGTTGGCCGCGGCGCGCCTCGGGCGTCTGCCGAATCGCCGAGATTTCTTGCGCGTCCAGGCGGGGCGCCGCCACGCCATGCCCGGGTTCGTCCTGCAAGTGGCGCCGGCCCCGGCCGACGTGAGGCCGCCGGCCCGCGTGGGTTTCACCGTGAGCCGCAAGGTCGGCAACGCGGTTGCCCGCAACCGGGTCCGTCGCCGGCTGCGGGAGATCGCCCGCCAAGTCATCCCCGGCGAGGCGCGACCCGATCTCGACTATGTGCTGGTCGGGCGGCAGGCCGCCCTGGCGCGGGACTTCGCCACACTGCGCCGGGAACTGCAGGAAGCGCTGAGGCGGCTGAAGGCCGTCGCCACAGCGACGCCATGACCTGCAGGGATCGCTTGCGCCCGGCCCGGCAAATCGCCAGTTTCCGGGCCGCATGATGACTTTGCTGCTGCGCGGCGCGATCCGCCTCTATCAGCTGACGCTCGCCTACTTCTTCGTCGGCGCCTGCCGCTACGAACCCTCGTGTTCGCAGTATGCCGCCGAGGCGGTGGCGCGGCATGGCGCCCTGCGCGGCGGCTGGCTGGCCGCCCATCGCCTGTGCCGCTGCGGCCCGTGGGGCGCTGCCGGCTACGACCCCGTGCCGCCGTCGACCGCTGCCGCCGCGCGCCGACCGCTTTCCTGCCAACCCGCCGAGCGCTCCTGACGCGCACCAGAGTTCGCCCGAATGGATCAGAAGAATTTCATCGTCGCCATCGTTCTCTCGGTGTTGATCATCGTGGGCTGGCAGGCCGCCTTTCCGCCGGTCAAGCCGCCGGTGACGCCGCCCGCGCAGCAGGCGGCCAGCCAGCCGGGCGCGCCCGGAGCCCCCGTTGCGCTGACCGGCCAGCCCGCTGCGCCCGGCGTGCAGCCGGGCTC
>JAIETA010000073.1 GCA_019745575.1 Reyranella sp. | reverse complement strand
GGCGCGCTCGCATCAAACTACTGCGGGCCTATCCAGACCCAGCCAAAGAGTCATAATCTCTGTGCAGAGCTACTAGGGCCGGACGACGACCCTGCCGCTAGCGCGAGATGACGTCAGATCGAATCGGCCAAAGAAAAACGTCCCGTCGTCTCGACCGGAGCACCGAAGGCGCGGCACGGAGCAGCCGTGTTTGAGGTCAAGCAGTCTTAGCTGTCTCCAAGCCGTCTGGTCTTGCGGAATCGCATTGAGGATGACGATGATCTTGCGGGCGCAGGCGATCATGGCTCAGTCCTTGGGCCTCTGGGTGGGCGTGACGCCGAGCGACTTGGCTTGGTCGGACGTCACCGTCACCGGACCCTTCCTGCAGTCCTTCATGCATTGTTCGGCCCTGACGTCGGGACGCGGATCGCCGGCGATGAAGCCGTCGCGGTTGGGCATCTTGATCGCGGTCAGCGACTTGGCATCGAGCACCGCATCGGCCGGCAGCAGGTCGTTGAGATGCAGCAGGTAAGCCACGATGGCGTAGGTCTCGTTGTCGTCGAGGGACTGCGGCGCGGCGAAGGGCATGGTCCGCCGCACATAGTCGAAGATCGTCGGCGCCCACGGCCAGAAACTGCCGATGGTCTTGCGCGGATCCTCGTGCCGGAGCGTGCCCTGTCCGCCCATCAGTTCCGGCCAGCGGCCGTTGCCCTCGCCGAATTCGCCATGGCACGACGCGCACTGCTGGACGTAGAGCTTCTCGCCGTCGGCCACGGAGCCCGTGCCCGGCGGCAGTCCCTTGCCGTCCTCTCCGCTGATGTCGATGTTCCAGGGCGCGATCTGGGCGTCGGTGATCTTATGGCCGATGCCATAGCCAACCTGCTGCGCCGCCGCGGCGGAAGCAGCAAGCACGCCCAGGATCGCGAGGAGAACGCTAGAGAATCTGGACATTGTCGACACTGCCGTCCTGGTTGACGCGCCAGGTATGGATCGAGTTCTTGTGATAGATCGAATTGACGCCGCGCGCCTTGCGCAGCTGGTCGATCGTCGGCTGGACATAGCCGGTCTCGTCGATGGCGCGCGACTGCAGGAACACCGGCCCGCCTTCCCAGCGCCAGGGCAGGCGAAACCGCGTCAGGCATTTGTCCAGCACCGGCTCCTGCAAGGCAGCACTCTGCCAGTTGGCGCCGCCGTCGAGCGAGACGTCGACCCGTGCGATCTTGCCACGGCCGCTCCAGGCGATGCCGCGGATTTCACGGAACCCCTTGGACGTCAGCGGCTTCTCCGGACAGGGCGCGGTGATGACCGAATTCGCCTCCTGCACGAAAGTGAACTGCCGCGCTTTCCCGTCGGGCATCAGGTCGGTGTACTTGGAAGTCTCCTCGCGATGCTGCCAGGGACGATCACCGAGCTTGAGGCGGCGCAGCCACTTCACCTGCAGGTTGCCTTCCCAGCCCGGCACGATCAGGCGCAGCGGATAGCCCTGCTCCGGCCGGACGCGCTCGCCGTTCTGCGAATAGGCCACGATCACGTCGTCGAGCGCCTTGTCGAGCGGGATCGACCGCGTCATGGCGGCGGCATCGGCGCCTTCGGCCAGCAGCCATTTGGCGCCAGCGGCGACACCCACCTCTTCGAGCAGGGTCGAGAGACGGACCCCAGTCCATTCGCAGCAATGCACCATGCCATGGCTGAACTGGACGCCCGCCATCTGCGCGCCCTTCCACTCCATACCGCCGTTGGCCGGGCACTCGAGGAAATGGATGCGGCTCACCGAGGGAAAGCGCACGAGGTCGCTCATGGTGAAGACCAGCGGCTGGCGCACCATGCCGTGGATCACCAGGCGATGCAGATCGGGCTCGATCGCCGGCACGCCGCCATGGTGGCGTTCGAAGCACAGGCCGGACGGCGTGATGATGCCGTCGAGATCCTGCAACGGGGTGAAGTTGACCGACGCCTGTTCGGACACCGTCAGCCACGGCACGTTGCGGCGCACCACGTTCTTCTCGAATTCGGACGGCGACCCGTAGGGCGCGTCGGTGACGCCCGGCCCCAGCATCTTGGTCCAGTCCGGCACTTCGAGCGGCTTGCCGTCGAGACCGCCGCTGGCCGCCGCGATCTTGGGGTGCTGGGTCGCGAGGGCAGCGAGGCCACCCGCCGCCAGGCCGCGCCCGAAAAAGCTGCGTCGCCCCGTGTTCATGCCCTCATCCTTCTTCGAGCCCCGCCGCATCGGCGCCCCGCACCTTCACGTGCCGGTTGGGCGCGAGCCGCACCGTCTTCGTTCGCTCGACGTACTTGCTCACGACGTCGTAGATCGGCGGACCTTCCGTGCCCTCGTTGACCGACGCCCAGCCGCTCACCGTGTATTCCTTGCCGGCCTCGATCTTCTCGCCGGAGCGCAGCAGGGTCATGTCGGAAATACGCCGGCCGATCGGCTGGGCGATGTCGAGCGCATAGGCCAGCCCGCCCGCGCGGACCATGTCGCCGCCCTGCTGATAGTAGGGATCGGGATTGAACAGGTTGTCGGCCACGTCCTCGAGGACCTCCTTGAGGAAAGCACCCGTCATCCGGCTGCGATAGGCCGCAGGATAGGTGATCGCGGTCTGGCCGAACACGTCCTCGGTCGTGATGTCCTGCCCCGGCAGCAGCGTGGCGCCCCAGCGGAACCCGGGCGACAGCGCGATTTCCGCATCGCGCTCGGCAAGCAATGCCTGGCAAATGAGATCGTCAAAGGTGCCGTTGAAGTTTCCGCGCCGGTAGAGCAGCGACTCGGTCCGGCCGAGGACGCGCGACAGTGCCGCCTCGTGCGGCCTGCGGATATCAGCAACGACCGCGGCCATCTCCGGGTCGGGGCGGATCGCGTCGGCCAGCACCGGGATCAGGCGGTAGGCGTAACTCGCGATGCGCCTGTCCTTCACCTCGAGGTCGAGCCGCGACAGAAACTTGCCGTGGCTGCCCGAGGCGATGAGCAGGGTGTCGCCGACTTTCACGGCGGCCGGAATCGCGTCGTGGGTGTGGCCCGTCAGCACGACGTCGATGCCCTTCACGCGGCCCGCAAGCTTGCGATCGACGTCGAAGCCGTTGTGGCTGAGCAGCACCACCAGGTCGACGCCGCCGGCGCGCAGCTTGGTCACGCGTTCGGCAAGCTTGTCCTCCTCGATGCCGAACGACCAGTCCGGAATGAGATACCGCGGGTTGGCGACCGGCGTGTAGGGAAAGGCCTGGCCGATCAGGCCGATCCGCAGGCCGGCGCGTTCGATCACCGTCGCGCCCTCGAACACCGGATCGCCCCAAGTCGCCTCCTTGACGTTGCCGGCAAGGAAGGGAAATTTCAGCGTCTTCGCAAGTTCTTCGACCCGCTTGGCGCCGTAAGTGAACTCCCAGTGCCCGGTCATCGCCTCGACGCCGAGCGCGTTCATGACGCGCACCATGTCGGCGCCCTGGCTCTGTAGCGAGGTGTAGCTGCCCTGCCAGGTGTCGCCGCCGTCGAGCAGGAGCACGCGGTCCGGCCGCTCGGCACGGATCGCCTTGACCAGCGTGGCCATGCGGTCGAGGCCGCCGACGCGGCCGAAGCGCTTGGCCAGTTCGGGGAAATCGACCGCCGCCAGCGCATAGGCGTCGTAGGTGCCGCGGCCGATCTTGAAGGCCTCGAGCAGCCGCTCGCCGACGATGTGCGGCGGCAGACCGCGCACCTCGCCCACGCCGACATTGGCCGAAGGTTCGCGGAAGTAGAGCGGCATGAGCTGGGCATGCAGGTCGGCGAAGTGCAACAGGGTGAGCTGTCCCACCGGCTTGAAGGCCAGCAGATCGTCCTGCGACGGCCGCGCCGTTTGCGCCGATGCCGGCCCCGTGCCTGCCAGGGCAGCCGTCGCGGCCGCAACCTGCAGGAGTTCGCGGCGGCCCAGCACGGCCATGGATCAGGCGACCTCGATCTTGGTCTCGGACGACCAGCTCTGCTTGTTGTCGTCGGTCCAGGTGAGCTTGAGCGTGCCGCTATCTTCGACCCGCACGAAGAACGACAGGTACGGATTCGCCGACACCGCCGGGTCGAGCTTTATGCTCATCACCGGCTTGCCGTTGAAGGTGGCGTCGAAGCCGCTCACGATCAGGCGCGGAACGACTTTGCCGTCGGCGTCCTTGCGCTGGCCGCTCTCCATCGGATGGGTGACCAGGGTCTTGACCTCGACTAGCTCGCCCTTCTTGGCCTTGGCCTGGACCCGGACGCGGGGCTTGATATCGTCGGACATCGATCTCTCCTCTTCCCTCAGCCGCCGCAGCCGCCGATGGTGACCTTGACCTCGCGGCTGGCGATGAACAGCGCGCCATCGTTCATCTCCGCCACCGCGACCAGCTTCTGCGTCTGCGCCAGGCGCACCCTGAGCTGGACCTCGACCTTGCCCGCGAGCGGCGTGAAATTGTAGGACGCCACGCCGGGATTGGGGTTGCCGTCGGCTGCAACGTACAGCGCCTTGACGTAGGACTTCTCCGTCATCTCGCTTTCAACGCCGATGGTGACGGGAACGGCGTTGCCGTTCTCGGCGATTTCCGGCGCCTTGATGGAGACCTTGCCTTCCTGCGGGCTGCCCTTGGCGAGCGCCGACAGCCAGTCGCGGGCGCTGTCGGGAGTTGCAGCGGCGTCGCGGGCCGCCAGCGCGCCGGCGATGGCCACAAGACCGTAGCCGCCTGCGCGCGCGAGGGCGGCGCGCCGCCCGAGAGCCGGGGAATGTCGATGTGCCATGCGGGTTTCTCCTCGTGCTCGCTCAGTGCCGGATATTGGGGCTCGCGAGTTTGAGCCCCTCGTTCATCTTGCGCAAATAGAGTTCCAGTTCGCCGTACTCCGGCGCATCCGGCGGCAGTTCGTTGGCGCGGACCTGGACATTGCACCACTCGAAGCGCTTGCGGATGTCCCATATCTCGTTGCGGCTGGTCCGCCACAGCGGGAAATGATCGAACTGCCCGCGCGGCTCGCCCAGCCATTGGCCGCGCAGCCACTTGTTGGCGCCGACCTGGTGGCAATCGACACAGGAAAAATTGAACTGGCCGATCTTGAGCTTGCTGAGCTCGACCCCGCGTTCGTAGGCGGCCTTGGCGCCCGGCGACGACAGGTCGACCTTGATCGCCTCGCCGTTGGCGAGATTGTGCAGATAGATCGAGAGATCGGTGTTGGCCGCCGACTGCATCAGGTAGTCGGCGCCGGTCGTGGCCTTGGCATGCCGGGTGATGAATTCCTCGGCGCCCAGAACCTTGTCGAGACGCGGCTCCCACTTCGGCATCTCCACGGCCCAGCGCTTGAACGCCGTTTCCGGCGTTGCATGGCAGGTGATGCATGCCTTGCCGTTCGGGCCCTGCTGCCGGAACAGCGCGGCGCCGACTTCGATGCGCTCGGCGGCCGGATTGACGAACGGGTCGAGCCCGTCGCGGTCTTCGACGGGCTGCGGACGCTTCTCGGGATCGTTCAGCTTGTCGGCGAATGTCGCTGGAGTCTTCAGCGTCTTGAGGAAAGCCACGATGTCGCGGATCTCGGCATCGTTGTAGAAACCGTGCTTGCCCCAGGGCGGCATCACCGACTCGGGATTGTAGACACGGGCATCGAAGACGAAGTTGTAAAGCCACTGGTCGGTGCGGCCGGCACTGCCGATCTCCGACAGGTCAACACCGACGTTGCCGGGCAACGCCTGAGTCCTGGGGCCCATAACGTGACAGGCGAGGCACCCGCCACCGCGGCTGCGGTCGAAGGCAAGTTGCTGGCCCTTGGCCGCATCGCCGGTCACCGAGGCGATCTCGATCTCGCGGCCGGGCGGCGGCGTCAGCTTCGGTTTGGCGAGCGTGTTGTAGGTATCCCAGCGCGCCTTGTTCCAGTCGCGGTAGCGCTGCCACGGCTGCGGGGCGGCCGAACCCTCGACGCTGAGAGGCGCCTGGGCAGAGGCGGGCACCGCGAGGCCGCCGACGAGCGCCGCCGCGACCGCCGCCACCGATAACCGGAGCAGGCTCACATCGTCCTCCTTGGATCGTCTCTTCTTTTGGGGCGCCGTTGCCGCCCGTCCCCCGGCTTTCCGCCAGACGGCAAACAATTTAGCAGATGCTAAAATAAAACGTCTAGGATAATTTGAGTCCCGATGGCCGACCTGGATCCCAAACGCATGGCGGCGGGGGCCGCCGCCGCGACCGGCATGCTGAAGGCGCTGGCCAACCGCAACCGACTGATGGCGCTGTGCCATCTCGCCGGGCGCGAGATGACCGTCGGCGAACTGGCCGGACATGTCGGCCTCAGCCTGTCGGCGCTGTCGCAACATCTGGCCGGCCTGCGTGCCGCCGGAATCGTGCAGGCGCGCCGCAATGCGCGGGAAATCCACTATCGCCTGAACCAGGGGCCGGCCGCGCGACTCATGGCGGTGCTGGCCGATATCTACTGCCCGCCGTCGTCGCAGACGAAACGCGCACCCAGGGCTATTGCGTCGCCTTCTTCAGGTAGGCGATCAGGTCGGCGAGCTGGTCGGGGCGCTTGACGCCGACCATCACCATCTTGTTGCCCGGAATACGACCCTTGGGGTCCTTCAGATACTCGGAGAGCGTCTGTTCGTCCCAGACGATGCCGGAACCCTTCATCGCATCGGAAAACGCGAAGCCCTCGGCCGCACCGGCCTTCCGGCCGAGAAACCCCCACAGATTGGGGCCGACCACGCTCTTGCCGCCCTTGTCGACGGTGTGACAGGTCGTACAGAGCTGCTTGAAGGCGCGCTCGCCCTTGGCCTCGTCGCCGGTTTGGGCCGCCGCCGCACCCGACCCCGCCAGAAAAGCGATCGTCGCCAGAATACAATTTCTCATGGTTCCTGCCTGCCTCATGCACCATGCGCTTGTCCACGCCCGGGTAACCGCCGATAGTATCGGCAAAACGCACGATACGAACAAAAGCCTGGGGGAAAACACGATGAGACGCTGGTTGATCCTGGTTGTGTTGTCGCTTGCGCCAGTTGCCGCAGGCTCCGCCGCCGCGCAGACGCCGCCCGTTGCGGCCAACGGCTGCCTGATGTGCCACGGCGTCAATGGCCAGGGGGCCAACGGCATCCCCGCCATCATGCGTGTCCAGAGCCGGGCGGACTTCACCGCCACGATGAAGTTGTTCGCCGAGAACAAGAAGCCCGGCACGATCATGGGCCGCATTTCCCGCGGCTACACGGACGAAGACATCGCCGAGCTGTCGGCGTGGTTCGCCAAGCCGTGAGCGGAGGAAACGACATGACCAAGCACACCCCGTTTTCCGTTTCCCGCCGCCGCGCCCTGGCCGGCGCTGCAGCCATTGCCGTCGCGGGCGCCCCGGCGATCCTGCGCGCGCAGGCCACCGCTGGCCGTCTCGTCATCGTCGGCGGCGGCTTCGGCGGCGCCTCCGCGGCGCGCGCCGCCCGCGAGCGCTTCCCTGCTGTCGCGGTGACGCTGATCGAACCCGCCGCAAGCTTCACGACCTGCCCCTACGGCAACCTGCTGATCGCCGGCCGCTACAGCGATACGTCGCCCATCACCTTCGGCTACGACAAGCTGATCGCGCGCGGCGTCGCCAAGGTGACCGACACCGCCGTCGAGATCGACAGCGCCAAGAAGACAGTCCGCACGTCGGGCGGCCAGACGATCGCCTACGACCGGCTGATCGTGTCGCCCGGCATCGACCTCAAGTGGAATGCCATCAAGGGTTACGACGAGGCCGCGTCGGCGGCGATGCCGCACTGCTGGAAGCCGTCGCTGCAGCCCGTGACCGCGCTCACGGACAAGCTGAAGGCGATGCCGGACGGTGGCGTCTTCATCATGTCAGCGCCGCCCAATCCGTTCCGCTGCCCGCCCGGCCCCTACGAGCGCGCTTCGATGGTCGCCGAGTACTTCAAGAAGGCCAAGCCGAAGTCGAAGATCCTGATCCTCGACTCCAAGGACGGCTTTTCCAAGCAACCGCTGTTCCTGGCGGCCTGGAAGCAGCTCTATGGCGACATGATCGAGTGGGTGTCCTCCAACAACGAAGGCAGGGTCGTGGCCGTCGATCCGGCGTCCATGACGGTCGAGACAGAGTTCGGCAAGAAGCACAAGGGCGACGTGATCAACATCATCCCGCCGCAGCAGGCGGCCAAGATCGCGCGCGACTCGGGCCTGACGGGCGGCGGCGACTGGGCCGCCATCGACACCCGCAGCTTCGAAAGCAAGGCGGCCAGGGACGTGTTCGTCATCGGCGATGCCAATGCCGCGCCACCGATGCCGAAATCGGGCTTCGTCGCCAACAACACGGCGATGCGGGCGGTCGCCGTGGCCGGCGCGCAAATGACCGGCGGCACGCCGCCGAAGGCCCTCTATTTCAACACCTGCTACAGCCACGTCGGCGACAACTATGGCATCTCCGTCGTCGGCATCTACCGGCCGAACGCCGACGGCAGCAAGATCGACGAGGCGCCGAATTCGGGTGGCATCAGCGCCCGCGAAGCCACGGCCGACATCCGCGCCGGCGAGGCGACCTATGCCGACGGCTGGTATCGCTCGATCACCGACTACATGTTCGGCTGAACGTGCGGGCATTGGTCGTCGCGGTGGCGGTGGCGGTGGCGCTGGCCGCCGCCGGTGCGGCGGCCGAGCCGGTGCAAATCAGGGACGGGGCGCTCCGTCTCAACGGCAACCTCGAAGTCCCGGCCGGCAAGGTGTTGGCCGACGGCTTGGCCATCGTTCTGCATGGCACGCAGTCGCATCACCGCCAGGAGACGATCGCGGCCCTTCAGAAGGACCTGAAGGCACGCGGCATCGCGACGCTCGCAATCACGTTCTCTCTCGGCATCGACGATCGCGAGGGCCCGCGCACCTGTGACGTGCCGCACGCCTACACCCTCGCCGACCTTGGGCGCGAGCTTGACCTCTGGCAGGCCTGGGCTGCCGCCCAGGGCGTCCGGGCCGCAGATCTGATCGGCTTTTCCCGCGGCGGCGCGCAGCTGGCCGAACTGATGCAGGAAGCGCGCGGCGCGCGGCGCGTCGTGCTGCTGGCACCGGCGTTTCTCCCGGCGGCGGACCTGACGACCAACTACCGCAAGGCCTTCGGCAAGGAACTGGCGCCGGCCCTTGATGCCGCGCGCGCCGCGCCGCAGCAGATGCGGCGCGTCGATTTCCTCCTCTGCCGCGAGGCCGATGTCACCGGCATGGCCTTCCTCGATGCCTACCGCGAGATGCCGGCGTCGAGCGCGGCAACGATCGCACAGCCGACGCTGGTGGTCATCGCGGCCAACGACGAGGTCGTGCCCGACCTCGCTTTGCTCCTGCCGGCCAAGGTCAGCCGCGTTGTCATCGATGGATCGGACCACTTCTTCCGCGATCTCAACGGCGAGGACGCCGCCGACGCCATTGCTGCCTTCCTTCGCGCACCCTGAACGGGCGCCCCCCATACAGGCCGGCTCGCGGCAGGTGACGGCACGACCGGGCCCCTTCCTTGAGATAGGCAAGGACGGAATTAAAACGCCTCGTCCGGCAGCTCCTGATCTTGGGAGCAGCAATGGTCTATATCAATGACACGATGCAAAGCCTGTTCGACATAGGCAGCGAGCGCGAGGCGCTGGGCCCGGGCGCGACCTTGTTGCGTGGCAGCGCGCTGCCACAGGCGACGACGCTGGTCGCGGAGATCGAACGGATTGCCGCCCGCGCGCCTTTCCGCCACATGACGACACCCGGCGGCCTAAAAATGTCGGCGGCGATGACGAATTGCGGCACGGCCGGCTGGATCACCGACCGCCGGGGCTACCGCTACGAGTCCAACGACCCGCAGACCGGCCGACCGTGGCCGGCGATGCCCGAGGCCTTCCGGACGC
Organism: Reyranella sp.; assembly: GCA_019745575.1. Lineage (GTDB taxonomy): Bacteria > Pseudomonadota > Alphaproteobacteria > Reyranellales > Reyranellaceae > Reyranella. The sequence continues at coordinate 28,597 of JAIETA010000073.1, read as the reverse complement.
TGGCCGCCGACGCCGCGCGAGCCGCCGGCTATCCGGGCTTCGTGCCGGACGCCTGCCTGATCAACCGCTATTCTCCCGGCGCGCGGCTGTCGCTGCACCAGGACCGCGACGAGGCCGACTACGGCCATCCCATCGTCTCGGTTTCCCTGGGACTGCCCGCGACCTTCCAGTTCGGTGGTCTCAAGCGCGGCGATCCCGTCCGGCGCGTCGCGCTGCAGCACGGCGACGTCGTGGTGTGGGGCGGCCCCTCCCGCCTCGCCCACCACGGCGTGCTGGCGCTGAAGGACGACGAGCACCCGATGACCGGCGGCTGCCGCTACAACCTGACGCTCAGGAAGGCGCTCTGATCCTCACTCCGCCTTGAGGTTCTGTTCCTTGATGAGCGTCGTCCAGCGCTTCTCTTCCTTCAGGTACCAGTCCCTGAACTCGGCCGGCGTCGAACTCCGGATCTCCACACCCTGTTTCTTGAAGCGCTCGATCACCTCGGGTTCGGCCGTGATCTTGGCGAGGGTGGCGTGAAGCTTGTCCTGGATCGGCTTGGGCGTGCCGGCCGGCACTACCAAGCCCTGCCAAAAGACGACGTCGAAGTCTTTCAGGTCACTCGACTCGGCCACCGTCGGGATCTCAGGAAAGCTGGGCGAGCGCTTGAGGCTGGAAATCGCGATCGCGCGCGTCTTGCCCGACTGCAGGAACGGGATCGCCTCGAGCGAGGCCGAGAACATCATCTGCGCCTGGCCCGAGGCCACGTCCTGACCGGCCTGCGCGCCGCCGCGATAGGGCACGATGGTGTAGTTGAGCCCGGTCTTCGCGCGGAACATTTCCGCCGCCATATGGTTGGTGGCGCCGATGCCCGAGGTCGCCATGTTGAACTTGCCCGGGTTGGCTTTCAGGTAGGCGATCAGCTCGGCCATGGTCTTCGCCGGAAAATCGGCATTCACCTGCAGGATGAAGGGCGTAAAGCTGATCAGCGACACCAGGTCGAAGCTCTTGTGCGGATCGTACTGAACGTTGCCCTGCAGCGTCGGATTGATGATCATCGAGGTGCCGCCGCCATAGAGCGTGTAGCCGTCGGGTGCGGCCTTGGCGACGAAGTTGGAGGCCACGGTCGTGGCGGCCCCCGCCTTGTTGTCGATCAGGACCGGTTTGCCGAGTTCGGCGCTCATGCGCTCGCCGATGACGCGCACGATCGCGTCGTTCAGCCCGCCCGGCGGATAGGGCACGATGAAGGTGATGGCCTTGCTGGGGTAATCGGATTGAGCGGACGCCGACCATGGCAACACGAGCGCCGCAAGCGCCGATGCGATAAACCTCGAACGTTTCATCTTGTTCCTCCCTGAGGTCAGGCGCTGACGAAGAACGGCAGCGTCACTTCCTTGTTGACCGGCTCGAAACCGAGCCGGACGCGCTTGCCGATCTTGAGGTCGGCCTCGTCTGTGCCGCGCAGCGGCGCATTCACGCGCACGCCGGCATCCATGTCGACCAGCGCCACGATGTAGGGCGCCGCCGCCTTGAAGAAGAAGTTGAAGGGATGGTGACACACCGTCCAGCTGTGGATCGCCCCGCCGGTCGGCGCTTCCCTGAAATCGCTGTCCATCGAGAAGCAGTGCGGACAAACCGGCCGCGGATAGTGCCGGACCTTGCCGCACGCCGAACAGTGCTGGAGCATGAAGCGGCCTTCGCGCAGGCCGTCCCAGAAGGGCTGGCTTTCGCGCGTCGGGATCGGGAGCGGCCGTTCAGGCGCCACGGGCGTTGCAGCGACGCTCATGCCGCCCTCCGCAGTATCGCGATCGAACCGTCGCCCATGTCGCCGTAGCCGGTGACGAGCCCGACCTCGGCCTCCGCGACCTGGGCGCGGCCCGCCTCGCGGCGGAGCTGGCGCGTGAGTTCGATCACATGGTTGAGGCCCACCACATGGCCCTGGCTGAGCAGGCCGCCGTGGGTGTTGAGCGGCAGGTCGCCGCCCAGGCCGATGCGGCCATCCATGACGAAAGGACCGCCTTCGCCTTTCTTGCAGAAGCCCAGCAGCTCGAGCTGGTTGATCACGGTGAAGGTGAAGCAGTCGTAGATCTCGGCGACGTCGATGTCCTGCGGCCCCACGCCCGCCATGTCGTAGGCACGCGGGGCGGCGCGCGCGAGGCCGAATTCCAGCAGGTCGGGGCGTTGCGCGATCGAGGCGGGAGATTCGGGGTGGCCCTCGGCCACGCCCATGATGGTGACCAGCGGCTTCCGGAGATCGCGCGCCCGGTCGGCCCGGCTCACGATGACCGCGGCGCCGCCGTCGCTCTCCAGGCTGCAGTCGAACAGGCGGAACGGGTCGGCGATCATGCGCGAGGCGTGATGTTCCTCGACCGTGAGCGGCTTGTTCATCGCCACGTTGCCGTTCAGGATCGCGTGCCGGCGCATCGTCACGGCGACCTCGGCGAAGTGACGCGGCGTGGTGCCGTAGAGTTCCATGTGGCGGCGCGCGCCCTGGGCATAGAGCTGGGCCGGCGCGAACATGCCGATCGGCGCCTCGAACTCGGCAGCCAGCGCGAATTGCGGGAATTGCTGCAGGCGCGTGGACACGCGCGCGCCGGAATAGCCGGTCCGACCGACCGCCAGCAGCACATGGTTGCAGACACCGGACGCCACCGCCATGGCGGCACTCTGGATGGCGGCCACGAAGGTGGCGCCGCCCATCGGCACGAACAGAGAGAGTTTCAGGTCGGGCAAGCCGAGATTGGCGATGAAATCCTCGGCGATGCCGCCGCCCGGGAAATAGGGCACGACGCCGTCGATGTCGCGCGGACTGAGGCCGGCGTCGGCGATGGCGGCAAGGCTCGCCTCGAGCTGCAGCGCCAGCGCGCTCTTGGGCGTGCCGCGCGTATAGGCGGTCTCGCCGACGCCGCTGATCGCCGCCTTGTCGCGAAGCGGATGCACCATGTCAGTTTCCTCCGGCGCTCATTGTGCCGAAAGACGGGCAGCAGGCAATCAGTCGGCTCGGATATTCCCGGCGCGGATGACCTCGCGCCAGCGCGCCAGTTCGCTCCGGATGAGCGCCGTGTAGGCCTCGGACCCAAGCGTTCCGGGCCTGATGCCGATACGGTCGAAATGCCCTTTTATCTCGGCGCTTTGCAGCGCTGCGGCGATTTCCGTCTCCCAGCGCTTGGCGAGTTCGGGGGGAATGCCGGCAGGCGCCGAGAAGCCGAACCAGTTGGTCGCCACGACGTCGGGAAATCCCGCCTCGCGGAAAGTCGGTGTGTCCGGCAGCGTCGGCGCTCTCTCGGCCTCGCTGACCGCCAGGGGCCGCATGCGCTTGCTGCTGAAATGGCCAATCGCCGTCGGCAGGCTTTCCATCAGCGCCGTGATCTGCCCGCCCAGCAGGTCGTTCATCGCCGGTGCCGAGCCGCGATAGGGAATATGTTCCAGTTTCACGCCTGCCGCGCGCGCCAGCAGCTGGCCGACCAGATGATTCATCGTGCCGTTGCCACCCGAGCCATAGGTCACCTCGCCAGGCTTGGCGCGCGCCAGGTCGATCAGCTCCTTCACGCTGGTGACAGGCGAGGACGCGTTCACCGCCAGAACGCTTGGGAACGTCCCCACCAGGTGGATGTGCGTGAAATCCGCCAGCGGGTCGTAGGGCACGTCCCTGTAGAGGACCGGTCCGATGCCATGCGAAGCGGCGCTGGAAATCATCACGACATGCGTGTCGCCGCGCGCCTTGGCCACGATATCGGCGCCCAGCATGCCGCCGGCACCGGGCTTGTTCTCGACGACGATGGGCTGCCCGAGCCTGGTGCCGAACCACTCCGCCAGGGCGCGCGACATGATGTCGGCGGCGCCCGCCGGCGGAAAATTGACGATCCACCGGATCGGCTTGGTCGGCCAGGCCGTCTGCGCCGAAGCGACACAAGGGACCCCAGCGGCAGCAGCAGCGGTGATCAGAAGTTGGCGTCGAAACATCATTGAATTCCGAGCCTCCAATGGACTTGGACTATAAATGCCGAACGGCATGGTGCAACATGCGTGCCGGCCGCCGGTACGACAGGAAGTACGATGGATTTTGATCTGGTCTTGCGCGACGTAAGACTTCCCGACAGCAAGCCGGATCAACCGACCACCGATATCGGCGTCAGGGACGGCCGCATAGCCGGCCTGGCCCCCATGTTGGGCGGCGGCGCGCGCGAGGAGATGAAGGGCGGCGGACGACTGGTCTGCTCAGGCTTCGTGGAAACGCACATCCATCTCGATAAGGCCTGCATCCTTGGCCGCTGCGAACACACGACCAGGCGCAATCCGCATCTCGCCATGGAGCGCGTGTCGGCGGTCAAGCACACCTTCATTGTCGAGGACGTGATCGAACGCGCCTCCGCGACCATCGAGAAGTGCATCAGCCATGGCACCTCGCGCATGCGCACCCATGCCGAGGTCGACCCGAAGGTCGGCTTGCGCGGGGTCGAAGGTGTGAAGGCGCTGATCGACAAGTACAAATGGGCGATCGACCTCGAGATCTGCGTGATGCCGCAAGAGGGTCTCACCAACAATCCCGGCACCGACGAGCTGATGGTCGCCGCCCTGAAGAGCGGCGCGACCGTTGTCGGTGCCGCCCCCAACTACGACAGCGACCGTGCCGCCCAGATCCGCCGCGTCTTCGAAATGGCGCGCGAGTTCGACGTCGATATCGACATGCACCTCGACAGCGGCGCCTCGGCCGAGGAACTCGACACGCTGCTGGTCTGCGATCTGGCCGAAAAACACAAATGGGGCGGCCGCGTCGCCGTCGGCCACGTGGGCAAACTCGCGACGATGCCATTCAAGGACCTCGACAAGGTCGCCCGGCGCATGGCCGATACCGGCGTGGCGGCCACCGTACTCACGGCGACCGACCTCTATCTCGGCGGCCGCCACACCGATCACAATGTGCCGCGCAATGTGGTCGACCTGAATTTCCTGACCGAGCGCGGCGTCACCTGCTCCATCGGATCGAACAACATCCTCAATCCCTTCACGCCATTCGGCGACGGCCAGCTGCTGCGCCAGGTCAACATGCACGCGATCGTCACCCAGCGCGGCAACGACGGCGAAGTCCGCGCACTTTGGGACATGGGCACGTCGTCCGCCGCAAAACTGATGCGCAAGGACGACTATGGTATCAGGGTCGGCGGGCCCGCCGACCTGGTCGTGCTCGATGCGCCCGACGCGATCACGGCGCTCAGGACCGTGGCGCCGGTGCTGGCCGCCTACAAGCGCGGCCGGCGGACCGTTACACGCGAACCGGTGCGGCTGCACCGGCCATAACAGATCAAAGACAAGGGGCAAGAATGTCTAAGCAAGAGCTGGTTTCGCTGTCGTCAGTGGAAATGCGCCGCCGTATCGGCACCAAGGAGATCTCGCCGGTCGAGCTGCTCGAGGCCTGCCTGGCACGCGTCGAGGAGGTGAATCCGGCGGTCAATGCCGTGACGGCCATGTGCGTCGCCCGTGCACGCAAGGAAGCCAAGGCCGCCGAAACGGCGGTGCGGCGCGGCGAGGAGCTACCGCTGCTGCACGGGCTGCCGACCGGCATCAAAGACCTGGAGGAGACCAAGGACCTGCTTACGAGCTACGGCTCGCCGCTCTATCGCGACTACGTGCCGAACTACGACAATGTGATGGTGAGCCGCGTGCGCGCCGCCGGCGCGATCATCGTCGGCAAGACCAACGTGCCGGAGTTCGGTGCGGGTTCTAACAGTCGCAACCCGGTGTGGGGCGCCACCGGCAATCCATTCAACCCGACCCTGAACGCCGGCGGCTCGTCGGGCGGCTCGGCGGCGGCGCTCGCCACCGACCTGTTGCCGGTCTGCACCGGGTCCGACACCGGCGGCTCGCTGCGCAATCCTGCAGCCTACTGCGGCGTCGTGGGCTTCCGCCCCTCGCCTGGCATGGTGGCGGTCGAACGCCGGGCCATGGGCTGGACGCCGATCTCGGTGCTGGGTCCGATGGGCCGCAGCGTGGCCGACACCTGCCTGCTCTACGCGACGCAGATCGGCCAGCACGACCAGGATCCGCTGAGCTTTCCGGTCGACGGCGCCGCCTTCGCCGAGCCCTGGCCAGTCGACCTCGGCAGCCTGCGCGTCGCCTGGACCGAGGACTTCAGCGGCGCCCCGGTCGAAAAGGGCATCCGCGCCACGATGCGCGAGAAGATCAAGGCCATGAAGCCTCTCTTCCGCTCGCTCGACAGGGTCGAGGTCGACTACGGCGAGGCCGATCGCTGCTTCGACGTGGTGCGCGCCGTGAGCTTCCTGTCGCGCTACCAGGACGCCTACACCAACAACCGCAAGATGCTTGGCCCCAACATCGTCGCCAACTACGAGATCGGCGCCAAGCTCAGCCTCGCCGACTTCGCCTGGGCGCATGGCGAACAGACACGCCTCTTCCGGAAGTTCCAGGACCTCTACAAGGATTACGACCTGGTGCTGGCGCCCACGGTCGGCTTCTCGCCCTTCCCGTGGAAGCAGCTCTACATCGACCAGATGGACGGCAAGAAGCTGCGCAACTACTACCACTGGATGGCATCGGTCTATTTCGTGTCGCTGGTGACCAACCCCGCGGTGTCGCTGCCCTGTGGCACCGACCATCGGAAGATGCCGTTCGGCCTGCAGGTGATCGGGCGCTTCCGCGGCGACGGCGAGGTGCTGGGCGCCGCCCATGCGATGGAGACGGCGTTCAAGGCGATCCCCGGCCTTGCCCGCCCACTGCCCAACATCGCCAAGCTGCGCAAGCCCACGGCGGCGCTCAAGTCGATCGTCACGCACCCGCCCAAGCTCAATGCCAAGGTGAGCCGCGGCCCGGCGCCGGGCGCGCTCTGACGGCCTCCGCCTGCAGAGGGACCTGCACGGGCTGTTGCGCTCGCTAAGGGATTTGCCTTCAACAAATCCCAATTGCGCCGTCACCGCACCATGGTTGGGCGGCCAGATGCCAACCTGGGAAGGGCCCCGGCACGCGGGTCCTCTCCACGGAGGCAGCGATGGGCAACCTCAAGGGGCTGGTCGCGATGGGCACGATGCTCGTGACCGCCGGCTGCGTGGAAGCGACGAACGCGGGCTATCCCACGACCTCCTACGGCAACGGCTACCATAGCTACAGCCAGCCCGCCTACTACGGCCGGCCGGCTTACTATCCGCAGACATCGCCGGTCGTGGTGGTCACCCAGACCCGCTACGTGCCGGTCGCCGTGACGGCGCCTGGCTACCGCTACGAGCGCGATCGCAACCGCGACGGCATCCCCGACCGCTACCAGCGCTGGCGGAGCTACTGATGCCGAGGGCGGGCCTGAAAGCGCCGATGGCGGCCGGCCTTCTGTTCGCCGTGGCGGGGTGCCTGCCGATCACCGCCACGCCGCCCACCCCCATGGGCTACGCGCCCGCGCCACATCAGGTGCCCGCCGCCTACCCGCCGGCTTCGGCCTACGCGCCGCCGGTCTATCAACCACAGCCCTATCAACCGCCGTCGCTCGGCCCGGCGGTGGGAGCCCAGAGCGAGCCGATGCCGCCGGTTGGCGGACCGGCCGTGAGCCCTCAGGTTCGTTACCTGCCGGCGCCGCAACCTGCCCCATCGATGCTCGTCCCGGCCGCGGGCAGCCAGGCGAACTACCTGCCGGCACCTCAGCCTTCAGGGTCGCTGCTCGGCCCGCAACGCGCAGGCTGGCGCTAGGAGCGCGACCGCCTGCCCTTTGCGCCGGCACGCACCTCTGCGTCGTGCTGGCCCAGGGTCGGTGCGGCGCGGCGCACGCCGCCCGGCGTCGCCGACATTTTTAGCGGCACGCCCAGCGTCTTCTGGCGGCCGGCCGCGGCGTGCTCGACTTCGGCCACCATACCGCGCGCCAGGATCTGCGGGTCGGTGAAGACCTCGTCATGATGCAGCACCGGGCCGGCCGGGATTCCCTCGGCCGCCAGCGCCGTCATCCAGTCGGCCGTCGTGCGCCGCCGTACCTGTTCCTGCAGGATGCCGATCAGCACGTCATTGTTCTTCACGCGCAAGGCGTTGCTCTTGAAGCGCGGATCGTCGGCAAGCTCCGGGCGGCCGATCATGGCGCAGAGCTTGCGGAAGAAGTTCTGCTGCGCGCCGCCGATGGTGAGCCAGCCGTCCGCGGTCTGGAACACCTGGTAGGGCGAGGAGCCGCGGTGCGCCTGGCCGAGTTTCTCCGGCCTCTGGCCGTTGGCGAAGTAGTTCGCCGCCTCGTAGACGCCCAGCGACACCGTGGCCTCGAGCAGCGAGGTTTCCACCCACTGGCCCTGACCGGTCTTCTGTCGCGCCTGCAGGGCCGCCAGGATGCCGATGGTGAGATAGAGGCCGGCGCCGACGTCGGAGATGGCCAGAGGAATGCGATAGGGCGGGCCGTCCTTCGGGCCGGTCACCGACATCAGGCCCGACATCGCCTGGATCATGAGATCGAAGCCGCCGCGCTTGGCGTAGGGCCCGGTCTGGCCGAAGCCGGAGATCGAGCCCAGCACCAGTCGCGGGTTGCGGGCGTTCAAGGCCGCCCAGCCGAGTCCCAGCCGATCCATGACCCCGGGCCGGAAGTTCTCCAGCACCACGTCGGCGTTGTCGACCAGATCCCAGAAGACGTCGAGATCGCCCGCGTTCTTGAGATCGAGGCGCACGCCACGCTTGTTGCGGTTCCACAGCATGAACGGCGCCGATTCCGCCCCGACGAAAGGCGGCGCGCCGCGCATCGCGTCGCCCTGCGGGCTCTCGATCTTGAGCACGTCGGCGCCGAGGTCGGCCAACTGCATGCCGCAGAACGGGCCCGAGAGATGCGTGGTGAGGTCAAGGACGACCAGCCCGTCGAGAGCGCCCGCCATCCTACGCCTCCAGGATCTTCCGAAGATCGGCCATCGTCTCCGGCCATTTGCCGCCGCCGAACTGGTTGGACACGATCCTGCCGTCGCTGACGATCAGGAAGCGGGGCGTGCCGCTCTTGCGCGGAATCTGTTCGAGGATCGGCTTGAGCTCGCCTGGCCAATAGCGTTCCTGGTAGGCCTCCTTGAGCTTGGGCGGGTCGACCTCGATCCAGGTCACTCTCCGGAACTCCGGCGATGCCAGCCACTTGGCCTTGTAGGCGTTCTTCCATTGCGTGCAGGGCGGACAATCCCAGCCGCCGACATAGATCACCTTCAGGTCCGGTGCGGCATGCGCCGGTGCGAGTGCGGCCGAAGCCGCCAGGGACGCAAAAACGAAGGCGCGGCGATTCATGTCGGGTAATCTAGGCCGGCATGCCGCGCCCCACCAAACCCTCTCTCGTCACCCTGGGTGACTTCTTCCGGTTCGCGGCTCGCCGCTTCCGGACTGCCCGCCTGGCCTACGGCCACGGCACCACCAACGCCGTCGACGAGGCGGCCTTCTTGGTGCTGGAGGCGCTCGGCCTGCCGGTCGACCGCATCGACCCCTGGCTCGACCTCAGGCCGACGGCCGCCGAACGGGCGCGCCTGCTTACCCTGATCGATGCCCGCGTGGCGCTGCGAATGCCCGCGCCGTACCTCGTGGGAGCGGCCTACATGCACGGTGTGCGCTTCCAGGTCGACCGCCGAGCCCTGATCCCGCGCTCCTTCATCGGTGATCTGCTGGTGGGCGGCGCCTTGCCGATCGGAGCGCCCGCGCGCGTGCGGCGCGTGCTCGACCTCTGCACCGGCTCGGGCTGCCTTGCTATTCTGGCGGCGCTGGTCTTTCCCCGCGCCCGCATCGACGCCGTCGATCTGTCGGCCGGCGCACTCGCTCTGGCGCGGCGCAACGTGGCGGCGCACCGCCTGGGCGACCGTATCGCGCTCCATCGCGGCGACCTCTTCCAGCCGCTCGGCGGTCACCGTTACGACCTGATCCTCAGCAACCCGCCCTATGTCGACGCCCGCGGCATGGCGAAGCTGCCGCCGGAGTACCGGCACGAGCCGCGGATGGCGCTGGCTGCCGGCGACGACGGACTCGACCTGGTGCGCCGCATCCTCGCCGAGACGCCTCGACATCTCACGGCAGCCGGCAGCCTGCTGTGTGAGATCGGGCGCGGCCGCAAGCCGCTCGAGAGAGCCTACCCGCGGCTGCCCTTCCTCTGGCTCGACACCGAGCAAAGCGAGGGCGAGGTCTTCTGGATGGCCCGCGCCGACCTCGCCTAGGATCACACCTCTTCCGCATCGCCGAGACAGATCCCCAGCGCACGGGCGGTACGGATCAGCGTGCCACCGGGATCGACGGTCCTCGAACGGCCGACGACCTTGTCGAGCGGCACATCGATCACCTGCCGGTTCCACCACGCCACCATGCGGTCGCGCTTACCGGCCGCCAGCAGATCGACCGCGCGCACGCCGAGCGCCGATGCGAGCAGGCGGTCCTCGGCGGTCGGCATGGCGCCGCGCTGCACGTGGCCGAGCACGGTGGCCCGCGCCTCGGCATGGGTTGCCGCCGCTAGCCGGCGCGCCAGCCAATCACCCACCCCGCTCCGGCCGGGCGCGTCATCGGCCGGGTCAGGCGCCTCGTCGGCCATGCCCGCCGCCTCGGCCACCACCACCAATGCCGACGTCCGGCCGGCGGCGCGCAGGCGCGCGATATGCGCCACAACACGATGCAGCCGCCACGGTATTTCCGGAATGAGCACGACATCGGCACCGCCCGCGACACCGGCCGAGATGGCGATGTGGCCGGCATCGCGGCCCATGACCTCCAGCACCATGGTCCGGTCGTGGCTGGTGCCGGTCGGCTGCAGGCGGTCGAGCGCCTCGGTGGCGATGGCCACCGCCGTCGAGAAGCCGATGGCGCGCTCGGTATGGCCGACATCGTTGTCTATGGTCTTGGGAATGCCGACGAAGGGCACGCCGGTCGGCGTCAGCAGGCGGCGCAGGATGGCGAGGCTGCCGTCGCCGCCGACTCCGATCAACCCGTCAAGCGCCAGCGCGGCCAGCCCTTCCGCCATCTCGGCCGAGCGATCCCGGACGGTGCCGTCAGGCATCGGGAAGGCGAACGGATCGCCGCGATTGGTGCTGCCGAGAAACGTGCCGCCCTGTCGTGACAACGTCGCGTTCAGCCGGACCGGATCGAGGGTCCGGGCATCGACCGGCCGCGCGAGCAGGCCCAGCGTGCCGCGGCTGATGCCGACCGTCGTCCAACCGTGTCCGTGATGTGCGCGCAACGTGGCGGCGCGGATGACCGCGTTCAATCCGGCGCAGTCGCCACCGCTGGTCAGAATGCCGATCCGCTTGGCCATGGCGCGTCTCCAGTCGATAATCCGGCCTCAAAGGAGACCGACATGCGCCGTATAGCAAGCCTCTTCGTTGTCGCCGCCGCGCTGCCGCTGGCCGCGGCCGCGCAGCACAACCATGCACAGCCCTATGCCGGCCAGCAGGCGCGCGCCGTCAAGGCGCTCTCGGACCAGCAGATTGCCGACCTGCGCGCCGGCCGTGGCATGGGACTAGCCTTGCCGGCGGAACTGAACGGCTACCCGGGCCCGATGCATGTTCTGGAGCTGGCCGGGCCGCTCGACCTAACGCCCGACCAGCGGCAGCGCACGGAAGCGCTGTTCGCCGCCATGAAGGCCGAGGCCATTCCCCTGGGCGAGCGGTTGATCGCCGACGAGACGGCGCTCGACCTTCTGTTCGCCGAGAAGCGGGCGACGCTCGCCGCGGTCGACGCCGCCAGCGCCCGGATTGGCGCGACACAGGCGGCGCTGCGGGCCGCCCACCTGCGCTATCACCTCGAGATGGTGGCGCTGCTGACGCCGGAACAGGTCGCGCGCTACGCTGCGCTGCGCGGCTACGGCGGTGGCCGGCGTCACTGACCGCACGAACCGCCAGGAGGAAAGCGGACGGCGAAGGCCGCGCGGCGCACTGGCCGGTTCCCGGCGCCTGCCCTAACGTACCGCCCTACCGCCTGACCGCCGGGAGGAGCGCTGATGCGACCGGTCTTCGATCCCGCAACCGTCCACCGCCTGAAGCACGCCGGCGCCGTCGACGCCGACGGCCATCTGCTCGAGGACGCCGGCCTCTGGGAACGCTACATCGAGGCGAAATACCGCGACCGCGCCATGCGCCTCAAGCGCGACGCCGACGGGCTGGAGTATCTCGAGATCGACGGCCGGCCGAGCAAGCGCACGCGCAAGGGCTATCCCGCCACGCTCGGGCGCATGGGACAGAAGGACCTCGACGCCTTCACGCCGCACCCCGACAAGACCTACGCCGCCAACATGCCCTACGGCGCCTGCAATGCCGAGGAACGGCTGAAGCTGCTGGATGCCGAGGGACTAGACGCTGCGGTGCTCTATCCGACGCTCGGCATTCTGTGGGAGTCCGAACTCACCGACGTCGAGCTGAGCCAGGCCTACTGCCGCGCCTACAACCGCTGGATCGCCGACTTCTGCCGCGACTCGAAGGGCCGCCTCATTCCGATCGCCCACCTGTCGCTGGGCGACCCCGCCGCCGCCGCAACCGAACTCGACCGGGCGGTCCGGGACGGCTGCCGCGGTGCGTTCGTCGTTCCCTTTGCCTCGTCCCACCGCGCCCACGGCGATCCCGCGCACGATCCGGTGTTTTCCAAGGCGGTCGAACTCGACGTGCCGATCGCCATTCACCCGGCCTTCGAGCCGTTCGAGCTGCGCTCGCCGCGCTTCGACAACCGCCACCGCCTGCCGCTGCTGTCCTCGGTAACGGCGGCCGACGGTGTGCGCCAGGCCTTCACCACCTTCTTCGATTTCGCGACCTTCGACCGCTTCCCGACGCTGAAGCTCGTGTTGCTGGAGTCGGGCGCCGGCTGGATCGGCTACTGGCTCGACCGCCTCGACGGCGTCGTCGGCGCCACCTACCTCGGCGGCCGCGCGCCACTCAAGCTCAAGCCCAGCGACTACTTCCGCCGCCAGGTCTGGATCTCGGCCGACCCGGACGAGCGCACCCTGCCGGCGATCATGGCGACCTATGGCGCTGACCGCTTCTTCTGGGCATCGGACTATCCCCACCCCGACCACACCGGCGACTATCTCCAGGCTTTGGAGGAGATGGTCGACCAGGTGGCACCCGACCATCGCGTCGGACTGCTCGGCGGCAACGTCCGGCGCGCATTCGGCTTTTAGGCGGCCCAACTGGGTTGAACGGGCGAATCAATCTTGAACCCGGCACCGTTCGCCGCACAATGCTGTCGTGAAAGATCGCTACTCTACCTTCGCGGGCTACAATGCCTGGGCGAACCGCCGCCTCTACGACGCCGCGGCGCGGTTGTCCGACGCCGAGTATCGCGCCGACCGCGGTGCGTTCTTCAAGTCAATGCACGGCACTCTCAACCATCTGTTGGCGACAGACCGCATCTGGATGACACGCTTCACCGGCCAGGGCCATGCGCCGGATCGGCTGGATGCCATCGTGCACGAACATTTCGCAGACCTGTGGGCAGACCGCACCGCCTTCGACCGCCGCATCGTAGACTGGATCGACGGACTCGACGAGGCACACCTGGGCGGTGCCATCCGCTACCGCCGAGTCTCGACGCCGGATGAGTTCGTGCAGCCGCTGATGCCGGCGCTCGACCACTGGTTCAACCACCAGACCCACCATCGCGGCCAGGCGCACATGATCCTGACCACTCTCGGCAAGCCGGCGCCGGAACTCGACCTGCTCTACTACCAACGCGAGGTCGCAGCAGGTCGCGCCTGAGCCGGCGGTGTTACGGCCGCGGCAGCCACTCCAGGCGCGACGATCCGTTCGGGTTACCGCTGTGCCTTGGCGCCAGCTTGATCTCCGAGAACTCGACCTGCAGCGGCAGATTCTCGACCTCGCCCTGTGTGCCGGCTGACTTGACCAGCGGCAGTTCGAACTCGCGCCGGATTCGTCCGTTCAAGCCGGGGTTGTCAAGAACCGAGGCGGCGAGGCCGGCGCCGACGATCTCGGCGGCGTCGAACAGGCCGAAGTCCTGGAGCCAGGAGCAGTTCTTGCTGAGCGTCACCTGTACGGAGTAGCTACCGCCGTCGCGGGCGCGGCGGCGCAACGCCTCGGTCATGCCGATGGATCCCAGCAACGCGCACATGGCGTCATTCAGCAGATAGGTCGGCGGTCCCTGCGGCGCGTCGGCAGACCCCTCGTTGACGGCGAATCCGGTGACCGACTGGGCGTGCTGCTCGAAGCCGCCGCGCGCCGCCCATGGCCCGCGAAAGCCGAAGCAGCGAAATTCTACGCAGACGATACCCGGCCGGACCTCGGCCAGGCGTCGCGGCGCGACACCCCGCCGGTCGAGCGTCATATAACTGTTCAGCCAGACGTCGGCGCCCTTCACGAGCCTCCAGAACGCATCGGTCATCGCCGGATCGCCGAGGTTGCACCAGGCGTCGCGCTTGCCGGGGTTGGTATCGAGCAGCATGGTCGGCGGATCGGGATACTGCGCCGGCGCGATGTGCAGCACGTCGGCGCCGGCATCGGCAGCGATCCGCCCGCAGTAGGGCCCGGCATAGATATGGGTGTTGTCGATCACCCGAACGCCCGACAGAGGGCCCGACGGGCGCCCGCCGGACGACGGCGGCTCGGGTGGGCTGTCGCCGATCTTCTCGATGCGGATCAGCGGCTCATCCTCGATGTACTTGCCCTGTTCGCAGGCCAGCCACTCGGCGCGCGTGCGGACCATGGCGCAGGCGTCGCCCGCCGCCTGGATCGCCTCCTCGAGGTCGAGGGCGTTCCAGGTGCCACAATGGGTGATGAACTCCTGCCGAGTCGGCTGGCAGCGCAGTACCGCCGAGGCTTTGTTGCGCAGGTGCGGGATCGAACAGACGATGTAGACCCAGCGCCCGTCCTTGCAGCGGAAGAAGTCGGTCGTCTCCGCCATGGCCGGGTCTTCGTAGGGCGGGCGCAGGCCGTTCTGCCGGGCATAGAAGAAGGCTGCCAGCTGGCAGACCGCATTGCGCACCTTGACATGCACGTCCTGGCCGCGACCGGTGCGCATCTTCCACAGAGCCGCCATCTCGATGCCGAAGGCGGCCAGCAACACGGCCGTCGCCTCACCGATGTGATGCCGCGAGGCGACGACGGGATCGTTGCCCTCGATCGTCACCTTGCCGCCGGTGTCAGCCTCCGAAACACCGAGAAGCTGGAGAAGTTCGATCAGCTTGCCGTGCATTTCCCCCCACCCAGGCCGAAGCCATCCGAGACATTGCCGTCCGACTTGCCGTTCCACCCTGGACAGCCACTCAATCGAACGGCATCGGATCGGGGCGGCCGGGGATCACGTCAAAGGCGACGCAGATCCTCGCTTTCGTCGACTTCGTCGGAACCGTCGCATGCGGGATGAAAGAAGGGAACAGGACCAGTCGGCCCGGTGCCGGCCGGACATCCACGATACCCCACGGAGGGTCTGCCGCGTCCGGCAGGTCGAGGCTGCCGAGGGCCAGGCAGCCGGCGCGCGAATCGTTGCCGGGAGTCTCGGGGGCGCTGACGTAGTAGACGCCGCTGAGCCAGCCCGAGGCGTGAATGTGCGACTTCAGATAGCCTTCGCCTGGAAAGACCACCGCCCAGGCGTCGAGCGCGGCCTTCTCGGGTCGCGCCGCCACGAATGGATCGTCGGACTGGGCAGGCAAGGCGGCCACGAACGCCTCCACTGCCGCGCGTACCAGGTCGAGCAGGGTGGCGATCGCCTCGCCAGAAGCGAGAGCAAGGTCGCCCGAGGTTTGCAGGCAGCCCCTCGTCGCCTTGTCGGCCGGATCGGGCTTCAGTGTCGGGTTGCGGGCGATTTCGCCGCTCAAGGCGGCCTCGAAGGCCGCGGCGTCGGCGTATTTTCCTGGCGCCGCCAGGTCGGCCAGCATGACGAAGCGATCGAGATCGATCAGCTTCCGCGCCTCTTCCGAACGCCCCAGCCGGGCGCAGGCGGCCGCCAATTCATAGCGCGCCTGGACATGGCCGGCCCGCCGGCTCAAGGCCGCCCGGCAAATCGGGATCATGGCTTCGGGGGTGGCATCCCGTCTTGCCGCCGACGCCAGGTGTTCGATCGCGTCGTGGTGGGTCGGATCAAGTGCCAGCACTTCACGTGCGATCCGGCAGACATCGTTCGCCGCGGCCGCCTTCATGAGCAATTCGAGACGGTACACCGCCGTCGCCGGATCATCGTCCGGGATCGCCGGAACCCGCTGCATCGCCCGATCGAAGAGATCGCGCCGGCCAAGCCGCTGGCAGGCATCCGCCAGCAGGAGATGGAGCTTCGGCATCTCCGGCAGCTTCTCGATGACATCGGTCAGGGCTGCGACGGCTTCGTCGGGCCGATCCATCTGGAGCAGGGATTGTCCGAGCAGTTCCCAATGCCGAACATCGGTCGGGCGTAGGGCGACCACCTTGCGGGCCAGTTCGGCGACGACGGCCCCTTGGGCCGAGGCGGCCGAGGATTCCCAAAGCATCGGCGCCTCTCGGGGATCATCCACTCGATACCGGAGCCGGGTCGCAATACCCCGGTGCCCTACCGCCGCCGAGAGTGGCAAGACTCCCTATCGGCTTCAAGCCGGCAGCGCCACAGCCGCCGATGCGCTGAACCCACGCAAAAACGCCCCGCGTGACGGGGCGTTGTCTCATCCGGCAATGGTGGGCGCACCAGGGCTCGAACCTGGGACCCGCTGATTAAGAGTCAGCTGCTCTACCAACTGAGCTATGCGCCCCCCGGAACTCCGGGGTATTGCCGGAAGCGGCGCGGGCTATAGCAAGGCGGTTATCCCTTGTCGATAGCCCCGCGACAAAGAAATCCCGCCGGGATTCCTACCGCGTGCGCGGCAACTGCGCGTCGCGGTAAACATTGACCCCGATCAGCAGGCCACAGGCGAACATCACCGAAACCATCGCGGTGCCGCCGTTGCTGACCAGCGGCAGCGGCACGCCGACCACCGGCAGGAGCCCCATGACCATGGCGGTGTTGATGAAGACATAGAGGAACAACATGGCGGTGACGCCGAGCGCCAGCAGCCGGCCGAAATGATGCTGGCTGCGGAAGGCGATGGAAAAGCCCCACAGCAGCACCAGTACGAACAGGGCCAGCAGCGCACAGGCGCCGACCAGACCCCACTCCTCGACGAACGTCGTGAAGATGAAGTCTGTCTGCTTCTCCGGCAGGAAGTTCAGCGACGACTGCGTGCCCTTGAGGAAGCCCTTGCCGAACAGACCGCCCGATCCGATGGCGATCTTGGACTGGGTGATGTGGTAGCCGGCACCCAGCGGGTCGCGGTCGGGATCGAGGAAGGTGAGTACGCGCTTGCGCTGGTATTCGTGCATCAGCGACCAGGCGATCGGCAGGCAGGCGACGGCCGCGACGCCGGCAGCGAGGAACATCCAGAGTCGCACGCCGGCCACGAACAGCACCGCACCGCCGCCCATCAGGACCATCATCGCCGTGCCGAGGTCGGGTTGCACCATCACCAGCGCCACCGGCACCAGGATCACCAGCAGCGGCGGCAGGGTATAGAGGAACTGAGCGGCCTGCTCCTTGCGCAGGCCGTGGTAATAGCGCGCCAGCACCAGGATGACCGCGACCTTGGCGATCTCGGAGGGCTGGAGCTGCATCGGTCCGATCACCAGCCAGCGCTGGGCGCCCATGCCGATCTTGCCGATCAGGTCGACGGCAACCAGCAGCAGCAGCGAGACGATGTAGATCGGCCAGGCGAGCGCCAGCCACACCTTGGGATGCATCAGCGCCACGACCAGCATCAGCCCCAGCGCCGCGCCGTAGCGCACGGCGTGGCGGGCAGCCCAAGGCTCGAACCGGCCGCCGGCCGCCGAGTAGAGCGCCAGCACGCCGACACCGGCGATCGCCGTCAGCACCAGCACGAACCCCCAGTTGATGCGCCAGATCTTCTCCGCGAAGCCGACGGGCGCCGGCGCGTCGAGGGCTACGCTGCTCATCGCGACGCCATCTTGCGGAAGCGGTCGTTGCGGCGCGACGGGTCGCGCTTGATCGTCTCGACCAGCACGTCGCGGCCGATCGGGCCAGCCGTCTTGCCGCCTCCCTGGCCGTGCTCGACGATGACGGCGCAGGCATAGCGCGGGTTATCGACCGGCCCGA
The DNA here is from genome assembly GCA_019745575.1 of Reyranella sp. GTDB lineage: Bacteria > Pseudomonadota > Alphaproteobacteria > Reyranellales > Reyranellaceae > Reyranella. Next base: position 10,594 of record JAIETA010000073.1, on the reverse strand, counting down.
AGCAGACGAACAGCGCGTGATGGCGCAGATGCCAGGGCAACTGGTCCTGCGTGATGCCCATGTCGCGCTCGCGTTCGGTGATGCGCTTGACCTGGGCGGTGCCGGTCTTGCCGGCGAACATCAGCGCCGGGTCGCGCTGGCGCAGGTGGTTGGCCGTGCCGTGGCCAGTGTTGACCACGTCCTTCATGCCGTCGCGAATCAGGGCGAGGTGCTGCGGGTTCAGGCGCAGCGACGGCGCCGTCGGCTTGGCGCGGGCCGGCGGCGGCGTCAGCTCCTCGCGCGGCGTCGCCTTGGCCAGCAGCAGGTTGGGCTGCACCTCGTAGCCGCCATTGGCGATGCGCGCCGTCATGATGGCGAGCTGCAGCGGCGTGCTGGTCATGTAACCCTGGCCGATGCCCAGATTGAACGTATCGCCGTGCTGCCAGGGCTTGCCGACCTTCTCCTGCTTCCAGGCGCGCGTCGGCTGGTTGCCCGCCGACTCGCCGGGCAACCCGAGTTCGCTCATCCGGCCGAAGCCCAGCCGGACCGCCATGTCGCTGATCCGGTCGACGCCGGCCCGGCGCGCGGCTTCGTAGAAGAAGCAGTCGCACGACGAGGCGATCGCCTCGACGACGTTGGTCGAACCATGGCCGCCCTTCAGCCAGCAGTGGAATTTGATGTTGCCGAGTTCGAGGAAGCCGAGGCAGGGCAGCCGCGTCCAGGGATCGATCGCCTTGGACTCCAGCGCGGCGAGCGCCGTGACCATCTTGTAGGTCGACCCCGGCGGATAGACGCCGGCGATCGCCTTGTTGTGCAGGGGTCGCTCCGGGTTATCCAGAAGTTCGCGCCATTCGCCCTGCGTGATGCCGCGCGCAAAGGTGCTGGGATCGAAGCCAGGGGTCGAGGCCATGGCGATGACGTCGCCGGTAACCACGTCGAGAACCACCACCGAACCGCTCTGGTGCTCCTTCATCTTCTCGGCAGCGAAGCGCTGCAGGTCGAGATCGATGGTGAGCAGCGCGTTCGAGCCCGGCTGGCCTTCGGTGCGGTCGAGTTCGCGCACCACCCGGCCCACAGCGTTGACCTCGACCTGCACGGCGCCGGCACGGCCGCGCAAGTCGTCTTCGAGCGAGCGCTCGACACCCTTCTTGCCGAAACGCATGGTGGCGAGCTGCAATACCGGATCGTCGCGGCCGGCGAGATCCTCATCGGCGACGCGGCCGGTGTAGCCGATGATGTGGCTCATCAGCTCGCCTTCGGGATAGTCGCGCGACTGACCGAGATCGATGAACACGCCGGGCAGATCGGGTGCGTTGAATTCGAGGCGCGCGACCTCCTCCCAGCCGAGATTCTCGCGCACCACCACGGGCTGCGCATTGCGGCTGCGCCGCAGATCACGCAGCAGCCGGTTCCGCTCGGTCGCGCCGAGCCCCAGGATCTGGTCGAGCCGCTCGACCAGCACGTCGGCGCCGCGACCGCGGTCCGAGGTCGCCATGGCGCGGAAGTTGTTGCGGTTGACGGCGAGCGGCTGGCCGGTGCGGTCGAAGATCAGCCCACGCGACGGCGGCAGCAGCCGGAGGTTGATCCGGTTCTCCTCGGCCAAGGTGGAGAAGCGCTGGGTCTCGAGGACCTGGAGCTGGTAGAGCCGCCCGGCCAGCGCCGACAGCAGCACGCCCTGCACGCCGGCCAGCAACAAGGCGCGGCGCGTGAACAGGCCGCTGCGTTCGCCGTCACCCTTGCGGAAGGGCTTCACGACGTGGTTTCTCCCGGCCGCGCGGTGCCGCGCGACTCGTCGGGCACGTTCAGCGGATCGCGGGCGCGCACGCGGGCGAGCAACGGGGCGAGCAGCGGATAGATCACGACCACGACGACATACTGCATCATCGCCGGCACCGGATCGATGGCCGTCCAGGTCCATAGCGCCGTGAAGAACCAGACTAGGACGACGAAGCCCCAGGCAAGCAGGCAGAAGCCGAACCACTGGAAGAGGAACGGCACGCCCACCAGATAGCGGCGGTTGTTGACCACGGCCGCCCGGATCAGCACGAAGCCCAGCGCGCTCACGCCGACCGGCGCGCCGGGGCCGCCCAGCAGCAGGTCGAGCAGGATGCCCATCGCCAGCAGGAGCGGCCCCGGCAGGCGCTCCGGCGTGGCCAGGCTGAACTGGAAGACGGCCAGTGCCGGCAACAACGGCAGCGCGCCCGAAAGATAGGGCGCGCGCAGCGGCGCCAGGGTGAGCAGCACGAAGAACAGCAGGACCGTACCGGGCAGCGCCAACCGCCCCCAACGGTCGAGCATGGCAAGGAGCCCGTCGGCTCTCATGTCAGCGGATCCTCACGCCGGCCGGCGGCGCCGGCACGGTCGGACCGCCGCCGACCAGGCCGGTCACGCCGTAGTCGACCACCCGCACGAACTCGAGTCGCGAGAAGTCGGCGAACGGCCGGACCCGAACGCTGCCCTCGCCGGTCTCGACGACCTCGCCGATCGGGATACCGACCGGGAAGCTGCCGCCGTGGCCCGATGTCACGATGCGGTCGCCGCGCTGGACGCCGGCCACGCTCTGCAGCAGCGTCAGGCGAAGCTGCGGGGAGTTGTCGCCGGCCAGAATGGCGCGTTCGCGCGTGCGCTCGATCAGCACCGGCAAGCGCGAATTCACATCCGTGACGAACAGCACGCGCGCGCTGTTCTCGCCGACCTCGGCGATGCGCCCGGCCAGGCCCTCGCCGGTCACCACCGCCTGGCCCGAGGCGACGCCGCCGCGCCGCCCGACATTGAGCAGGGCGCCGCGCACATAGGCGCTCACGCTGTCGCCCACGATGCGTGCCGTAATGAACGAAGCCTCCGGTCCCTCACGGAAATTGGCCAGGCCGCGCAGGCGCTCGTTCTCGTTCTCCAGCCGCCGCGCCGCGGTCTGCCAGGCCAGCAGGCGGGCATTCTCCTCACGCAGCCGCGCGTTCTCCTCGCGTAGGGACGCAAATTCCTTGAGGTCGGCGATGGCCCGGTTGGCGGCGGCGGCCGGCCGGGCGATCGCCTCGAGCACCGGGCTGGCGAGATCGAGGGCCAGCACGCGGGCATGTTCGACCAGGACGGTATCTGCCTTGCCGACCAGCATGGCGCCGAACGCGGCGAGCACCAGCAGGCCGAGCGCGAAGCGCTGGACCACGGCCCGCACCTGGCCGGCGGCTACCTCGAAGTCGTCCCGAATCGCCATGCTTGGCTATTCTACTCCAAGTCGCTCGGCTTCTCCTCCCCAGCTTTGCTGGGGAGATGTCGACATCTTCCCCCGACGCCGGGCTTTCGCAGGCGCTCGGGAGCCGCGCAGTCGGGCCGCGTCCATGACACCTCCCCTTCGCGGCACCTGCGAAAAGGAGAAAAGGCGCCTAGTACATCGACGATAGAACGCCGCGCAGGCGGTTGATGTTCTCCACCGCATGGCCGGTGCCAAGCGCCACGCAGAGGAGCGGGTCTTCGGCCACCGACACCGGCAAGCCGGTCGCCTGGCGCAGCACGGTGTCCATATTGGCGAGCAGTGCCCCGCCGCCGGTCAGCACGATGCCCTTGTCGACGATGTCGGCGGCCAGTTCCGGCGCGGTGTTCTCCAGCGCCACCTTGACGGCCTCGACAATGGCGCTCACCGGCTCCTGCAGGCTTTCCGCGATCTGCCGCTCGGTGATGACCAGTTCCTTCGGGACCCCGTTCATGAGGTCGCGGCCCTTGATCTCCATGGTCCGCCCCTCGCCGTCCTCGGGCGGGCAGGCCGAGGCGATGGTCTTCTTGATGCGCTCGGCCGAGCTCTCGCCGACCAACAGGTTATGGTTGCGGCGGATGTAGGCGATGATCGCCTCGTCCATCTTGTCGCCGCCGACGCGGACCGAGCGCGGATAGACGATGCCACCGAGCGACAGCACAGCCACCTCGGTCGTGCCGCCGCCGATGTCGACCACCATCGAACCGGTGGGCTCGGTGACCGGCAGGCCGGCGCCGATCGCCGCGGCCATCGGCTCCTCGATCAACCAGACCTTGCGGGCGCCGGCGCTTTCGGCCGACTCCTGGATGGCGCGGCGCTCGACGGCGGTGGAGCCGGACGGCACGCAGACCACGATCTGGGGATGGGCGAAGCTGCGGCGGTTGTGCACCTTCGAGATGAAGTGCTTGATCATCGCCTCGGCGACCTCGAAGTCGGCGATGACGCCGTCGCGCAACGGCCGGATCGCCTGGATGTTGCCCGGCGTGCGGCCGAGCATCATCTTGGCTTCTTCGCCGACGGCCAGGACCTGCCGCTTGCCGCTCTGCGTGGTGAGCGCCACGACCGACGGTTCGTTGAGAACAATGCCCCGGCCCTTGACGTAGACCAGCGTATTGGCCGTGCCGAGGTCGATGCCCATGTCCGCCGAAAATAGCCCGATCACACGCGAGAGCATTGAGTTAAGTCTCTGTAATTACGGAGAAAATTTGTTTGCAGTGACGTTTGCTCAAAGCCCAACGCCAAGGTGTGGTCCGTTTAGACCGCCCGGCGGGGTCTCGCAAGGCGATTCGGGCAGAACGAACCGCGCCCACGCCACCGCCTTGAGGCGCCGGCCGGCTAGCGGCCCTTGGGCGCGCGCCCGATCGCCTCGATCACCAGCCGCTCGGCCACGTCCGGGCCTTCCCAACGCAGGCCGCGCACCCACTTGCCCTTCTCCAGGTCCTTGTAGTGCTGGAAGAAGTGGGCGATCTGCTCGCACAGCACCGAGGGCAGGTCCTGGTACGACTTGATGCCGGTATAGAAGGGATGGAGCTTGTCGATCGGTACGGCGAGAATCTTCTCGTCCATGCCGGCCTCGTCTTCCATGAGCAGGACGCCGACCGGCCGGCAGCGGATGACGGCGCCCGGCACGACCGGGACCTGGCCCACGACCAGCACGTCGCACGGATCGCCGTCGGCCGACAGAGTGTGCGGAATGAAGCCGTAGTTGCCGGGATAGAACATCGCCGTGTGCAGGAAGCGGTCGACGAACAGGGCGCCCGACTCCTTGTCGAGCTCATATTTCACGGGCACGCCGCCCAACGGGATCTCGATCAGGGCATTGAGATCGTTCGGCGGATGGCGGCCGACCGGGATCTTCGCGACATCCATGTCATTCCCCTCTCGTCACGCGCAGCGCTCCAGCCAGGCCACCACGTCGGCGCGACGGCCCGAGCCGACATGCGCCCACTGCAACGTCTTGATGCCCTCGCCGCTGCCGTCGCGCCAGTACTCTTTGACCACGACCAGGCTCCACGCCGGCCGCGCGGCTCTCGTGCCGGTCGTCACCTCGACGGTGAAGCCGTGGCCGGCGCCGGCATAGCTGTGGCGCTCGCGCTGCCATTCGACGCCGTCGATCGACCACCGCGTCCTGGGCGTCCGGGTGAGACCGGGATCGAGCAGCCGGTCGACGATGCGGAAGAACGATGCATCGCCGATCCTGCGCACTCAGAGCCCCATCATCTTGGCGATGGTGTTGCGCTGGATGTCGTTGGTGCCGCCGCCGATCGAGCCCACGCGAACGTCGCGGAACAGGCGCTGGATGTCGTGCGCCATGGTGTAGCCGGCGCCGCCCATGATCTCCATGGCGAGGTGGGCGCACCGGAATTCGCCGTCGGTGCCCTGGATCTTGGCGATCGCCGTCTCCTCGACCGGGTCGAGGCCGGCGTCGAGCATGTCGGCGAGGCGATAGGTCAGCGCCTGAGTCGTGCGCAGCAGGATCCGCATGTCGGCGAACTTGTGCTGGATCGCCTGGAATTTCGAGATCGGCTGGCCGAACTGCACGCGGTCGCGGGCGAAGGCCTTGGCGTATTCGATGGCGAAATGCATGTTGCCGCAGGCCTGCGCCGCCAGACACAGACGCTCGAGGTTGAGGCCCTTCATCAGGCCCGACCAGCCGCGATTCTCCTCGCCGATCACGTGGTCGGCCGGCACGAACACGCCGTCGAAGAAGATCTCGTTGGCGTGGGTGGTGCGCCGGCCCAGTGTCTCGAGTGGCTTCATGGTCAGGCCGGCGGCCCGAGCATCGACCCAGAACAGCGTCACGCCCTTGTGCCTGCCCTCGCTGTCGGTCTTGGCCACCACCATCAGATAGTCGGCGACGTGGGCCGCGCTGATATAGAGCTTCTGCCCGGTAAGCCTGAAACCGTTGCCGTCGCGCACCGCCCGCGTCTTGATGCCCGAGGCGTCGGAGCCGGTGTCGGGCTCGGAAAGCGCGAACGCCGATTTCAGGCGGCCGGCGCAGATTTCCGGCAGGTAGCGCCGCCTGAGATGCTCGCCCGCCGTGAGCTGCAGGTGCATGCCTCCATAGACGACCGTCGGCAGGTAGAGCGACGAGGCACCGCTGTAGTGGCGGGCCAGCGCCTCGACCAGCACGACGAGATCCTTGCGGCTGCCGCCCATGCCGCCGTAGGCGGGATCGTAGGGCAGCGCCATGTAGCCGGCCTCGGCCAGGGCCTGGAAGGCGGCATGCGGAAACGCGCTGGCGGCATCGAGCCGGCGGATTTCCTCGGCCGGCAGGACGCGCGCGAGGAGTTCAGCGACATTGCGCCGGATCAGAAGCTGTTCGTCACTGAGGCCAAAGTCGTCGAGCGATGTCATGTCACTTCGGGCGGGTATCCGAGCGGTAGAGGTAGTAGACGTAGCCGCCGACGCCGCCCAGGGCCACGAACACAAGCACCTCGTACAGGGACATGGCTACTCGAACACCACGACACCGCGGGCCACTTCGCCGGCCATCATGCGCCTGAAGCCGTCGTTGATTTCCGCAAGCTTGTAGGTCCGGCTGATCAGCCCATCGATATTGAGCCGCTTGTTCATGTAGTGGTCGACCAGCACCGGGAAGTCGAGGTCGGGCCGCACCGAGCCGTAGAAGGTGCCGCTCATCTTCTTTTCGCTGAAGACCATCATGAAGGGCGAGTAGCTGGCGCGCACGGTCGCGGCCGAGATGCCGACCGCCACGGCATGGCCGCCGGGCGCCAGCGCGTCGAAGGCCAGCGCCTGGGTCCGGTCATTGCTGACGGCATCGAAGGCGTAGTCGACGCCGAGGCCGCCCGCGATCTCCTTCACCTTCTTGACCGGATCGTTGTCGGTCGCGGTGTTGATCGTGTGGGTGGCGCCGAAGGTTCTGGCCATCTCGAGCTTGTTGTCGAGGATGTCGGCCGCCACGATCTTCGACGCGCCCGACAGCAGCGCGCCCTGGATGGCGTTCAGCCCGACCCCGCCGCAGCCGATCACCAGCACCGTCGAGCCCGCCTCGATCTTGGCATGGCGCGTCACGGCGCCGACGCCGGTCGCCACGCAGCAGCCGACGAGGGCCGCCTGCGCCCACGGCATGTCCTTGCGGATCGGCACCACCATCTCCTCCGGCACCACGACCTCCTCGGCGAAGGTGCCGATGCGGGCCATCTGGTTGATGCCCTGGCCCTTGTGCTTGAGGCGGAGCGTGCCGTCGTAGAGCGTGCCCGGCGGCGAGCCGGCGCGGCCGATGCACAGCACGGTGCGACCCTGGCTACAATAGCGGCAGCGTCCGCAGTGCGGCCGGAAGGAGAAGATCACATGGTCGCCAGGCTTCACGGTGGTGACGCCGGCGCCGCACTCAAGAATCTCGCCGGCCGCTTCGTGACCCGGCACGATCGGCATGGGTGACGGCCAGTCGCCGTTCATGACGTGCCAGTCGCTCTGGCAGACGCCCGACGCCCTCATCCTGACCCGTACTTCCATCGCCTTGGGTGGGTCGAGTTCGCACTCGACGACCTGAAGAGGCTCGTTGGGCTTGAACAGGACGGCGGCTTTCATTGTTGTTTCCTCCCGAAGCGAAAACGGCGGACCGTGGGGTCCGCCGTTCATTTTCGCTCAGTTCTTCGATTTGTCGACCAAGGCCTTTTCCTTGATCCACGGCATCATGTCGCGGAGCTTGGCGCCGATCTCCTCGATCGGATGTTCGGCCATCTTCTTGCGCATGGCCTTGAACGAGGCCTGGTTGACCTTGTTCTCGAGCATCCAGTCGCGCGCGAAGCGGCCCGACTGGATGTCGGCCAGCACGCGCTTCATCTCGGCCTTGGTCTCGTCGGTGACGATGCGCGGGCCCGAACGGTATTCGCCGTACTCGGCGGTGTTGGAGATCGAGTAGTTCATGTTGGCGATGCCGCCCTCGTAGATCAGGTCGACGATCAGCTTCACCTCGTGCAGGCACTCGAAATAGGCCATCTCCGGCGCGTAGCCCGCCTCGACCAGCGTCTCGAAGCCGGCCTTGATCAGCTCGACCAGGCCACCGCACAGCACGACCTGCTCGCCGAACAGGTCGGTCTCGCACTCTTCCTTGAAAGTCGTCTCGATGGTGCCGGCACGGCCGCCGCCGATCGCCGAGGAGTAGCTGAGGCCGATCTCGAGCGCGTTGCCCGAGGAATTCTGCGCCACCGCCACGAGGCAGGGGACGCCGCCGCCGCGGACGTACTCGGAGCGCACGGTGTGGCCGGGGCCCTTGGGAGCGATCATGAACACGTCGATGTCGGCGCGCGGCGTGATCAGGTTGAAGTGGACGTTGAGGCCGTGCGCGAAGGCCAGCGCCGAGCCGGGGCGCATGTTGGGGGCGAGATCGGCGTTGTAGATGTCGGACTGCAGCTCGTCCGGCGTCAGCACCATGACGATGTCGGCCCACTTGGCGCCTTCAGCCGGGTTCATCACCTTGAAGCCCGCACCCTCGGCCTTCTTGACCGTGGCCGAACCGGTCTTCAGGGCGATGCGCACGTCCTTCACGCCCGAATCGCGCAGGTTCATGGCGTGGGCATGGCCCTGGCTGCCGTAACCCACGACCAGGACCTTCTTGCCCTTGATCAGGTTCACGTCGGCGTCACGATCGTAATAGACACGCATGGGCCCCATTCCTCCTGGCAGTGTGCGCTCTTGCAAAGACGGGGCTTACTAGACAACCCGGCCTGCAAACACCAGTCTGTAATCTGCCGTTGCCGCATGCCCGCCCTGCGCTCCCTCCTCGCCCTGCTTCTTGTTGCGCCGCCGCTGGGCGGCTGCTGGTACGCTTCGAGCGTGTCCGGCAGCGGCGATGGCCGGCCGGCGATGCGCCAGATGGACCAGGCGAGTGCCGCCACGACGCTCGATCAGGCCCGGGCCCTCGTGAGCAATCAGACCTGGATCACCCGCCAGGCCTCGGGCCGGAATGTTCATTATTCCACAGTTGATGGACGTGATTTCCTCTGGCTGCCCGGCGACGCCCGCATCGTTGCCGGCGAGTGGCGGGTCGGAACGGAAACCGACGGCCAGGGCCGGCCGGTCACCGCACTTTGCCTGCGCTACCCGGGGCTCGCACGCCATCCGATCGGCGCCCTGGCCGGCGACCAATGGTACTGCCCGCCCATCGGCATGACTCTTCACGACGTCACCGATCGCAAGACCGGCGATGTCCTGGGCCTGGCCGGCCGGACCCAGGCGCCGTTCGCGCGCGGCTACGAGATTGCCACCATCAGCCAGCTTCAGGCTCGTATCACCCGTTAGGGAGCACTTCCCGCATGCCCAGTCTTCGCGCCTTCCTCGTCATCCTGCTCGCGGCGCTTGCCGGTTGTGCCGCCCCCTCCGACGCGCCGACGACGCCGGCCGTTGCCATGCCGGCGCTGGACCACGCCATCGCCAGCTCGACACCGGGCGCCGCGGAACGGGCGATGAGCCACAAGACCTGGCTGTGGACCCGGGGCGGCGGCCCGGCGCAGATCCACTATTCGACGGCCGACGGCCGCGACTTCGCCTGGCTGGTCGGGCAGCGGCGCATCTTCCAGGGCGAATGGAAGGCCGAAACGACGACCGACGCGGGCGGTCAGCCGCTTATCCAGGTCTGCCTGCGCTACCCCGGCGTGAACGTCGGCGGCCTGAGCGGCACCTGGACCTGCCGTCCGGCCGGCACGTTCTTCCTCGAGATGCAGCAGCGCGAAGGCGGCGATCCGCTGCGCATCTCGGGCCGCACGCAGGCGCTGTTCGTGCTGACGCAGACGCCGGCCAATCTCGCCGAGGTCGAGGCCCGCGTCGCGGCCATCCAGGGCCTGCGCTAGATCAGCGGTCGGCCACCAGCAGACGCAGGCCGAGCAGGCCCAGCACGCCGCCCATGATGCGGTCGAGCCAGAGCTTGGCGCGGCGGTAGAAGGCGCGCGCCGATTCGCCGGAGAACAGCAGGGTGAGCAGCGCGTACCAGCCGAACTCGTTCACGGCCACGATGGCCAGCACCGCGACATCGACCCAGGCGGGCGACTGGGCCGGCAACAGGGCGAGAAAGACGCTGCCGAAGAACACCATCACCTTCGGGTTGCTGAGCTGCAGCAGCAGGGCCTTGGCGAAGCCCTGCCAGGCGCCGGCCTTCGCTGCCGCGGGGTCGGGCTGGGGCAGCGGTGCGCCGGCATGACGCCACAGCATGACGGCGAGATAGAGCAGATAGACGGCGCCGGCGATGCGGAAGGCGACATACAGCCACTCGAAACGGGCAAACAGCGCCTGCAGGCCGTAGAGCGCCGCGGCGGCCCAGGCGACGGCGCCCAGCAGCATGGCGAACGCGGCCAGCAGGCCGGCGCGGCGGCCGGCGCCGGCCGCCGTCAGGATCACCAGGACGGT
>JAIETA010000138.1 GCA_019745575.1 Reyranella sp. | reverse complement strand
GAGCCGCCGGGCGTCAGGGCGGGATTCATCGGGTGGCGCGAGGGGCCGTAGACCTTGTTCTCGGTGTGGCCCTTGGCGGCCATCTCCGGCGTGTTGGTCATGCCGAGAAAGACGCCGCCCGCGTTGGGCAGACGCTCCACTGCAAGCGCGTCGCGCGGCGGAATGAAGTCCTTGTAGAGCAGCGAGCCGTTAGTGACGCGCCGGCCTGCGACCCAGGTCGTGTCCTTCACCGTGTAGGGCACGCCCAGGATCGGACCGTCGAAGCCCTGCTTTCGCCGCGTGTCGACGGCGTCGGCGGCGGCGCGCGCCTCGGCCGGATTGAAGTCGACGATGGCGGTGAGCGCGGCGTTCCGCGCCTCGACGCGGGCGATGGCGGCTTCCGCCACGTCGCGTGCCGTGGTCTTGCCGTCACGCACGGCGGTGGCAATGGCGGCGGCGCCCTGATCCAGCAGGTCGGTCATGTGTTTTCCCCCGGGGGGCTTGTTAGCAGCATGATACGCTGTGCGTCGATGCCGTTGGAGAGCGACCTCTATGCGCCGGTGAAGGCGCTGCTCGAAGGACAGGGCTACGTCGTCAAGGGCGAGGTGCGCGGCTGCGATGTCGTGGCGGTGCGCGGCGCCGAGCCGCCGGTCGTGGTCGAACTCAAGCGGGCCTTCGGCCTCGGTCTCGTCCTGCAGGGCGTCGACCGCCTGGCGCTGAGCGATCTCGTCTATCTCGCGGTCGGCCAGTGGCCGAAGCAGATGAAGAACGTGAAGAAGCTCTGCCGCCGGCTCGGGCTCGGCCTGATGATCGTGGCGGACGGGCGTTGCGACGTCGTGCTCGATCCGACGCCCTATCTGCCGCGCAAGAACAAGCGCAAGGCCGGCCGCCTGCTGGGCGAGCACGCGCGCCGCGTCGGCGATCCCAACCTCGGCGGTCAGGCGATGCGTGCGCCGTTGATGACCGCCTATCGCCAGGAGGCCCTGCGTTGCGCCGCGCTGCTGGCCGGAGGCGGGCCGATGAAGCTCGCCGACATGCGCCAGGCCGCCAACGTGCCCAACGCGGCCAGGATCCTTCAGCAGGACGTCTACGGCTGGTTCGAGCGCCTCGAACGCGGCGTCTATCGCCTGACGCCCAAGGGGCGCGATGGCCTGCGGCTGTTCGACGGCGGCGGCTGATCCGGTCCTCGTGCCTGCCGACGGGCCGTCTGGCCCGCCGCATGTTTGGCCGCTACAGTGCGCGCACGGCGCCCAAGCGACGGATCGAACCCCAGCCCGCGACGGACAGATCAGGGACATGACGACAGGCAGTCTGCAGCGCGGCGGTGCGCGGTTGAGGCAGTTTCTCCCGGCCGCCGTCTGGCGCCACGTGAGGGCGTTGGGGACCGGCGTCATCGCGCCGATCCGTTTCAGCCTGCTGACCGGCCATTGGAAGAGCAGTCTCGCCACCTCAGCCCGCGCGGCCGACGGCTCGGCGCTGCCGTGGTACACCTATCCGGCGATCGACTTCCTCGCTCAGCGCGACTTCAGCAAGTGCGACGTCCTCGAATTCGGCGGCGGCCAGTCCACCCTGTGGTGGTCGAGGCGGGCACGATCGGTGCTGACCATCGAGGAGGATCCGGCCTGGGCGATGCGGATCATGCCGCAGATGGGCGCCAACGTTTCGCTGCATCACGTGCCGGCCGACTACGAGACGCGCGACATCGGGCCGATCAGGGACCTGATCGCGGCCGGCCCGAACCGGAAGTTCGATGTCGTCGTCGTCGATGGACACCTGCGGCGGGAACTCGCGGCGCTGGCGTTCGAGCTGCTGGCGCCCGGCGGCGCGATCATCCTCGACAACGCCGAGGGCTACGGCTTCTACGACGAGATCGCCGCGAGGAACTGCCGCCGCGTCGATTTCTTCGGCTTCGCGCCGGGCGTCGTCATGCGCCACTGCACGTCCGTCGTGTTCGTCGAGGACTGTTTCCTGCTGCGGCCGGACATCCCCATTGTCACGATCGACGGCGACCGGCGGGACGCTGCGGCGTAAGGGGCGGTGCTTGCCGGCAATGCAATTGACATCGGCAGGCCGCGGCAGTTGAGTGTCGCGGCATCGATAAGCCGGCTTGCCCGCGGGACGACGACATTTGATCTCAATTTCCTGGATGTTGCGCGGGCTGCTCGGCCTCGGCGGAGCGATCCTCGCCTATGCGGTGTGGCCGGTGATGGGCGGCGCCTGGCAGGCGCAGAAGGCCGATCCCGTCGTCAGCCTGTTGCGGGACGGCAAGCCCGTCGCGGCGGCCGCCATGACGGCGGCGATCGCCGCGCTCGACCGGGCCATTGCGGCCGACCCGGTGGCGGGCCTCCATCTGCGGCGATCGGAATTGCTGGTCGCAGCGGCCCTGGCGCCCAACGTCGACATGCCGGTGGACCAGCGGGTCGCCCTGTTGCGGCGCGCGCAGGACGATCTCGATGCCGGGCTGGGCGGCGCGCCGGCGCGCGGCGTCGCCTGGGCGCGGCTCGCTTCGGTGCGGCAGGGGCTTGAAGGAACGTCGCGCCGCGTCGTCGATGCGCTGATGATGTCGATCGAGACCGCACCGCTGATTGGCGTCCTGTGGCCGCCGCGGCTACAACTCATTCTCGACAACTGGGTCGCCTTCACGGCCGAAGAGCGCCAGAGTCTCGCCACCTACGTCACCAGGACGTGGCGCATCGACCGCGACAAGCGATGGTACGCCCAGGTCATCCGCTCGCCGGTCGACGAGCTGCTGGTTCGCTATCTGCTGCGCGACGAGCCGAAGGCCCAGGAGGAACTCACCCAGATCCTCGTGCGCGCCGGAAAGAAGAAGTGATGTCCCGCACCGCCGACAGGGTCGATGAAGGAGAGGGCAGCGCCGACCGGCCGATCGTGCTGCGGCTGCTCGACGGCCTCGTCGTGGCGCTGTTCCTCGCAGCCGTCATGCTGGCCGCCCTGCCGATGGGCGCCAACCGCGACTGGGCGTGGTCGCCGATCGTGCTGGTGCTGGGCGTCGTGGCCGTCCTCATGGCGCTTGGCCTCGGCGTCCGGCGCGGCTTCGAGGTGGCGGAGGGCGAACGGCTGCCGTTGCTGATCCTGATCGCCTGCTTCGCCGCCTTCGTGGCCTTCGCCCTGATCCAGATGTCGCCGCTCGCGCCGGCCTCGGGCAGCGCCTGGCTGTACGCCGATGCCGCGCGGATTCTGGGGCGGGCCCATGCCGCGGTGCCCGACCTCGCCGTGGACGCCGCGCGCAACACGTTGTTGAAGTGCATCGCCTGCGGGCTGATTTTCCTGATCGCCCGCGCCATCTCCAGGGATCCCGCGACCGGCCGCCTGATTCTGGTGCTGTTCGTGGCGAGTGCGGTCCTGGTCATGATCTATGCCCTGATCGCGCAGGTCACGACGCGCTCCTGCTATCTCGGCGCCTATCTCAAGAAGCAGGCCGGCTACGCGCCGACCGACGTCTGCGTGATGTCGGGAACCTTCGTCAACAGCAACTCGTTCGGCTGCTACTGCGGCATGGGCGTCGTGGCGGCGATCGCCCTGATGTTCAGCAGCGGCGACCGCGATGATCGGTCCGAGCACCGCTACAGCGACGACGACGGCCGCGGCTTCCTCGACTGGCTGACCGGGCCGCGCCTGGTCTGGCTCGCCATCGCCTTCTTCCTGCTGGGCGGCCTGATGTTCTCGGCCTCGCGTGCGGCCTTCGGCGCAACCGGCGTCGGCGCCTTCGTTCTCGGGCTGCTCCTGATGCGCGGCTACTGGCGGTCGCGCCCGGACTACGTGCGCATCTTCGTGGCGGGCGTGGCACTGGCGCTGGTGATCGGCCTGATCGCCGGCGGCGCGCTGCTCGACAAGCTGGCGCGCGGCGAGGAACTGGGCGCGCGTCTGATCATCTGGTCGACGGCGTTCGAGGCGGCGCGCCTGTCGCCGTGGTTCGGCTGGGGCCTCGGCAGCTTCGGCGACATCTATACCATCCTGCAGCCGCCGCAGATCATCGAGCCCAACGATCTCGCCCATTCGACGCCGATCGAGACGATCGTCGAGGTCGGCGTGGTCATGGCCCTGCCGACCCTGGCGATCGTCGCGCTGCCGTGGGCGATCGCGCTGCGCGGCGCGCTGGTACGGCGGCGGCGGTACCGCTATCTGCCGGCCGCCGCGTTCACCGTCGCTGGCGTGGCGATCGTGCATTCGTTGATCGACTTCAGCCTGCAGATGCCGGCCATCGGGTTTGTCGTCAGCGCGCTACTCGGCATGGGCTGGGCCCAGGCGTTCGGCCGCAGGTCGGGCGGCGTGCCGACGGCACAGACCTGATGCCGTGGCCGGCGGCAGAAAGTCGCCGCTCGCGCGGCTTTACTCACCGTGTCCGACAACTATACTCACTATAAGTGCAAGCATGACAAGAGCATGCGGCGCGACTGGCGGATTGCCTTGTATGGTGTGGGACCGGTGAGGCGTCGGGCAGTGGTTGCGAACGGTTTGCAACCGTGGGGTCGGGCAACGGGGATGGTGGAGAGGGCTGTGGGCGTGCGGAGAGCGATTCCGGCGGGGGAGGCGTCTACCCCGATTGGACCGCGCACGGCGGGCTTGCCCAAGCTGCCGTCGGCGCCGCAACGCTTTATCGAGACCTGGATCGACGCCTTCGTCGGGTTCCTGATCTGCGTCGTGCTGCCGATCCCGCTTTATGCCGCATCCGAGCCGTTCGCCAAAGACTTCGGCGCCACCGAACTCACGATCGTGGCGACGGCGGTGGCCTACTCCATCGTCTGGTACTGCGGCCGCCGGCTCGGCGCCTTTCCGCGGTCGACCCTGCAAGGCAACCTGGGCTACGTGGCGCCCATCGCCGTGCTCACCTATGCCCTGATTGCCACCCTGCTGCTGTCGCTGCGCCTCGACTATTCGCGCTTTCAGCTGTTCGGCAGCGGCCTGCTCACGTTGCTGTGGATGACGGCGGTGGCGCAGCTCAGGGCGCGCTACCTGACGCGGACCTACGCCGTCATTCCCCAGTCGTCGATCGCCATGATGCCGGTGCAGTCGACGTGCCGGTGGCTCGATTTCGACGATGTCCGCCGGCTCGGTCTGCGGGTCGATGCCATCGTTGCCGACCTCGGCGCCGAGCTGTCCGACGAGCAGCTGGCGGCGCTGGCCGATGCGGCGATCGCCGGCGTGCCGGTGCTCGACCGCCGCTATATCGTGGAATCGCTGACCGGACGGACGCCCCTGGGTGGGCTGTCGCCCAACGAGTTCGGCGCCCTGCTGCCCTCGCGGCAATACCTGGTCGTCCGTCGCGCCATCGAGCTGGTGTTGACCGTTCTGGCGCTGCCGCTGCTGCTGCCGCTGCTGGCCGTCATCGCCGTCGTCGTGCGCCACGACAGTCCGGGCCCGGTGTTCTTCATCCAGAACCGGGTCGGCCGTCGCGGCGAGGTGTTCCGCATGGTCAAGTTCCGCACCATGTTCGACGGCACCCGCGGCCCCAGTTTTACCACCGAGAGCGATCCCCGGATCACCCGGGTCGGCGCCTTTCTGCGGCGCTGCCGTCTCGACGAGCTGCCGCAGGTCTTCAACATCCTGCGCGGCGACATGAGCTGGGTCGGGCCGCGGCCCGAGGCGCACTCGCTGGAGCAGGGATACGTGCGCGACATCCGGCACTTCGCCCTGCGCGGCATCGTGCGGCCCGGGCTCACCGGCTGGGCCCAGATCAACCAGGGCTACGCTCACGATCCCGACGCGATGCGGTCGAAGCTGGAGTACGACCTCTACTACCTCAAGCACTGCTCGCTGTGGCTCGACCTGGTGATCGTGCTGCGCACCTTCGCCGTGGTGTTCCGCGGCACCGGCGCGCGCTGAGCCGCCGCAGCCACCCGACCGTCGCCTCGCCATGTGCGGAATAGCCGGCATACACGCCTATCTGAAGGTCGCCCCGCCGGTCGACCGCGCCGAACTCGGTCGGATGAACGACCGCATGGCGGCGCGCGGCCCCGACGGCAGCCGGCTGTGGCTCGACGCCGGCGGACGCGTGGGCTTCGCCCATCGCCGCCTGGCGATCATCGACCTGTCGGAGGGCGGCACCCAGCCCAAGCACAGCGCCGACGGGGCGCTCACCATCACCTTCAACGGCGAGATCTACAATTACCGCGAGCTGCGCGCCGAACTGCAGGGCAGGGGCTACCGCTTCGAGACCGGGTCCGACAGCGAGGTGCTGCTCCAGCTCTACGCCGAGTACGGGCCGGCGATGGTCGGCCGGCTGCGCGGCATGTTCGCCTTCGGCCTGTGGGACGCGCGCTCGCGCCAGCTCTTGCTGGCGCGCGATCCGCTGGGCATCAAGCCGCTCTACTGGGCCGATGACGGCTGGACGCTGCGCTTCGCCTCCCAGGCCAAGGCGCTGCTGGCCGGCGGCGCGGTGTCGGCGGATCCCGATCCGGCCGGGATCGTGGGCTTCCATCTCCTGGGCAGCGTGCCCGAGCCGTTCACGGTGTGGCGGGCCATCCACGCGCTGCCGGCCGGCACGACGCTGATCGTCGATGCCACCGGGCCGGGCGCGCCGCGTCGCTACTACGACGTGGCCGGCGCGCTGGCGGCGCGCAGTGCTGCGCCGCCGGGCGATCCGGCGTCGGCGCGTCAGCGCCTGGCGGCGGCGGTGCACGAGTCGGTGCGCTATCACCTGGTGGCCGATGTGCCGGTCGCCGTCTTCCTTTCTGCCGGCCTCGATTCGGGCGCGCTGCTGGGCACGATGGCGCAGCTCGGCGCACGCGAGGTCACGGCCGTGACGCTCGCCTTCGAGGAATTCCGCGGCGGCCCGCTCGACGAGGCGCCGCTGGCGGCCGAGGTCGCGGCGCGCTATGGCGCCCGCCATGTGGTGCGGACCGTCGATCGCGCCGAGTTCGACCGCGATCTGCCCGCGATCCTCGACGCCATGGACTTGCCGACCATCGACGGCATCAACACCTGGTTCGTGGCCAAGGCGGCTCGCGAGGCCGGCGTGAAAGTGGCGCTGAGCGGGCTTGGCGCGGACGAGTGCTTCGGCGGCTACCCCTCGTTCACCGACGTGCCGCGCTCCGTGCGCTGGCTGCGGCCGTTCGACTGGCTGCCCGGGGTCGGCGCGCTGGCCCGCCGCGGCGCCGCGGCGGCGATCGCGGCCGGCCTCAAAGTCCATCCCAAGATGGCGGGCGTGCTCGAGTACGGCGGCAGCTGGGCCGGCGCCTATCTCCTGCGGCGCAGCGTATACATGCCGTGGGAACTCGAGGATCTGCTCGATCCCGCGCTGCTGGACGAGGGCATGCGTCGCCTGGCGCCGCTCGGCCGGATCGATGCAGTGCTGCGTGGCGGCGACGCGCTCTGCGGTTTCGATCGTGTTGCGGCGCTGGAGACGTCGCTCTACATGCGCAACCAGCTCCTGCGCGACGCCGACTGGGCCGGCATGGCGCACTCGATCGAGATCCGCGTGCCCTATGTCGATCCCTTCTTCCTGGCAGCACTTCCGCCGGGCAACGTGCTGGCGGCAGTGAACGCCAAGGAGGCCGTGGCCGACATCCCGCAGCCGGCATTGCCGCCGGCCAGCCGCGGCCGACGCAAGACCGGCTTCGTGACGCCGGTCGGTCGCTGGCTGAGCGAGGCCGCCGGCTCCTCCGGCCAGACGGCGGATTTCTCGACCGCGTCGCGCGCCTGGGCGTTGCGCGTCTGGCAGGCCGGCTGGTCCGGTGCGGCTGCGTCGTGAGGCCACGATGACGACGCGCATCCTGGCCCTGGTCGGCGACTGCTACGGCGCGCGCGGCGGCATCGCCCGCTACAACCGCGATCTGTTCGAGGCGCTGGCTGGCGCCGGCGCCGATATTCTGTTGCTGCCGCGGCTGGGCAACGCCGACGGTGCGGCGTTGCCGGCCGGTGTGCGGCAGCAGCCGGCGGTGTTCGGCCGGCTCCGCTATTCGATCGGCGCGATCTGGGCGGCGTGGCGGCACCGTCCCGTCGACGTGGTTTTCTGCGGCCATGTGTTCATGGCGCCGCTCGCCGTACTGATCGCCCGCCTGCTGGGCGCCCGCTGCTGGCTGCAGGCGCACGGCACCGACGTCTGGGGCGACCGCCGCAGCGTCGTGCGAACCGCCATCGAGGCGGCCGACCAGGTGACGACGGTGAGCCGGGCGACCCGCAAGGCTCTCCTCGACTGGGTGAATCTGGCCCCCGAACGGGTGCGCGTGCTGCCCAACACGGTCGGCGACCAGTTCATTGCCGGTGCATCGTCGCGCGCGCTCGGCGACCGTCTGGCGCTCGGCCCCGGGCCGATCCTGCTGACGGTCGGCCGCCTGGCTGCGAGCGAGCGCTACAAGGGGCACGAGCAGGTCTTCGCCGCGTTGCCGGCGCTGCGCGCGAAGCACCCCGATCTGGTCCACGCGGTGGCCGGCGAGGGCGACGATCGAGGCCGGCTGGAAGGCAGGGCCGCCGACCTTGCGCCGCCCGGCGCGGTGCGCTTCCTGGGTTACGTGCCCGACGAGGATCTGCCCGACCTTTACCGGCTGGCCGATCTCTTCGTCATGCCGAGCTCGGAGGAGGGATTCGGCATCGTCTATCTCGAAGCCGCGGCCTGCGGCCTGCGGGTGGTCGGCGGCGCCGGCGGCGGCGGCGGCGATGCCATTCCCGATCAGCGGGTGGGCGTTACCGTCGACCCGTCCGACCGGCCGGCGCTGATCGAGAGCATCGAGCGCCTGCTGGCCGAGGGCCGGGCCGATCCGGCGGCCGTCGAGCCCTATCGCCGGCAGCATTTTGCCGCTGCTGCGCAGCTACTCCTTGCTCGCCTTCTGGCCCGTCCGCGTCGTATGAGGGGCGCAGAATGAATCCCATCCATCCCGACTCGGCGAGGCTTCTGGTCCTCGAAGCCGGGCGCTCCGATCGCTACTACTGGAGCGATCTGTGGCGCTATCGGGAGCTGTTCTTCATCTTGGCCTGGCGCGACGTGGCGGTGCGCTACAAGCAAACCGTGGTCGGCCTGGCCTGGGCATTCGTGCGGCCGTTCATGACAATGGTCGTCTTCACGGTGGTGTTCGGCCAGATCGCCAAGCTGCCGACCGAGGGTAATGCGCCTTATGCGGTGATGGTCTTCGCGGGCCTGCTGCCGTGGACGCTCTTCTCGTCGATCCTGGGCGATGCGTCGAGCAGCGTCGTCGGCAACTCCAACCTGATCAGCAAGGTTTACTTTCCGCGCCTGATCGTTCCGCTGTCTACGGTCATCGTCGCGCTGATCGACTTTCTCATCAGCCTGGTCATCCTGGCCGGCCTGTTGCTGTGGTACGGGGTGGTTCCCGGCTGGCAGATCCTGCTGCTGCCGGTCTTTGTCATGCTGGCGCTGCTGGCCGGCATCGGCCCGGCAATTTGGGCCGCGGCGGTGATCGTGAAGTATCGCGACTTCCGCTTCGTCATCCCGTTCGTGACGCAGATCGGCCTGTACATCTCGCCGGTCGGCTTCTCGGGCAAGATCGTGCCCGAGAAGTGGTACCTGCTGTACAGCCTCAATCCGATGGTCGGCGTCATAGACGGCTTCCGCTGGTGCATCCTTGGAGGGGAGAGCCCGATCTACCTGCCCGGCTTCCTGCTCGGCCTCGCCGTCACGTTCGTTCTGCTGTGGCTGGGGATTCGTGAATTCCGCCGCACCGAGCGCGGTTTCGCGGACCTGATCTGAAGATGAGCGACGTCGTCATCCGCGTCGACAAGCTCGGCAAGAAATTCACGATCGGCCACATGGCCGGGGTGGAGTCGAATTTCCGCGAAGTCATGACCCGTAGCGCCCGCAACGCCTGGCGCAAGGGCCTCGACATGCTCAAGGGCCGTTCGATGGTCGACGGCGACGTCGTGGAGGATTTCTGGGCGCTGCGCGGCGTCGACTTCGAAATCTCGCGCGGCGAGGTCGTGAGCGTCATCGGGCACAATGGTGCGGGCAAGTCGACGTTGCTCAAGATCCTGTCGCGCATCGCCGAGCCCACCGAAGGTTCGGTCGAGATCAGGGGACGGGTCGCCTGTCTTCTCGAGGTCGGCACCGGCTTCCACCCCGAGCTTTCGGGTCGCGAGAACATTTTCCTGAACGGCGCCATCCTGGGCATGAGCCGACGCGAAGTCCGCGCCCGCTTCGACGAGATCGTCGACTTCTCCGGCGTCGAGAAGTTCATCGACACCCCAGTGAAGCGCTATTCCGTCGGGATGTATGCGCGGCTGGCCTTCGCCGTCGCCGCCCACCTCGAGACGGAGATACTCTTCGTCGACGAGGTGCTCTCGGTCGGCGACGCCGAGTTCCAGGAGCGCTGCCTTGCCCGCATGTCCAAGGTCGCCAGCGACGGCCGCACGGTCCTGTTCGTCAGCCACAACATGGCGGCGGTCGCGGCGCTCACACGCCGCGCCCTGGTTTTCCGTGCCGGCGAGCTCACCTTCGATGGGCCGATCCAGGCGGCCTTGACCCACTACACGGACTCGCTGCGCCGGGTGACGGCCAGCCGCAACTGGGGCAAGGGCGCCAACACCGCCCTGATCGGCGCCGAACTGATCGACGGCGCGGGACGGCCGTCGGATCGCTACGAGCCGGGAACGCCGCTGCGCCTGCGCGTGGTGTTCGACACCGCCGGCATGCCGGGGATGACCATCGACCTCCTGCTGCGCGACAATCACAACCTGCCCATCGCCTTCTACTCGATGGGCATCTTCGGCAGGGTCTACCTGCCGACCAAGCCCGGACGCTATGAAGTCACCATGACGCTGGAGCCTTACATGCTCGCGGCCGGGGAGTACTTCATCGATCTGACGACGGCCTTCACCAGCCTGCATGACGATCACAAGGTCGAGAACGCCGTGAGGTTCGCCGTGGAGACCTGCAGCCCCGAGGGCGCGCCCTTCAATTTCAGCCAGGACCTCGGCGTGGGCAATCACGCCATCAAGCTGATGGAGCCGCTGCGCTTCACCGAAGTCCAGCCAGCGCCGGCCGCGGCCGACGGGCTGAAGCCGGCGGCGGGCTGATCGGCTGATATGCGCCACACTGTTTGCCTGGTCAGCCCCGGCAACCTCGCCTCCAACCCGCGGCTGCTGAAAGAAGCCAATGCTCTCCACGCCGCCGGCTATGGCGTGACCGTCGTGGTCTGCGCTCATCGGGATGCGCTACGTCCTTTCGACGACGAGATCGCCGCATCCGTGCCCTGGCGGGCCATCCGCGTCACCCATCCAGCGGGGTTGCACCAGCGCAGCCGGGCGGCAGGGTGGCTGGCGCGGCGGTTGACGGCGGCTGGCCGCGACATTCCCGTCGGGCTTGCCGCGCGCGCGGCCGGCGGTCCGGTGGCCGCGTTGCGGCGTGCCGTGGCGTCTGTCCGCGCCGATCTCTACATCGCCCACTACACGGCGGCATTGCCGGCCGCGGCCGCAGCGGCCCGCCAGCACGGCGGGCTTCTGGGCTTCGATGCCGAGGATTTTCATCCCGGGGAGGGCACTGGCGCGGCAGGCGAGGCCTTCCGGATGGAGATGGTGGCCGCCGTCGAGCGCGCCGTGCTGCCGGCTTGCACCCATGTGACGGCGGCGGCGCCGATGATCGGCGAGGCCTACGCCAAGTTCTGCGGCCTCAAACCGGTGACAGTCCTCAATGTCTTTCCGCTGGCTATGGCGCCCACCGAGCCGCCGTGGCGTGCGACGGGTGAGGGGCCTTCGGCGCTCAGGGCCTACTGGTTCTCCCAGACGGTCGGCCCCGACCGCGGCCTGCAGGCATTTCTCCATGCCATGGCGCGGGCCGAATGCCGTATGACCCTGGACATCCGCGGCGGCGACCGATGGGGGCATGGCCAGGCGCTGATGGCGCTGGCGCAGGAACTGGGCATCGCCGCCCGGGTCCGGCTGCTGCCCGTTGCGTCGCCCGAGGAGATGGTGAGGGCCGCGGCGTCTTACGATGTCGGCTTGTCGCTGGAAGGCGACGTCTCCTTCAATCGCGGTCTCTGCCTGACCAACAAGATCTTCACCTACCTGCTGGCCGGCGTTCCGGTTGTGCTGAGCGATACGCCGGCGCAGCGTGCGCTGGCGCCGGAGCTGGGCGCTGCCGCATGCCTTGTCTCGCTCGCCGACCCTGACGGCATGACTGCGGCCCTCGATCGCCTTGCCGGGTCGCCGGCACGCCTGGCCGAAGCGGCCGCGACCGCTTGGCGTCTTGGGCGCGAACGCTACAATTGGGACGTCGAGCAACACGTCCTGCTTCGGGCGGTCGCCGCGGCCTTCGACAGCCGCCGGTAGGAGGCATCATGCAGACCGAACCGCCGCGGCCCTGCCACCGGACCTGCCCGTCGAAGGCGTGCGGCTGATGCGCCTGCTTCTCACGGCGGATCCGGAGATCACGGTCCCTCCCAGGACCTACGGCGGGATCGAACGGATTGTCGATGTGCTGGTCCGCCGCCTGCGCGACGAAGGGCACGAGGTCGGCCTCGTCGCCCGGCAGGGTTCCGAGTGTCCGGCCGACCGCCTCTTCGCCTGGCCGGGCGAGAGTTCCCTGTCGGTCTCCGACACGTTGCGCAACATGTGGGCGCTGCGCCGGGCCGTGACGTCCTTCCAGCCCGACCTGATCCACAGCTACTCGCGCATCGCCTATTTGTTGCCGCACCTGCGCGGGCGGGTTCCGCTCGTCATGTCCTTCCAGCGCGATCCGACGCCCCGGACGGTAGGCCTGGCCGCGCGCCTGGCGGCCCCGCATGTGCTCACCTTCACCGGCTGTAGCGAATACATCGCCAACTGCGGACGCCCTTCCGGCGGCGAGTGGTACGGCATTCCGAACTTCGCCGACACCGATGCGCTGGCCTTCAGCCCGTCCGTCGGCGCCGATGCGCCGCTGGTCTTCCTGAGCCGCGTCGAGAGCATCAAGGGCGCGCATTGGGCGATCGAGATCGCCCGCCGCACCAACCAGCCGCTGCTGATCGCGGGGAACCACGCCGAGTCCGGAGAGGAAGGACGCTACTGGCAAGAGCAGATCGAGCCCTGGCTCGGCCGCGACGGCATCGAGTATGTCGGGCCGGTCGACGACGTGCAGAAGAACGCTTTGCTGGGCAGGGCGCGGGCGATGGTGGTGCCGATCCAGTGGGACGAGCCGTTCGGCATCGTCTTCGCCGAGGCACTGGCCTGCGGCACGCCCGTGATCTCGTGTCCGCGTGGGGCGCTGCCCGAGATCGTGAGGCCGGGCGTCGACGGCTTTCTGATCCGCAGCATCGAGGAAGGCTGCGAGGCGGTGACAAAGCTTGGCACCATCGATCGCGCGACATGCCGGCGGCGGGCCGAAGAGCATTTCTCGCCAAGCGCTGTCGTGGCGCGTTATCTCGACCTCTATGCCCGTGCGCGGGCCAGATTGCCGCGGGCGTGATGCGCCGGGTTGCCCTGGTCAGCGGACATTTCGTGCCGAGCAACCTCGTCGGTGCCCAGCGCGCGCGTCTGTGGTCGCGTCACCTGCCGGAGTTCGGCTGGGAGCCGATCGTCGTCACGGCCGATCCGAAGCAGTACGAGGAGCGGCCCGACCCGGACCTCGAGCGGCTGGTTGCGCCCGGCCTGCGCGTCATCCATGCCCCGACGTTGCCGACCCGCCCGGTCCGGCTGGTCGGCGACATTGGCGTGCGGGCCTTCGTCGGCTGCTACCGCGTGCTGGCGAGACTGGCGGCGGCCGGTGAAATCGACTTCATCCTGGTGACCATTCCGTCCAATTTCCTGGCACCCGTTGGCCGCCTCGTCCATCGCCGCCATGGCGTTCCGTACGGCATCGACTACCAGGATCCGTGGGTCCACCGCTGGCCCGGGGTGGACAGGCCGTTCAGTCGAGCCTGGGCATCGTATCGCCTTGCGACCTGGCTGGAGCCCTGGGCGGTGCGCGATGCGGCGCTGATCACCGGAATGGCGCCGGGCTATGTCGCCGGCATGCTCGAGCGCAACCCGACCGTCGCCGCCAATGCCGTACTGGCCTATATGCCCATGGGCAGCGCGCCCGAGGATTTCGCGCCGGTCCGCGCACTGCAGCGGGCGACGTTCCTGTTCTCGCCGGGCGATGGACATTTTCACATGATTTACGCCGGGGCCCTGCTGCCGGCGGGCATCGTGGTTCTCGACGCTTTTCTCGCCGGCCTGCGACAACTCCGCGATGCGGCACCGGAGATGGCGGCGCGGCTGCGCGTGCATTTCGTCGGCACCGGAACGTCGCCCGACGATCCGCGGGGTCATCAGGTGCTGCCGCGGGCGCGACAGGCGGGAGTCGCTGACATGGTGAGCGAGCATCCGCATCGCATCGGCTATGTCGACACGCTCAATCACCTGATGGCGAGCGACGCCGTTCTCGTCCTGGGCTCGACCGAGCCGCATTACACGCCGTCCAAGGTGTTTCAGGCGATGCTGTCGCGCCGTCCGCTGTTTGCGCTGTTGCACGAGCGGAGTGCGGCGGTGGACACGATCAGGACGGCGAGGGCCGGGCGGGTGATCACGCTCACCGAGGCGGCTTTGCCCGGGCCGGCGGTCGTCGCGGCGGCGCTGCGCGAGTTCATCGGCGCGCCGGACTTCGATGCCACCGCGGTGGACCGGCCCGAGTTCGCCGCCTATTCGGCGCGTGAGTCGACGCGTACGCTGGCCAACGCGCTCGATGCGGCCTGCGCGCGACATCGGCCGCCAGCGGTGGCAGGCTGACATGCCCCTGCGCATTGGCTTCCTGGTCAGTCACCCGATCCAGTATTACGGGCCGATCTTCCGAGCGCTGGCCGCGCGCTGCGACCTCACCGTCTTCTACGCCCATCGCCAGACCGCCGAGCAACAGGCCCGCGCCGGATTCGGCGTCGCCTTTGACTGGGATATCGACCTGCTGTCGGGCTACGAAAGCCGCTTCCTGCGCAACGTGGCGCGCTCGCCGTCGACAGACAGTTTCCTGGGGTGCAACACACCGGATATCGCCGCCGAGATCGACCGGGGTTCGTTCGATGCCTTCGTCGTGCCGGGCTGGGCGCTGCGCTCTTACTGGCAAGCCGTGAGCGCCTGCCGGCGGGCCGGAGTGCCGGTGTTTGTCCGCGGCGATTCGCAACTCGGGGGGCAGCGCACGGTCGCGGTCCGTCTTGCCAAGGCGCTGGTGTTTCGCGGACTCCTGCGTCAGTTCGACGGCTATTTTTACGTCGGCCAGCGCAATCGCGACTATCTGCTTCACCATGGCGCGCCGGCCGATCGCCTGTTCTTCTCGCCGCACTGCGTGGACAACGAGGCGTTCGGGATCGCCAGCGATGCCGCGCGCCGGCAACTCGCCGGTGCGACACGCGATCCGGCCCGGCCACGCCGCGTCCTGTTTTCGGGAAAGCTGATCGCCCGCAAGCGGCCTTTCGATCTTGTTCGCGCCGCCGCCCAGCTGCGGGGCAACGGCACGCCCGTGGAGTTGGTATTTGTCGGCGCCGGCGAACTCGAAGCCGACCTGAAGCAGGCGGCGCAGGCGGCCGGTGTGGCGGCTGATTTTCACGGCTTCGTCAACCAGAGCAAGCTGCCGGCGATCTATGCGTCGGCCGATGTCATCGCGCTGCCGTCGGACGGCCGGGAGACCTGGGGCCTTGTGATCAACGAGGCCATGGCCTGCGGCACGCCTGCCGTCGTTTCCGACGCGGTCGGCTGCGGCCCCGACCTTATCGAAGCGGGCGTGACAGGGGCCGTCTTTCCCCTGGGCGACGTCGGCGCGCTGGCGATGGCCATCGACAGCGTTCTGACGTTCGATCCGGAGGCAACACGGCGGCGGCTGCGCGAGCGGCTGGAGATCTACTCGCCAGCGCGGGCGGCGGACGGCGTGATTGCGGCCGCGACTACTCTCGCTGCCCGAACTTTGCTAAATTGAATCGAAGAAGCGAAAGCACGGTTTCCGCCAGTATGACTTCCTTGGCCCTGTCGCAGACGGAGCGGTTGCCGACGCTGGATTTCCAGCTGCTGCGCCGCGGCTTTCTGTGGTTCTTCGGCATCTGCCTGTTCCTGTCGCCGTTTGCGCCGGACCCCGTAGCCGTGATCGTGGGGGCGGCGATCGCCTGGCTCATCCTGATGATCATCGGCACGCCGGCGATGCCGATGGCGGTGGTTTACCTCCTGCTCTGGCAATGGATGCAGGTCTTCGCTCGGGTGTTGCAGTCGATCATCGACGGCGAGCCGCTGTCTGGCGGACTCTATGGTCCCGACGTGGCGCGAGCCTACTGGTACATGCTGACGAGCCTGCTGACGCTCGCCGTCGCCTTCCGTATCGTGATGAGCGGCAGCCGGCCGCCGACCGAGGAGCGCTGGTTCGCCCACTACAAGTGGGAAGCCCGCGACGTCTTCATGGTCTATCTGGGATCGCTGGTGCTGGCGATGGTCACGGGCTTCGCGACGCGGGTCGTCCCGGCGCTCTCGCAGCCTTTCGACATCCTGTCGCGCATCAAGATCGTCGCGCTGTTTCTGCTGTTCACCTACGTGCTGACGACCGGGCGCGGCAACAAGTTCCTGCTGGCGGCGGTTCTGTTCGAGATCGCGGTCGGTTTCACCGGCTTCCTGTCCGATTTCCGCGGCGTGTTCATCTATCTGGGCGTCGCAGCCCTCGCGTCGCGCGTCAAGTGGACCGGCACGGCAACCGCCGCCTTCTTCGGCTGGCTGATGCTTCTGATCGTGCTGGCGTTGTTCTGGACGTCGGTAAAGAACGACTATCGGGCGTTTGCGACCGAAGAAGCCGACAGTCAGCAGATCACGGTGCCGCTGGCGGATCGCATGGCCTATCTCGGCGAGCGGCTCGTGTCGCCCGGCTCCATTGACTGGGGCGAGACATCGTACATGTTGCTGATCCGGCTCGCCTACGTCGACATCTTCGGCGCCGTGATCGGCGTGCAGGAGGCGTCGCCCGAGCCCGGCCAGTTCATGCGCCAGTGGGAAGAGGCGGTCGACCACGTGCTCCGGCCGCGATTCCTGTTTCGCGACAAGGCCGACCTCTCCGACACGGAGGTCTACGTCCGACTGGCGCGCGGCGACGTGACGGAGGAGATCAGGCAGGGAACCTCGATCAGCGTCGGCTACATGGCCGAGAACTTCGCCGACCTGGGATTTCCCGGCATGCTGGCCGGCATATTCGTTCTCGGACTGATGATCGCCGGCATCATACGATACCTGATGAGTTTGCCGCTGCCGTGGATGTTGCGCGAGGGCCTGGTGATGGCCTTTGCCTTCACCATGTCGCGCGACGGTGTGGAGGTTTCGCTGCCGAAGATTCTGGGCGCGATGCTCATGTTCGTCATCGTCTTCTCCCTGGCGGTCAAGTTCATCTTCCCCTTTGCCCTGAAGTGGCTCGACGAGCGCGCCGCGAGAGCTCGGCCGGAGGCCGCCTGATGCGCTTGTGCCAGGGCCGGCCTGCGGGGTCGCCGCCGGACGGCAAATGAGCGACATTTCGGTCGTCATCCCGACTTTCAATCGGCTGTGGTCTCTTCCCGACGCCGTGCAGTCCTGCCGTTCCTCGGCGTGCCGCGTGGAAACGATCGTGGTCGATGACGGCAGCACCGACGGCACGTGGGAATGGCTGCAGACACAGAACGACGTCGTCGCCATCCGCACCGACAACTGGGGCAAGGACTGGGCCGTCGTTTCGGCCATGGCCAGGGCAAGAGGGGAGTATGTCCGCTTTCTGGACTCCGACGACTGGCTGAACCCGAAGGCCAACGACGAGCAGCTCGAACTGGCCAGGCAGGCCGCGGCCGACGTCGTCGTTGCGGGCTATGAAGACTACGAGGAAGCGACCGGCGAACGGACGACCCATGCCTGGGTGGACAGCGACGACTTCATCGCGCAGCAGCTCGGCGAGGGCTGGAGTTCGCACTATTCGGCCTTCCTGTTCCGCCGCGAATTCATCCGTGACATACCGCACCGGCAGGAGTTCGCGCTGCGCGACGATCGCATGTTCGTCATCGAGGTGGCGCTGCGAAAGCCGCGCCTGGCGATCTATCGTGAGCCGGCTTTCGTGCACCGCCATCACGCGTCCGGGCGTCTTCAGAAGACGTCCGGTCTGCAGCGCAGCCTGGCTCACTGGACCTACATCTCGATCTATCGCAAGGCGCTGGGCATGCTGGCGGCCAGCGGCGAGCTGACGGCCCGCCGCAAACAGGCCGCGATCGATCATCTTTGGCCGCTGGCGCGCAACCTGGCGAAGACCCATCCGCACGAGGCAAGGGACGTCGTCGACTGGATCTTCCAACTGAATCCACAGTTCGATCCGCCGATCCGTCGCAGCCTCGGGCTCGCGTACAAGGTGCTGGGCTTCACCGCGACCGAGCGGCTGCTGCGGTTCAGAGAGGCGCTGCGCCCAGCCGCGACAGGTCGCCAAGGCCGATGACGGGACCGGAATCCGCTACGAACGATCGCGGACGGCGACTGCACGTCGTTCATTGCGTCGGCTTCTACTTCCCCGATTCCGTCGGCGGCTCGGAGGTCTATGTCCGCGACCTCGCCGCGGCGCTGCGCGACATTTCGATCGACAGCACCATCGTCGCTGCGACGGATGGCCCGCCGGACCGCTACGTCTGGCAGGATGTCGCGGTCGTCCGCTACCCGAGTGGCCTGGGGGTCGCGCAGCACCGCGCTGCCGCGCCGTCGGGCGGGAGCCGGACGGCGTTTCAGGATCTGCTGACCGAGCTGAAGCCGGATCTCTTCCACCTGCACTCGTGGACCAGCGGCGCCGGCCTGCAGCATCTCGCCCAGGCGAGGCAGCTCGGCATTCCGAGCATCGTGACCGTGCACGTGCCGTCGGCGCTCTGCCTGCGCGGCACGATGCTGCTGAACGGCAAGGCGGCGTGCGACGGCCGGATCGACGAGAAGCGATGCGCGTCGTGCTGGGCACTGGGCCGCGGGCTGCCGGCGCCGGCCGCCCACGCGCTCGCCCGGTTGCCGAAATGGAATGCTGCCGGGAAGTGGCCGTCGAAGATATCGCACCGCGCCGCAACGTTGCTTTCCGGCCGCGCGATGGTGGCGTCACAGGCGCGCGAACTGCAGGTCATGGCGACGATGTGCGAGCGCCTCGTCGCCCCCAGCCAGTGGGTGCGATCGGCGCTGCTCCTGAACGACGTCGCTCCGGAGAAGATCCTGGTGTCGCCGCAGGCCGCCAGCCCGTCGTTCGTGCGCCGCGGTGAGCGTGCGCAGGCGCCGCCGGGCCGGCGGGAGATCCGCCTGGGCTTCGTAGGGCGCCTCGAATCCTACAAGGGTGTCCACACCTTGGTCGAGGCGGTTGCCAGCCTGCCGCAGGACGTCCCGGTCCGCCTGCTGGTGGCCGGAATCGGCACCGAGCCGCGCTACTTTCGATCGCTGCAGGCCGCCGCCCGGCGCGATCGGCGGATCGAACTCGTCGGTCTCGTCGAGCACGAGCGGCTCGCGCAGTTTCTCGAATCTCTCGATGTTCTTGCCGTGCCGTCACATTACATGGAGACCGGACCGCTGGTCGTGCTCGAGGCACAGGCGCTGGGCATTCCGGTCATGGGTGCGGATCTTGGCGGTATCGCCGAGCGCATTCGCGACGGCGTCGATGGCTGGTTGATCCCGTTCGACGATAGCGCGGCCTGGGCCGCGGCCATTGCCGAGGCAGCGACCGACGATCGCAAGCTTGCCGCCCTGGCGGCGAACAGCCGGCGGATGCGGACAACGGCCGACGTCGCCGCCGAGATGGCCGCGCTTTACCGGCAGGTCCTCGAGGCGCCGCGGCCCGCGCCAATCGTGCCACGGCGGCCTCTCAACCTGTTCTACGAGGAGCCCGATGTCGATCGATGGCTGCCACTCGACCGCTATCCGCGGCGGGTGATCCGTCGTTTCGTCCGCGGGCCGACGCAGCCCGGCGGCGCGATGCGCGTGTTTCTCAACCTGACGGCCGGTCTCGACCGATTGAACGTGCCTTACCGGGTCAACGACTATCGCCATCTGCGGAGTCATCCGGCGGAGCTGGCCTGCATCATCGGGAAGCCGCAGGTGCTCGACGACATTCCGCAGCAGACGCCGATCCTGTTCGGTCCGTCGATCTACAACCACCCCAGCGACGCGCCCGATCTGCCGCGTCTTCGGCCCATCCGGCAGATCGTGGTGCCGAGCGCTTGGGTGCAGCGCATGTTCGCCGAAGTCTGGCCAGGCCTGGTCAGCGTCTGGCCGGTCGGCATCGACACCGGCCGCTGGGCGCCGGACCCGGCCGTACCGAAGGATGTCGACATCCTGGTCTACGACAAGATCTCGCGTCGGCGCGAACACTACGGGCCTCTGGTGATCGAACCTCTCTATGCCGAGCTGCGCCGTCGTGGATTGAAGGTGGAGACGCTTCGCTATGGCTTCTACCGCGAACAGGAGTTGTACGCGCTCACGCGGCGGGCGAGGGCGGCCGTCTATCTCAGCCGCCACGAGACGCAGGGCATTGCCGCGGAGCAGATGCTGGCGTCGGGCCTGCCGCTGCTGGCCTGGGACCAGGGTGGCCTGTGGGAGGATCCCGACTACGCGCCGCACTCGGTGCGCTTCGGGCCGGTCACGTCGGTGCCCTACTGGGACGAGCGCTGCGGCATGAAGTTCGTCGATGGGTCCGATCTGCCCGCCGTCTTCGATGTCTTCTGGCGCGGCGTGCTGGCGGGCGCCTACCGGCCACGGTCGATGATCCTGGAAAAACTTACGCTGGAGAGCGGGGCGAGGGAGTATCTTCGCATCGTCGACAGGTTCGAGTCGTCGTGACTTTCGACGCGCCGTCTCCGCCGGCGGGGCGGCCGCTTCGGACACTAACTACTGAAAGGATCTGGCCAAGTGTGGGCGTCCCTCAAGAAATCACTCATCGTCGCGCCTCTGTACTGGCTCAACGGCCTTTTTCCCGGCGCGAAGAAACTCGTCCCCAAATGGTTCCATCGTTTCGTGCTGCTGCGCATCGTCGGCGTCAACCGCGGCTACGAGACGCTGATCAACCACGAGCCGTCGCGTCTCTTCCTCGAGCGCGAAGTCATGCCCTGGGTGGCCGACCACTACCACCGGGTGCTATTCGTCGGCGCGGCGTCCTACACCTATCACTATGAACGGACCTTCCGCGACGATCCCGGCCGCTACACGACCATAGACCGGTTGGCGCTGACCCGGGTTTGGGGCGCCGATCAGCACATCGTCGGTCCCATCCAGGAAATCGACCGCCACCGGCCCGCCGGTTTCTTCGACTGCGTCGTGCTGAACGGCGTCCTGGGATACCGGATCCCGGAGTGGAACGAAACCGGCATCGTTGAAATCGAGGACATGCGCACGACGATGAAGGTGCTGCATCACGTGATCCGGCCGGATGGCATGCTGGTCCTGGGCTGGAATCCGCGCGACATGGCGAAGTCGCCGATGGAGCTCGGTGTCATGCAGCCGTTCTTCGAGCCGACCGATCAGCCGCCCTGGGGATGGTGCAAGAGGTTCGAGGGCGAGCTTCGCCACGTCTACGAATTCTATCGCCGCCGCGGCGACTGACCGGCTTCTTCCCATTCGCGGCGCCAGTCGGTGATCGCCTCCTCGCGTCCGACGGTTCCCGGCTGCACCGGGAACAGCCGGTCGACGAGCCGCCGCGGCAGAACGCGTCGGGCCGCCAACACGAAGCTGAGGTAGGAGCGGGCGAAGTC
The DNA here is from genome assembly GCA_019745575.1 of Reyranella sp. GTDB lineage: Bacteria > Pseudomonadota > Alphaproteobacteria > Reyranellales > Reyranellaceae > Reyranella. The sequence goes on along the minus strand of JAIETA010000138.1, from coordinate 16,537 downwards.
GAACGGCTCGTGCATCGGCCGCGCGTCGCGCCATCGCACAAGTCGGTCGGGATAGCCTCGGGTGGCGACGAGGGACGGCGCATTCTGGCTCGCGAAGGCGGCCAGCATGCGGCGCTTGGTGTCGAGTTCGTGGGCATCGAGGCGGAGCTTCGAGACCGGCCGGCCGTCGACGCCGTCGGCCGGTCCGTAGTAGGCGACCAGACCGAACAGCCAGCGCGCCAGAAGTCCCAGGAGGCGATGCGGCGTGTGCCACAGCGACAGGTAGGGCCCGTACTCCGGCGCTTCGAAGATCTCGCAGCGGTCCTCGGGTGTGACGACGCAGCCGATCAGGGCCGCCGTCATGTCGTGGTGGACATGGCCGCCCTCGAACATGGGAACGACGATGGCCGTCGGTTTGAACTCGTCGACGATGCCGCGCAACGCCGCGGCGGCGGCGCGAAGCTTGCCCGGATCGCGCCGGCGCAGCGGCGGCAGCAGATCGAGAAACACCAGGTCGCCGTCTTCCAGCCCCGCCACGCGCCAGGCGGCGCGGGCCTCCTCGGCGCGAGTTTGCGGCAGGCCCGGCGCCTCGTCGCGCGCGAGGTAGACGATGCGGGTGGCGCCGCCCAGCCGCCGGTTGCGCAGGCCGAGGCCGCCGGCGCAGATCACGCAGTCATCCTCGTGCGGCGCGAGGATCAGCAGGCGGGCGGGCGAGTCCCAGGCGAGCCAGCGTTCGAGCACCGCGATGCGCCACAAGGCCCAGCCGGAAAACGCGAACAGCGCGCTATAGAAGACGGCAAAGGCGGCGACCGCCGTCGCGCCGAGGCCGGGCGCGAGCCCCAGAGTCGCCAGCCACAAGGCGGCGGCGGCGGCGCCCAGCAGCAGGACGACGAGCGCCGGCCGGAAGTAGATCCGCAGCTTCATGTCATCCGCCGGATCGCCGCCCTCTGCCGGTCATGCCGGCTGTTATGCTATTGAAGGCGGTAGCGCCGCAAGCTACCGGAGCGATCTGATCCGGGAGGCCGGAGAATTTGTGAGCAAGCAACTGCGCCTCCTTCATGTCGTTCCGACCTACCTGCCCGCCGTCCGGTATGGCGGTCCGATCCGCTCCGTTCACGCCCTCTGCCGCGGATTGGCGGCCGAAGGCCATGACGTGCACGTCTACACCACCAGCGTCGACGGGCCGTCGGACAGCGACGTGCCGCTGCTTCAGCCGGTCGATCTAGAAGGCGTGAAGGTCACCTACTTTCCAAGCCGCCTGCTGCGTCGCCTCTACTGGTCGCCGCCGATGCGCCGCGCCCTTGCCCGTTCGGTGGCCGGTTTCGATCTGGTTCACGTCCACGCCGTCTTTCTCTGGCCGATCTGGGCGGCGGCGCGGGCGGCCAGGGCCCACAAGGTGCCTTATGTCAGCTCGCCGCGCGGCATGCTCGTGCCCGACCTGATCCGTCGCAAGAGCCGTTGGGTGAAGGCGGCCTGGCTTGCCCTGATCGAGCGCACGACTCTCGAGCACGCCGCGGCCATTCACGCGACGTCGACCGTCGAGGCCGGCCACATCGCAGGCTTCGGCTGGTCGCTGCCGGCCATCGTCACCATTCCGCATGGCGTCGACGACCCTCCGGCCTGGTCGGCGGCGCCGCCGGCGGCCGACGTGGCGGCCGCCATCGCCCGCGGCCGGTTCGTGCTGGCGCTGGGACGCATCAGCTGGGAGAAGGGCTTCGATCGCCTGATCGCCGCCGTGGCCGAGGCGCCGGCCGCGCGGCTGGTGATCGCGGGCGGCGACGCCGGCGGTCATGCCGCCTTCCTTGCGTCGGAAGTCGAACGCCTGGGTCTCGCCGGACGCGTGACAATCCTCGCACGCCACGTCGATGGCGCCGACAAGGAGGCGCTGTTTGCCGCAGCAACTCTGTTTGCCATGACCTCGCTGTCGGAGAATTTCGGCCTGGCCGCCTTCGAGGCGATGCGCCGCGGCCTGCCGGTGCTTGCCACACCTGACGTCGGCATGGCCGAGATCGTGCGCGAGACCGGCGCCGGCCTGGTCGTCGATCCCACGCCGGCCGCCATTGCGGCCGGGTTGCGGGCGATGCTGGCCGATGCCGACGGATGCCGTGGCATGGGAGAAGCGGGCCGCGCCCATGTCGTCGCGCACTATGGCTGGTCGACGATCGCACGGCGCATGGCGGCGCTTTATCGTTCCGTTCTCGACTCGCCGAGTTGCGCGAAAGGCGGCGCGTGATGGATCTGCTGGTCCACAGCCCCTTCGACCCGGCGTCGGAGCGACGGCTGGTCATCATCGCCGATTGGTTGCCGCCCGATTTCGGCGCCGTCGGCCAGTACATGCAGATGCGAGCCCGCGCCCTGGCCGAGGCTGGCCACGACGTGACGCTGATCGGCCTGACCTCCGGCGCCGGCTCCAAAGTGCGCGGCGCAAGAGGCAAGGGCACGCTCACCGAGATACGCCTGTCGTCGCGGCCGGTGCCGCGCGGCTCGCTGCTCGGGCGACTGGCCTGGACGATCGCCGCCGACGTACGGCTGCTCGCCGCGGGCTTTGGCGCCCTGCGGGCGGCACACGGCATCCTGTTCACCGGCTCGCCGCCATTCCTGATCCACCTGCTCGGGCCACTGGCGTTCCTGTGGCGTGGTCGCCTGGTCTATCGCATCACGGACTTCCACCCCGAATGCCTGATAGCCGCTCGAGACCGTCCCTCGCCGCTGCTCGGCTTGCTGCTTGCCGTCACCAACTTCTGGCGCCGCCGCGTCGATGCCTTCGAGGTTCTCGGCGAAGACCAGCGCCGGCGTCTGCGCGATACCGGTGTACCGGACCCGGCGATGGCGCTGGTCCGCGATGGTTCGCCGGTATCGTTCGCGGCGGACACCGTCGTCGAGCCGCGACCGCCCACGCTCGCCGGAGCCTGCGTCCTTCTCTATGCCGGCAACTACGGCGTGGCCCATGAAGTCGAGACTGTTGCCGAGGGGTACAGGCTGCACCACCGCCAGGGCTCCGGACGGGTGCGTCTCTGGCTGAGCGCGACGGGAGCCGGCGCCGACGATCTAGCCCATCGGTTCGTGGAGCAGGGGCTTCCCTTTCACAAGTCTGCGCCGGTTCCCCTGGAGCGTCTGGCCGGTCTGCTGCGCGCCGCCGATGCGCATCTCGTGACGCTGAAGGACGCTTTCGTGGGCTTCGTTATGCCCTCCAAGATCTACGCCTGTATCGAGTCGGGGAGGCCGGTCGTCTTCGTCGGCAGCGCAGCGTCGGATGTCGACCTGCTCGCCCACGGATCGAGTGCGGGATACTGGCGCGTGCAGTGCGGCGATCCGGCTGGGTTCGCTGCCGCGCTCGAAGCGCTGGCAGACCGGCAGGGCCAGCGGCCGGACAACGGTCGCAACGGTCCGCCAGGAGGAAGTTCTAATGTTTTGGTGTAGGAAATCCTTTTATCTCATTGAGATTCTGTGATATAAATTGAATCAGCAGCGACAAATTTACTCACTGCGCTGACTCTGCAATTATTTTTGCGGACTCGTGGGACGATTGACGGCCGGCAGTCGGCCATCCGCGGGTCTGGCAGCGTCGTATTATTGCCGTGTTGTCTGTGTTTTATGGGATTTCGATAAAGTGATTGCGATCGGCCCATCTGTCCAGCTCCATGACTTCGTAGGGACTTGGCTTCCTTCGCACGGTCCGGTAATTTACCGTTCCACGTGGGCGGCGCCGGTCCGGAACCCCGGAGCGGGGTCTGATGGGTGTGAATTCCTCAAAAAAGACGGCAGAGTTGCTTTGCTTTGCGGTCGGGCTGGGTCTCATGTCTAAAATTGCACTTAGGGCGCAGTGTTTCGTGATCGTGTCGGGCTTGCTCTATGCGAGCGCCGCCGGCGCGCAGAGCTTTCCGCCGCAGGTCGATGGCCAGCAGGTCGCTCAGCAGCAGCAAGAGGGGCAAGGCCCGCAGCAGGGGCCGCAGCAGGGAGCCGGTCCGCTTCAGGGCGCCGGTCCACTGCAAGGCGCCGGCCCACTCCAGGGCGCCGGCCCGTTGCAGGGTGCCGGCCCACTCCAGGGTGCTGGTCCGCTGCAAGGGTCGGGTCCCCTTCAGGGCTCCGGTCCGTTGCAGGGTTCGGGGCCTCTTCAGGGCGCCGGCCCGATCCAGAATGTTGCCCTGCCGCCGGCGCCGCCGCCGGCGGCACAGGGCGCCTTGCCGCCGCCGCCGCCGGGCTTGCTTCCTGGCAACGTCACGACCCTCAACCAGCTCCTGGCGCAGTTCCTGGGGGGCACGACTCCGCCCAGCTCGGAGGCGATCGCAAATGTCGTGAACACGATTGCTCCGCCGCCGTCGACGCCGCCAAGTGCGCCGACTCCGCCGCCGGTCGTGTCGGGGCCGCCGACAGTGTTCTTTCCGAATCCGGGCCCGCTGCCGCCGACTGTGTTTCCGCCGCCGCCGCAGAATTGCGCTAGCTGCACTTGATAGTTCAGGCCGCCCCATTTTTCTTTCAGCCCACCCTCGGGCCGATACCGGGTTGGACAGCAGTTCCGATGGCAATAAATGCGAATCGCTCGCAACTACTGTGGTCGCCGGTCCTCGGGTGGGTCCTGCTGTCCTGTGTCGTGTCGGGCGCGGAGGCCCAGATCGAGACGCCGACGCCCGCCCTGCAGACCATCGAAGAGCTTGAGATATCGCCGGCCGATCTGCTGCCGGTGCCGGAGCAGCGGGTTCTGGGCGACGAACTTGGAACGACGCTGGGCGCCTTCACGCTCTATCCCAGCATCGCCCTGATGCAGGGCTTTGACGACAACGTCTTCGCCTCGTCGCCGGCGACGACGCCGCCCGTAGGATCTCCGTTCACGACGATCCAGCCGCGGCTGGAACTCAAGTCGATGTGGCTGAACCATTCGATCAGCCTGCTGGCGACCGGCGGCTTCGGCTTCTACACCAGCGCGCCCACCCAGAATTTCGTGAACTACGGCCTGCAGGTGTCGGGCAAGCTCGACATCCGCGATAACATCTATGCGACCGGCCTGATCGCCTACCGGCGGAGCACCGAGGCACTGGGAACGCCCAACGTGGCGTTCGCGCAGGCGCCGACGGTGGCTGATACGCTGCCGATCGAGATCAATTTCTACCAGCGCTTCAACCGGTTCTTCTACCAGCTGACCGGCGCGGCGACGCGCTACTGGTACTACGACTTCAGCACGATCACGTCGCTCGGCCTGCCGGGCTTAAGCCGCGACCGCACCGAGTTCGACGAACGGATCCGCCTCGGCTACGAGATCACCGACGACACCTCGGTCTTCATCGCACCCACCCTCAATCAGCGCATCTACGTCCAGCAGATCAATATCGCGGGGCAGCAGCGCGATTCGCGCAGTTGGGGCGTGAATTTCGGAGCAACGACGAGGCTCAGCGAGAAGTCGATGCTCGAGGGCTTCGTCGGCTTCCAAAGCCTGTCCTACATCTACGACGGCACGACCACGGGAACTTCGGTGTTCGGCCTCACCGGAACCTGGAACGGCTATGAGCCGCTCACGATACGCCCGCAGATCCTGCGGAGCATCAACGAGTCGGCGCTGACGAACTACCAGAACTTCATCAACACGGCGATCGGCGCGGACTTCACCTACAATGTCCACGGCCCGTGGCAGGCCGTTGGTGGCGCCTCCTACAACAGCGCCGACTACACGCCCGCATTCGGCGTGCCCAACGTGAATCCGCGCACCGACTATTTCGTGAAGGGCTCGATCGGCGTCATGTATTCGCTGCGGCCGCAGGTCATGATCGGCCCGCTCTACGAGTATACGCAGGGATGGTCGACCGACGTTGCCGCCGGCGGACCGTCCTTTACGCGCAACATGTTCTCAATTCGGCTGACGGCTGCGCGGTGACGTGGTGACGAACGTGTCTTCCCTTTTTTCCCGGCAGCGTGGCGTCCGCGGGCGCCGCTCGAGCCTCCTGGTGTGGGCTCTCGGCGCGCTGCTGGCGCTCGGCGCCTGCGATCCGCAGCCGCCGATGTCCACCAAGACGCTGCAGCAGCCCTCGCAGGTCACCCAGACGGTGCGCATGGGCGAGTACCGGGTGGCGCCGGGCGACAAGGTGCGCGTCGTCGTGCTGTCCGACACCGAGCTGTCCGGCGACTACGAAGTCGACTCGACGGGCGTGATCGCACCACGGATGGCCGGGCGCGTCTCCGTCGTCGGCATGACCACCGCCGAGATCGAGGCGATGCTGCGGGACCGCTACCGGGCCGACGGCCTGTTGCGCAATCCGAAGCTGACGGTCGATCTGACCGCGCGCCGACCTTTCTACATCCACGGCGAAGTGAGTCGGCCGGGTCCGTTTCCCTATGTGTCCGGCATCAATGTCGTTCAGGCTGTGACGATCGCCGGCGGCTACACGCGCCGCGCTTCGAAGACGCGGATTACGGTCAAGCGGTTCAATTCGACGGCCGGAGAAGAAGAGACTGTTACCGAGGATACCCCGGTCGGCCCCGGGGACGTCATATTTGTCCCGGAACGTTGGTTCTAGCGGCAGCCGCCGCTGCCTTGGGGGGCAGCGGCGACGGTGCGGGCGTCGGGTAGAGTTGAGTAAAGAGACTTTCGGTTCGGCGTTGTGGGAGATGCCGGGCAGGAGGACCATCGGGGTGTTGACGCGAGCGGATCAGCCGCGAAGTGAGTTGGGATGGCATCGTTTCAGAAAGCAGAGCAGATGGTTGAGGAACCGTCGGGCGGCCGTAGTTCTCCCATCGCCGATCGGGCGACGACGGCACCTGTGCGTCCGATGGAGGCGCCGAACGAGCTGTGGGAGTGGCTGCGTCTGGTCAACCGCCGCAAGGCGCTGATCATCGGTTGCGGCGTGATCGCTGCTGCCGTAATGGCGCTGATGGTCGCCCAGGCAACGCCGCTCTACAAGGCGTCGTCGCGCATCATGCTGGATACCAGGACGTTCAAGGTCCTGAGCACCGAAGCGGCGCTGTCCGGTGTCGACACGCTCAACATGGGCGCCATCCAGAGCGAACTCGAGGTCATCAAGTCTGAATTCCTGGTCGGCCGCGTCGTCGACAAGCTGGGCCTCGCGACAAACCCCGACTTCAACGGCACCAAGCCGCCGGGCTTCATCGACAATGCGTTGGCGCCCATCCGCGAGCTGTGGAGTTCAGGCATCGCCTCGTTGCTCGCACCGCCGCCTCCGCCCCAGCAGTCGGCGCCGGTACGCACCGGCCGCACCGTCGAGCAGGCCGATCCGCAGCGCCAGGCCGCCATTGGTGCCGTCGCGTCGGGTCTCAGCGCCACATTGCTCGGCCGCACCTTCGTCATCATCGTGACGTCGGAAAGCCCGGACGGCACGATGTCGGCGCGGATCGCCAATGCCGTGGCCGAGGCTTATCTGGCTGACCAGGTCGACACAAAGAACGAGGCCAACCGGCGCGCAACCGAGTGGCTGGAACAGCGTCTCGCCGAACTCAGGCGCAATCTCCAGGTCGCGGAGGAGGCCGTTGCCGCCTATCGGCGCGACAAGGGCCTCGCCGGCAGCCCGGAGGGCGCGGTTTCCACGCAGACCCTGAGCGACCTCAATGGTCGCTATACCGCCGCCCGCGGCAGGCGCATCGAGCGCGAAGGCCGACTGGTGGCGCTCAGCAAGGCGAGCCTCAATCCCAGCGAGCTGGCCAACATTCCCGAGGTCGCGGCCAATGCCGGCCTGAGCGCGCTACGCATCCAGGACGTGGACCTCAGCCGCAAGTCCGCCGAACTCGCATCCCTGCTGGGCGACAACCATCCCAAGCTGATCCAGGTGCGGAGCGAACTTGCCGCGGTGCGCGCGCGGTTCATCGTCGAGACGCAGCGTATCACCCTGGCCGTTCGTGCCGAACTCGACGCGGCAGTCTCTGAGGAAGAAGAGCTCAAGGAACTGGTTGACAAGGCGTCGGTCGTGTCTGGCACCGCCAGCCAGTACGAGGCGGAACAAAAGCAACTCGAGCGCGAGGCCCAGTCCAACCGGGCGCTCTACGAGAGCTTTCTCAACCGTTTCAAGGAACTGCGCGAGCAGCAGGACATCCAGCGTGCCGACGCGCGTATCCTGAGCTACGCCTCGCCGTCGGGGACGCCCTCGTCGCCGAACTATCGGTCAAGCCTGATGGCGGCCTTCCTGGTCGGCTGCCTGTTGGGCGTCGCCGGCGCGGTCGCCGCCGAGAAGCTCGATCGGGTCTTCCGCTCGGCCAGCCAGATCGAGGAGGCGACGGGCGTCGCCGTCCTCGGCATGGTGCCGGAGGTCAAGGGGGCTGCCAGCGTTCGCTCGAACGTGGTGGCGCACGTCCTCGCCAACACGACCTCGCCTGCCGCGGAAGCGATGCGCGCGGTCTTCACGGCGATCAGTCTGGGCAGCCTCGATCGGCCGCCGCGAGTCATCGCCATCACCTCGTCGACGCCCAGCGAAGGCAAGACGACATTCGTGGCGTCGCTGGGCGGCCTGCTGACCAAAATGAACACGTCGCGCCGCGTTCTGATCGTCGACCTAGACTTGCGTCAGGCGCGTATGTCGGTCGCGCTCGGCCTGAACGACCGCGGCGGCACGATCGACGAATACCTCATGGGACTGAAGACTCTCGAGGAGTGCATCCGGCGGCACGACATCTCGGGCGTCGACTACATCTGCGCGCGACCCAATACGCCGAATGCGCCGGAAATCCTCGAGTCGCATGCCATGAAGGCGGCGTTGGCGACGTTCGCCGAACGCTACGACCTGGTGATGCTCGATGGTCCTCCGGTCATGGCGGTGTCCGATGCCCGCATCATCGCTCGTCTGGCCGATTACACGGTTTTCATCGTCCAGTGGGCGAAGACGCCGCGCGAGGTCGTGAAGACGGCGCTGGCCGCCCTGCTGAACGTGACCAGCCATGTCGGCGTGGTGATCAACCGGGTCAACCTGTCCAAGCATGCCCGCTACGGCTACGGCGACCACGGCGACTACTACTCGCGCTACCGTGGCTACTACGGCAGCGGCGGCGATCAGCCGGCTTCCAATGCGTCACGTCCGGCCCTGAAGCTCGCGTCCAAGAAGTAGGCCGGCGGCGCCGGCCGCCGCGTCAAAGCCGCCAGAGGGTGACGTCGGGCGGTGTCGCCGTCCGGTCGAGCAAGGCGGGAATGTCGGCGACAAAGCCGCCGCCCTGCTTCAGCAAAGGCCGCACGAGACCCCAGCCGCGATCGCGGTAGCTGCTGTGGGCGACCGCCAACACGACGGCGTCGGCGGGCTTCAGGCCGTCCACGGGCGTCAGCGACAGACCGTACTCCTCCTTCAGGAGTTCGCCATCGGCCATCGGGTCGTGCAACTGGACCGATATCCCGAATTCGCTCAGCTCGTGCACGATGTCGATCACGCGCGTGTTGCGGATGTCGGGGACGTTCTCCTTGAAGGTGACGCCCAGCACGGTGACCAACGGCCGGCCGTTGCCGTGGTGGCGCATGATGCTGCGCGCCACGCGGTTGGCGACGTAGAAGCCCATGCTGTCGTTGACCCGCCGGCCCGACTGTATGACGTGAGGATGGTAGCCGACGGCCTCGGCCTTGTGCGCGATATAGAACGGATCGACGCCGATGCAGTGGCCGCCGACGAGACCCGGCCGAAAGGGCAGGAAATTCCACTTGGTGCCGGCGGCTCGAAGAACGTCCTGGGTGTCGACGTCGAGCCGGTCGCAGATCAAGGCGATCTCGTTGATCAGGGCGATGTTAACGTCGCGCTGGGTGTTCTCCAGCACCTTGGCGAATTCCGCGACCTTGATTGTGGGAGCGCGATGCGTTCCCGCGGTGACAGCCCGGCGGTAGGTCGCGTCGACGATGTCGAGGGTTTGCGGCGTGTCGGCCGAGACGACCTTGAGGATGTTCTCGAATCGCCGTTCGCGGTCGCCGGGGTTGATACGCTCGGGTGAGTAGCCGACGTTGAAGTCGGCTTTCCACTTGAGCCCTGAGGCGCTTTCGAGCACCGGGATACAGACGTCTTCGGTGACACCGGGGTAAACGGTCGATTCGTAAACCACGATGTCGCCGCGCTTCAGCACCCCGCCGATCGTGGCCGAGGCGCGCCGGAGCGGTTCGAGATCGGGCTGCTTGCTGGCGTCGATCGGTGTCGGCACGGTGACGACGTGGAAGTCGCAGGCGCGCAGGTCCTCGGCCGTCGACGAAAAGCGGACGCCGGAGCCCCGCAGCGCGTCGGCATCGACCTCGCCGGTGCGGTCGAGGCCGCCCGCCAGCTCGGCGATGCGGCGGGCATCGATGTCGAAGCCCACCACCGCCATGCCGGCCCGGGCAAAGCCAATGGCCGCCGGCAGGCCGACATACCCTAGTCCGATGACGGAGACAGTCCGGTTCATTCGAGGCCTTTTCTCGCAGGTCGGCCGATTTCCCGCATCAGCTTTCTGGCCGGCTGGTCATGCCCTGAGCGGGGCCGCCGTGCAGCATGGTGGAAGGGAACCGGCGCAGGGAGGGGAGGTGGGCTGGCTGGGGGACCAGGATTCGAACCTAGACTAATCGGGTCAGAGCCGATTGTTCTACCGTTAAACTATCCCCCAATTGCCCTCACAAGGGCGGGCCGGCGGCTGGATTTAGCGACGGCGGGGCTGCTTGGCAAGCGGGCCTCGCGCCCGGCCCGGTCCTCGGGTAGCATCCGGCCAAGGAAAGAGTTTTGGCATGGCCGGGGAATCCAAGGCATCGGGAGGCTGGCACAGCGGCCGTTTCGCGCACACTTTCGCCGCCATCGATCTCGGCACCAACAATTGCCGGCTTCTGGTGGCGCGGGCATCGATTGACGGTTTCGACGTCATCGACGCCTATTCCCGGCCGGTCCGGCTGGGCGAAGGCGTGGCGCTGAGCGGGGTGCTGTGCGGCGACGCGATCGAGCGCACCCTGGGCGCGCTCGACGTCTGTGCGGCGAAGATCGCGCGCAACCGCGTGACGCGCGCGCGTCACATCGCCACCGAGGCCTGCCGGCGCGCCTGCAATGGCGAGGACTTCCTGTCGATGGTGGAGCAGCGCACCGGGCTCCACTTCGACGTCATTCCGCCATCGGAGGAAGCGCGACTTGCGCTGGCGAGTTGCGAGGACCTGCTCGATCCGGAAATTCCCTTTGGCCTGATGATCGATATCGGCGGCGGCTCGACCGAGGTGAGCTGGATTCGCGTGCGAAGTTCCGAAGGTCGCCCGGGCGGCGTGGCGACGGAGCTGATCGATATGACATCCGTGCCCTGGGGAGTGGTGACGCTCACCGAGTCCTGCGTGGGCACCCTGCCGCGCGAGCGGCCGGTCGGCCGCGCCTGCTACGACGACATGGTCGAACGCATCCGGGCCGACCTGCGCCCCTTTTGCGTCAGGCATGGCATTGGCGCCGCGATTGCCCGCGGCGACGTGCAGATGGTCGGCGCGTCGGGGACGGTGACCACGGTCAGCGCCCATCATCTCGGTCTCAAGCGCTACAACCGCGCGCTGGTCGACGGCTCGCGCATCGGCCGCGACTCGATCCTGCGCATCTGCGAGCAGATCTCGGCGCTGTCAGTCGCCGAACTGACGGGCCTGCCGTGCATCGGCGACGACCGTGCCGACCTCGCCCTGGCCGGCGGCGCGATCCTCGAGGCGGTTTGCCGGCAGTGGGCCGCGCCCGTCGTCCGCGTTGCCGATCGCGGTTTGCGCGAGGGCGTGCTGATGGAACTGATGCGCCAGGCCGATCGCGACGCCGATCCTCTCTGCCGGCAAGGCGCCTGAGACCGTGGCCCGCAGCTCCAAGGGCAGCCGGCCGCCCGGCAGCCTGCCGACGGGCCGGCGCGCCACCGTTCGGGTGAAGACGGCACGCGGGCGCACCGTGTCGTCGCAGCGCTGGCTGCAGCGCCAGCTCAACGACCCCTATGTCGCGGAGGCCAAGAAGCGCGGCTATCGCTCGCGCGCCGCCTTCAAGCTTCTGCAGCTCGACGACCAGTTCCGTTTCCTGCGGCCCGGCGGGCGGGTGGTGGATCTCGGCGCGGCGCCCGGCGGCTGGACGCAGGTCGCGGTCGAAAGGGTCAAGCAGGGCAAGGGCGGCGGTATCGTCATCGGCATCGACATCGCGCCGGTCGAGCCGATCCCGGGCGCCGAAGTGCTCGAGAAGGACTTTTATGACGAGGACGCGCCGTCGCTTCTGACGCGGTTGCTGGAAGGGCCCGCCGATGTCGTGCTGAGCGACATGGCGGCGGCGGCGACCGGCGATCCGCAGACCGATCACCTGCGCATCATGGGGCTGGCCGAGGCGGCGCACGATTTCGCCCGCCAGGTGCTGAGGCCCGGCGGCGCCTTCGTCGCCAAGGTGCTGCGCGGCGGCACCGAACGCACCCTGCTCGACCGGCTGAAGAAGGATTTCGCCAAGGTCCGGCACGTCAAGCCGGAGGCAAGCCGCGCCGATTCGGCGGAAATGTACGTCGTGGGCACCGGCTTTCGCGGCTAAGCGACGCTAACGCGCGACACTTTTTCCCACTGGTCGCGGCAAACGCCGGTTGCAATACAAGAAGCGTCCAAGCGTGGCTTTCCGGATGTGGGTGATGAAGAAGTTCTTGGGCAACGCGCTGCTGGCCCTGGTGTCGGGCGTGTTCTGTCTTGCTGCCGCCGAAGTCGCCATGCGGGCGGTCGATGGTCTGCCGCTGTTTTCCTGGAACCTGCCACCGGTCGGCGGAACGCTTGGCACCGATACGACCGCCCGCTACCTCGACGGCCTGCCGCGGGTCGACGGCGTGTCACGCGACCTGTTCGCCACCGACCCGCCGCCGCTGCCCAACCGGACCAAGCCCCCCGAGGAGTGGGTCGCGCTCGATCGCCGGATGCAGAGGGATCGGGCGCCGCCAGGTGCGAACGGCGGCCTTTTCATGCGCTGGGACATGTTCAAGGCGTGGAATGCGGCGTTCATCGGCGATCCGTGCCAGCACGTGCTTGCCAAGAGCGCGCCCGGACAGCTCTTCGTCTACGATCCGCCGACCGGTGCCGAGCGTCCCACGTTCCGCTTCCTGCCGAATGCCACGACTCCCATCGGCCTGGTGACGAACGACTTCGGATGGCGCGGGCCGCCGGTGCCGTTCGCGCGTTCGCCCAGGACGGTCCGCATCGTCTTCGTCGGCGCTTCGACGACCGCGGAAATCCACAGCTATCCTTCTTCAGGACCGGAATTCATCGGCAACTGGCTCAACCGCTGGGCGGCGGCACGCGGGCTCGACCTCCGCTTCGAGGTGCTCAACGCCGCGCGCGAGAGCGTGGGCTCGACGGACATCGCCGCGATCGTCCGCCACGAGGTGGCCGCGTTGCGGCCCGACCTGGTCGTGTACTACGAAGGCGGCAATCAGCTGCAGCTGTCGACGGTCGTCAAGGACGTGCCGAAGGCCGTGCCGCGGCCGGGCGGCGCGGTCTCGCGCTGGCTGCGCGATCTCGCCGATCACTCCGCGCTGGCGCGGCGGGCCGAGGGCTTCGTGGACATCCCGGAGTGGCCCAAGCCGCCCTACGAGATCAGCTGGCCGGCGGGGCTGGACGAGTTCGACCCCGACCTCAAGCGCTCCGACCTGCCGGTCAACCTCAACACCATCATGGCCGACCTCGATGCCATCCGCGCCGATCTCGCCAAGGTCGATGGCGAACTGGCGGTAGCGTCGTTCCACTGGATGGCCAAGGACGGGCTGGTGCTGAACGCCGGCCGTCACAAGCCCATCATCGAGGGCCTGAACGTCACCTATTTCCCGTATCGCTACCGCGACCTCCAACGGCTGACGGATTTCGAGAACCGCGTCTTCAAGAAGTATGCCGCCACGCACGGCCTGCCCTTCATCGACGTGGCGGGCCTGATGCCGCACGACCCCGAGCTGTTCAGCGACGCCGTGCACAACACGCCGCAAGGGGTGAGATTGCGGGCCTGGATCGTTTTCCTGCAACTCGTTCCCATCATCGAGAAGCGTCTGGCCAGCGGCGTGTGGCCGAAGCCGGTACCGGCCATGGGCGAGAGTCACCCCGCGTTCAAGACGCCGCCGCGGCACATCAAGTTCGACTGCAAGGCGAGCTAGCAGCCTTTCGCCCGGGCCGCGCACAGCCGGTCGAGCAGCGGCAGGATGTCCGTCGTCATCTGGCGGGCGAAGGCGTCGTTTGCCCGGCCATTGGGGTGCGGGTCGGGCACGGTGACCCACAGGGTCGACGGATCGAGCGCCTCGACCGTGGGCAGCAGGTCGACGAAGCGCACCCCTTGGCCTTCCACGGCGGTGCGGACCTTGGCGGTCACGTCGGCGAACGGGTAAGGCTTCAGTTCGCGCAGCTCCGGGACGTTGAACACGATGAGCTGGGCGCCGATGTCGCGGGCGACCTGCGCAAAGCCGGCGATGGCCTGCTCCGACTTCTTCCAGCCGGCCGCATCGGGGGCGTAGAGGTCACGGTAGTATTTTTTCCAGTCCGGCAGGCCGCCGAACTGTCGCAGCAGCAGGTCGATGCGATACGACAACACGACCCAGGCCGCTGAATTCAGCATGAGCCAGCTCTCGCGCGGATAGCTGGGCATCGGCTCCGCGTCGTTGATGAAATAGGACAGCACGATGATGTCGGGCCGCAGGCTCTCGCCGGCCTTGCGGAACAGCGCCAGCTCCTGGGTCGTGTTGAGATTGCCGACGCCCAGGTTGAAGCCGTCGACTTTCCGGCCGCGACGGACCAGCTCGGCCACGACCCGGTGGGAGAAGGTCTCCTGTTCCGCCACGCCCCAGCCAAGCGTGATCGAGTCGCCGACGAAGGCGATGCGGGCGACGCCGTCTTTGGCCATCGTCGCGATCTCAGGACCGCGGAAGCCCATGGCATTGGTCCGCACGGTGGTGCCCATGAGCTCGGCTTCGCGATTGGGGTGATGGCGGTGACCGAGGTCCGGCTGGAGGTCGCGGACCTTCACGTCGCGCGCGTACTTCCACATTTCGAGCTCGTAGAGCACGCCGTCATCGATGACATGCCTTGTGTAGAGTTCGATCAGGCCGGCGCACAGCAGCAGCACGCCGGCCAGCATCGCGAAATTTTTTGCAGCTCCCCCGAGCTTCTCAAGGGTCGACCGACCGGGCCTTGTCTTCATTTTTGACTCGCGAGATCTACGCTGAACTGCCGGCAAAGCTGTGAACGGCGCCATTTCTGCAACAAATCCGCTGCCGCCGCGACCACAATATGTTGCGGCCGGCCGGGCGCGGGCGGCGGCGCCCCGGTGGCCGTCGCGGACCGAAGGCCAGGATTGCGGCGTACTTCTGTTTCTCCGGCACATCCAGCGGCGCAATCTTGCGTCACGTGGCGCTGGAATCGAGCAATGTGACGTCACCAGAGGCGAGCGGGGCCTGTGCACAAGGCGTTGCGCGGCCGCGCTTGGCTTGGCCGCGGTATCGTGTATAAGGACGCGCCAACCCGGCGACCCCGCGCTGACCGATCGAGGGGCCGCTTTTTTTCACCTCTCGCGGAGGTTGGCATGCAGATTCAGGAAGCGCTCACCTTCGACGACGTCCTCCTGAAGCCCGCCGCCTCGGCGGTCCTGCCCTCCCAAACCGACACCCGAACCCGCCTGACGCGCACCATCGACCTCGGCATCCCGCTGATGTCGGCGGCGATGGACACCGTGACCGAGGCGGCGATGGCGATCGCCATGGCCCAGGCCGGCGGCATCGGCGTCATCCACAAGAACTTCGAGGCCGAGGAGCAGGCCAACGAGGTGCGCAAGGTCAAGAAATTCGAATCGGGCATGGTGGTCAACCCGGTCACCATCCACCCCGACCAGACGCTGGCCGACGCGTTGGGCCTCATGGCCGCCCACCAGATCTCGGGCATCCCGGTGGTCGAGCGCGGCTCCGGCAAGCTGGCCGGCATCCTCACCAACCGCGACGTCCGCTTCGCCACCGACAACGCCACGCCGGCCAGCGCGCTGATGACCAAGGACCGCCTCATCACGGTGCGCGAAGGCGCCACCAAGGAGGAGGCCAAGCGGCTGCTGCACCAGTATCGCATCGAGAAGCTGCTGGTGGTCGACGACGCCTACCGCTGCATCGGCCTGATCACGGTCAAGGACATCGAGAAGGCCAACAAGTTCCCCGGCGCCAGCAAGGACGAGAAGGGCCGCCTGCGCGCCGCCGCCGCCACCGGCGTCGGCGAGGACGGGCTGCGCCGCGCCCAGCTGCTGATCGATGCCGACGTCGACGTCATCGTGGTCGACACCGCGCACGGCCACTCGCGCGGCGTGCTCGAGGCCGTGGCGCGCGTAAAAAAGCTCAGCAACTACACCCAGGTCATGGCCGGCAACGTCGCCACCCGCGAGGGTGCGCAGGCCCTGATCGATGCCGGCGCCGATGCCGTGAAGGTGGGCATCGGCCCCGGCTCGATCTGCACCACGCGCATGGTGGCGGGCGTCGGCGTGCCGCAGCTCACGGCGATCATCGAGGCGGTGGAAGCCTGCCGCGCCGCCGGCGTGCCGGCGATCGGCGACGGCGGCATAAAATATTCCGGCGACCTCGCCAAGGCGATCGCCGCCGGCGCCGACTGCGCCATGATCGGCTCGCTGCTGGCCGGCACCGACGAGGCGCCGGG
>JAIETA010000185.1 GCA_019745575.1 Reyranella sp. | reverse complement strand
CCTGAAAGCCGTCGACGAAGGCCGCTGGGCCGATGCGCGGGCGATGGTGGCCAACTTCCGCAATCCCCTGCTCACCCGCACGATCGAGTGGAGCATCCTGCGCAGCGCGCCCAAGGCCGACGCGGGCTTCGCCGCGACCTGGCAATTCCTGCGCGACAGCCCCGACTGGCCCGAGCCGGAAGTGCTGCGCCGCCAGGCCGAGGAGCGGCTGGGACCGGACACGCCGGCGGGCGAGGCCTTCCGCTACTTCACCGCCTTCCCGCCGCTCACCAGCACCGGCCACCTGCGCCGGCTGGAGGCGGCGGCGAGCGCGAGCCCGAACGACGTCGCCAAGTTCGCGCGCGACAGCTGGCAGAACGCCACCTTCCGGCCCGCCGACGAGACCGAGTTCCTGAATCGTTATGGTCATCTGCTGAGCGGGCCGGACTATATCGCGCGCTTCGACCGCATCCTGCGCGAGGGCCGTCCGCAGGTGGCGCGCGAGCTGCTGGCCAAGCTGCCGCCCGACTATCAGCCGGTGGCCGAGGCCCGCCTCGCCATGGCCACGCGCGCCGCCGACGTGCCGACCGTGCTGCGCGGCGTTCCCGCCGCCCGCCTCAACGAGCCGACCCTGCGGCTGGAACGCGCGCAGTGGGCGCGGCGCACCGGCAATCTCGACGAGGCAAAGTCGGTCATGGCCGGCCCGCCCGCCAACCTCCCCGCCAACCTGGCGGCCAACCAGGCCGACTCCTGGTCGAACGAACGCATCCAGCTCGCGCGCGACCTTCTAGCCGCCAACCGCGCCGCCGATGCCTATGCCGTGGCCGCCGCGCACGGCCTGACCCGGGGCGCGGCCTTCGCCGACGCCGAGTTCCTGGCCGGCTGGATTGCGCTCCGCCACCTCAAGAAGCCGGCCGACGGCCAAAAGCATTTTCAGACGCTCTACGACGGCGTTTCGACCGCCATCTCGAAGAGCCGCGCCGCCTATTGGCTGGGCCGCAGCCACGAGACGGCGGGGCGCGCCAAGGACGCCAACGAGTGGTACGGCCGCGCCGCGGGCTTCGGCCAGACGTTTTACGGCCAGCTCGCCGCGCGCAAGCTGCCGGGCGGCGCCGCGCAACTGCCGAGCGATCCCGCGGCCAGCGCCGCCGACCGCCAGACGCTCGGCGGCCGCGAACTGGTGACCGTGGCGCGCTATCTCGGCCAGGCCGGCGACAGCGACCGCGCCCGGCTGTTCCTGCTGCGTCTCGCCCGCATGGTCACGGCGCCGGGCGAGACGGCGCTGCTGGCCCAGCTCGCTGTCGAGCTGCGGCGGCCCGACGTGGCGCTCACCATCGCGCGGCGCGGCGTCGAGAACGGCGTCACCCTGTTCGATGCCGCCTTCCCGGTGGTCGATCTCGGCGCCACCGGCTCGATCGAGCGGGCGCTGGCGCTCGCCCTCACCCGCCAGGAAAGCTCTTTTAACGCCGCCGCCGTCTCGACCTCGGGTGCCTTGGGCCTGATGCAGCTGCTGCCCGGCACGGCGCGCGACGTCGCCGGCCGCGCGGGCGTGCCCTTCGTCCAGGACAAGCTGACGCGCGATCCCGCCTACAACGTCCAGCTCGGCAGCCAGTACATGGCCGAGATGCTGCAACGCTTCGGCGGCTCCTACGAGATCGCGCTCGCCGCCTACAATGCCGGCCCCAACCGGGTGGCGCGCTGGCTGGAGACGATCGGCGACCCGCGCGCCGGCCGGATCGACATGGTCGACTGGATCGAAATGATCCCGTTCCGCGAAACGCGCAATTACGTGCAGCGGGTCATGGAAGGCGTCGGCGTCTACCGCGACCGCCTGAACGGCCCGTTCCGCGCCGTGCCGCCGGCGACGGGACGGTCCTGACGCGCTTCTGTCACACCTAAAAGTGTCACACCAAGTTGAGACAAATGTTGTGACACAGGCCGAGCGCCCACCTGGGCCCTCGCGAGAATCTGACCCTGCGGCCCCGCCTCGGGCGGCCGCAGACGACTGTCACAATTCGGCTTTGGGATGCGTTGCCCGCATCGCGGTCCACCCTCTGCCGGACGGTCATCGGCGGGGATGTCCTTGTGCTTGCTACTCACGGTTCAGTACCCGGTATGGGCAAGACCGCGGGACCTCCCCTGGGCCTCGAAGGCGTTGACCCGGCGGGCGCGCCGGGCGGGTATGGCCGAAGAAAAGGCCGACGCGGGTGGCGCCAGCCTGACAGAAAGATAGCATGGATCCTGCGGAATCCGCTGAATTTATTTCGCATGGCACCGTTGCGTTTCCTGCAAGGCGAGCGCCGCCGTCGATCCGGCGTCGGCGACCTTGAGCGGCACCGGCAATCCGACCGTCCGGTCCCCCGACTTGACCGGGGTCGGCCCGGTCCGAGCTGGGACCCACCCCCCGCCAGAACGCCCCTCTCCTCAGCCCCCGGCCGACGGCAGGTCGAGGGCCGACCGCAGCCGCCCCTCGCCCCGGACATAGAGCATCGCCCGGGCCGCCGGGGCGAGGATATCGGCATCTGGTTCGAAGCCGTCGACGCGCTTGTTGAACGGGATCGCGCCGCAGCCGGGCACGTCGCAGGCGGGCTTGTCCTTCGGACAGCTGTTGTAGTGGCAGAGCCGGCCGAGATAGCGGTCGCTTCCCGGCTCGAACAGGAAGACGTCCACCTGATGGTCGGCGACGCTGATGCCGGTTCCCGCCGCCAGGGCGTCTTTCAGGGCCAGCACGAGGGCGCGGCGCAGCGCCCCCAGCCGGTCCTGGGAGTCGAGCCAGACCGCCAGGTCGAGATCCTTGCATTCGTGCCAGACCTCGATGCGCGCGCGGCGGAACGCGCGAAAGCGCGGCACCTCCTTCCACAGTTTTTTGGCGACGGAGCCGATGACGGCGACGGCGCGCACCTCCGGAAAGGTCGCGAAGGCGTCCGTCACCACGTCGGCGGTCCTGCGGAACAGGTGCTGCTGCCGCAGCAGACGGGCGTTCTGTTCGTCGATCTCGGCACGCCGCATGGCGTCACCCCAGCAGCTTCATGAAATTGCGTTTCAGCCGGTGCCGCTCCTTGAGCGCCGCAATATAGGCCGCCTGGCCGGCGGCGTCGCGCAGCCCGGCCATGCGCGCGATCAGCCGGCGGGCCGTCTCGTAGCTCGGCTTGCCACCCACCCCGACGTGAAATTCGACCTGCCTGGCATAGACCGCGAGCGCCTCGTTCGGATGCGTCTTCTCGCTCGCCTCGGCAAGGCGCCCCTCGAAATGGCGGGCCGCGCCTTTGTGATTGCGTACAGCCGCCCAGGCCGCGTCGAACAGCTTCTCCTCGATCAGGATCTCGATGAGGATCGCCGCCGATTGGTCGCGCTGAAGAGGTTTGGCCGCGGCCAGCCGCGCATCATCGAGCTGCGACAGAGCGCGATCGCACGCGGCCTTCCCGCCGAGCTTGCGAAGTCGTCGGTAGAGTTGCAGGCCCGGTTTCTTCTCGAAGGCTTTCCACAGATGGGCGGCGGCATCGTCCTTCCGGCCGGCCTTGGCGAGCAGGTCGACGACGAACAGCACCAGCCGTTCGTCCGGCGGCCCGTCCTCGAACATCCACACGCCCTCCTCGGCCCGACGCAAGGCCTCGTCCTTGCGGCCCTGGGCGAGGCAGAACTCCGCCAGCTTGAGATAGGCCCACGGCGAGGACAGGTCCCGGCTGCGGAGCGCAATGCGCGCCTCGACGTCACCGTCGCGCTCGGCGAAGAAATCGAGGACATGCACGAGCCGGAAGGGCGCCTCGCCGCCTTCGCCCTTGCGCGTGGGCGGCGGCAGGGCCTGCCAGGCTTCGCTGGCAAGGCGCCGGTACTCGGCGAGACCCGTCTCACCCAGCACCTCGTCATAACGCGCGACGGCGTTGAAAAACGTGTCGTCGTGGCCGTGCAGTTCGCGGGCGAAGAGATCGCGCGCGAGTTCGGCCGGATCGGGCTTGGCCGCGCGGCAGGCCGCCAGATGGATCTCGCCGGCCCGTGCGAGCAGCGCACCGCAATGGCCGTCGGAATCGTCGATCTCCTCGATCGCGCCCTCGATGCGGTCGATGGCATGGACGGCGAGCTTCATGGCCAGCGCGGCGTGGCGGCCGGTCGCGAGCGGGGCGACGGCGTCGAGGGCGGCGTCCACGTTGTCGGACCAGTCTTCTGCCGCGCCATAGTCGACAAAGCCGCGCGTGCGGGTAGCGCTGTCGATCGCCCGCCGCAGCTGCTTTTCTAGGCCCTTGGCATCGCCCGGAGCCGCCGCGGTGGCGGCAATATCCAACTTGCGGAACAGCGCCGTGTCGCGCTCGGCAAGATCGACAACCATGGCGACCAGGGCATCGACGCTCTTCTGCTTTAGGTGTGCCCGGATACGATCGAGGGCGTTGGGCGCTTCCGCCTGCGCCTCGTGGCCCACCTCGTTGACCGTGAGTGCCACCGCGACCATGTGCTTGCAGAAGCCCCGGTCGCTGAAGGCCGGACAGGAGCATTCGCCGCCGATGCTCTTGCCTCGTCCTGTCAGCACCGTGCGGTAGTCTTCCGAGCCCGCGACCTGGGCGAGAATGCGATCACGTTCGATGGCGAGAACCTCCGCCTGACCGTCGCGATGATATTCCTCGCCCCGGGCGAACACCTTTTCGCCGGCCCGCGTGCGCAAGGCCGCGACGTCGAAGTGGCGGCGGCCTGGCGTTTTCATATCGGCGGCAGCATTTTCTCGACCTCGATCAGCGCCTCGTCGAGCGTCAACGCAGTCTGGCGGCGCCACCACTGTCCGGTGTGCCGGTGCCACATCACATCGAAGAGGAGTTCGTCCCGACGCTCCTCGACGTGATCGATGCGGGCATAGGCTTCGTCGAATTCCTCGCCCATATTGTCAGGCCAACCAGAACGGAAGCGCACGATGAAGCTGTACTTGCTGCCCCGCCACCGGCCGGACAGATCGACGGGATAGTTGAGCTTGGTCGGCTGAATCTCGGGCAGGAAACGCGGCTTCAGCGTCTCGACGATCAGCCGCTCGCAGCGCGCGCCGATGGCCGCCTTCTCCTCGGCCGACAGGACTTTGACCCACACCCGCCTCGTCACGCGCTTCGCCATCCCCACGCCCTCCGGCATATATTCTAACCGGCCACCGAAGTATTTCGAAGAGGGTTACCAAGCCATCAACGTCGGCGCCGGAATGTCGGCATAGTCACCGGCGTTCATGGTCACCAGCGAGGCGCGATGGACGAGCGCCTGGGCCGCGATCATGCGGCCGAGCAGCTTGCGGCGCGAAGTGCCGGCGCCGGCCGCGACAACGCCGTAGGCGTCGGACGCCTCGTCGTCGAACGCCAGCGGCGGCACGGCGGCAATGCAACACTTCGAAACGCGATGTGATCCTTCTACGCTGCACAGTCATATAGGTTGAGACACGCGGCAGGAGGAATACATGCAATCAACGTTACAGACGCCAAATCGCACTAGCCATCTAGAAGCCAGCGCAGAAAACTGGGGCACAATGTGCTGGTTGATGGAAGACCGGTTGGTACCGGGGGCCGGTGTAAGCGTCGCCCGAATGTCGATCTACGCCGGATGCGTAAGTCCAACCCATCGTCACCCAAACTGCAACGAAACGATAGCGCTGCTTTCCGGTCAGGCGACATCTATCGTTGACGGTGAGGAGTATGTTCTCAAAGCTGGCGATGTCGTGTTCGTGCCGAGGGGTGCTGCCCATACGATACGCAATGATGGCAGTCAGATAGCGATAGCTATGCTGTCTTACTCGGCCGGCGTACGTATCTATGAAGCAATTGACAGTGAGTCGATTTGAGCTTCGTCAGTTACCTCGAAGACACAACGATTGCTTGCGTTACTCTAGCAACCCGCCCTACCCAATCTTCTTCAACATCTTCTCCGGCAACGATCCCCTGTTCACCGCCGCGATCGCCTCGTCGAGATGTTCTAGCGTCGAATAGCCGATCAGCATGGTCGAGACGGCAGGATGGGAGATCACGAAACGCTTGCCGAGTCCGGTGAATCTCGCGGGCGAGGAACCACTTCCCACCGGACGAAGAACCCCAGCGTCACTCCCTCAAAGCCGCGACACGACCCGCTGCAGCTTGTCGCGAACCTGTTCGGCTGCCTGTTTTAGGCGGGGATTGTCGATTGCCATCATCGAGGCCACCGGATCGATCGCGGCGACCTCGATGCCGCCGTCGGCCGCCTCCTGCACCACGACGTTGCACGGCAGCATGGTGCCGATGTTGCCCTCGATCTGCAGCGCCTCGTGGGCGAGCGTCGGGTTGCAGGCGCCCAGGATGCGGTAGCGGCGGAAGTCGACGCCGATCTTCTTCTTCAAAGTGTCCTTAACGTCGATTTCGGTGAGCACGCCGAAGCCCTCCTCTTTCAGCGCCTCGGTGGTGCGGCGCACCGCCTCGTCGAAGCCGGGCGCAAGGGTCTTGCTGATGTAGTACGCCATGGAGTCTCTCCTTCAGGCCCCGCCGTCGGACCGGGCGGCGGCGGCCGGCTCGGGGCGCAGGCGGTTGATGCCCAGCAGCTTCATGACCAGGCGCTCGTAGCCCGGCTCGCTGGCGCCGCTGCGGACCTTGTGCAGGAAGTACTTCTCGAAGCCGACCTTGGCGGCATGCACCCAGTAGCCGCGGCTCGACCAGTTGACGTTGCGCGGCGGGATCTGCGGCAGGGCGACGAAGGCCACGCCGTCGTTGCCGAAATCGGCCAGGCAGACGGCGTTCCAGGTCGGCTCGCGCGCCGGCTGCCGGCCGCCGATCAGGACGGCGATATTCTCGGCGACGGCCGCCACCATCGACTCGATCATGTAGCCGGTCTTGGGAACGCCGACCGGCACCGGCGTCTGCTCGTAGGGCGGGATGGCGATGCAGACGCCCACGGCGAAGATGTTGCCGTACGCCGGGTTGCGCTGGTGCCTGTCGACCAGCACGAAGCCGCGCGGATTGGCGAGGCCCGGCAGGCCCTTGCCGTCGTCGCCCAGGAGACAGGGCACGCCGCGGAAGGCCGGAATGAGCATGGCGAGCCTGGCCGGAAAGCGATGCTGCGGCCCCGGCTTGCCGTCCGCCACGATCTCCGTGCAGGCGACCGCATCGGGCTCGACCCGGTCGACCCGGGCGCTGGTCACCCACCGGATGTCATGGTCGCGCAGCACCGATTCGAGCAGGCTCTTGGTGTCGCCGACGCCGCCCAGGCCGAGATGGCCGATGTAGGGTTCGGCCGTGACGAAGGTGATCGGCACGCGGTCGCGGATCCGGCGCCGGCGCAGGTCGGTGCTCGCCATCAGGGCGAATTCATAGGCCGGGCCGAAGCAGGACGCGCCCTGCACGGCGCCGATGACCAGCGGGCCGGGATCGGCACAGAAGCGCTCCCAGCGGACCGCCGCGGCTCCCGCATGATCGACATGGCAGATCGACAGCGTGTTGGCGTCGGGGCCCAGGCCCGGGATCTCGTCGAAGGCGAGCGCCGGCCCGGTCGCGATCACCAGGTAGTCGTAGGCAATCCTGCGGCCGTCACCGAGTTCGACGACGCTCTCGGCCGGATGCAGGCGCCTCGCGCCGGCGGCATCGAAGCCGATGCCGAGCCGGGACAGCACCTCGGGCAGATGGACCTTGATGTCCTCGGGCTTGCGCCAACGCAGGGCGACCCAGGGATTGGACGGCACAAAATGGAACCATTCGGAATCGGATACGACCGTGATGTCGGCCTGCCGGCCGACAACCGATCGCAGCTCGTACGCCATCGAGATTCCGCCGATTCCAGCACCCAGGACGACGATCTTCGGCATGGCATCCTCCGATCTCGGCGAGAGACTCCACCCTGCCCCGTCACGGGGCCTTGCGCTGCATCAAGGAAACCGGCCGACCGCCGGCCATGCTGCATCGATGGATCGCAACCGCTCCATCGGGCGCAGCCGGACCGGCCGGTGGGTGCCGTCAGGAGAAGGCGGTGCCCGCCTTGCAGCCGAGGCGCTTGAAGACCATGGCCGCCGGGCAGAAGCCCGTGAACGAGGCCTGCAGGAGATTTGCTCCGGCAAAGGCGGTGAGCAGCAGCCAGTAGGGACTGTGCAGCTGGCTGAGCGCAAGGCTGGCCAGGATCATGACGCCCGCAAACGCCATCACGGCGCGATCGATCGACATTGTGTCCTCCTTTTTCCGTCAGCGGCGGCGACGCGCCGGCCGACAATAGACATCGTGCAGAACGCCGATGACCCGGCGCACGCCGGCATCGGCCAGCGAATAGTGGATCGACTGCGACTCCCGGCGGGTCCTGACCAGCTTCGCCGCACGCAGCCTGGCAAGATGCTGCGACAGCGCCGACTGGCTGAGGCCCGCGACGGCCTCGAGTTCGCCGACCGTGCGCTCGCCCTTCACGAGCTCGCACAGGATGATCAGCCGGCGGTCGTTGGCGATCGACTTCAGGAAGGAAGCCGCCCGCCCGGCCTGGGATCGAAGGTCGTCTACATTCACGGTTGCTAAATTAGTAATCGCTAATATATCTGTCAAGCCCACCACACGAAAGAACGCCACGCGAGGGAACGCAGAATGATCCGCAACACCGTCGCCGCCCTGCTGCTGTTGGCCGGCGTCCTCCAGCCCGCCGCCGCCCAGCAGGCCGTGACCCGCCAGCAGGTCGACGACCGCAAGGCCGTCATCGCCACCGTCGAGCCGGTCCGCGAACTGCGCGCCCGCGCCCGCATCGGCGGCACCATCGTGGCACTGGCCGTGCGCGAGGGCGACCAGGTCGCGGCCGGCGACCGCATCGCCCTGGTGGTCGATCCCAAGCTCGCATTGCAGATCCAGGCGCTGGAATCGCGCATCCAGGCGCAGAGCGCGGCGCGCGAGCAGGCCCAGATCGACTTCAACCGCATGCAACAGCTGCGGGCGTCGGGCACGGTGCCGCAGGCCCAGCTCGACCAGACGCGCACCCGCCTCGACGTCGCCGAGCGGACCCTCCAGGCCCTGCGCTCCGACCGCGAGGTGGTCGAGCAGCAGTCGACCGAGGGCGCCGTCCTGGCGCCCGGCGCGGGACGCGTGCTCAAGGTCCCGGTGTCCATCGGCAGCGTCGTGCTGGCCGGCGAAACGATCGCCACGCTGGCCGCCGACAACTACATCCTGCGCCTGCAGCTGCCCGAGCGGCATGCCCGGTTCATGAAGGCAGGCGACACGATCCTGGTGGGCGCCCGCGGCCTGCAGCAGCAGGATCAGGAGACGCTGCGCCGCGGCCGCGTGCGGCTGGTCTACCCTCAGATCGACCAGGGCCGGGTGATCGCCGATGCCGAGGTCGACGGGCTGGGCGACTTCTTCGCCGGCGAACGGACCCGGGTCTATGTCGCCACCGGCAAGCGCGACGCGCTGGTCGTTCCGGCCGACCTCGTCTACCGGCGCTACGGCGTCAGCTACGTGAGGCTGCGGGACGGCACCGAGGTCGTGGTCCAGCTTGGCCTGCCGGTCGACGGCGGCATCGAGGTGCTGTCGGGCCTCAACGAGGGCGATCCGGTGGCCCGGCCATGAAGCTCGGCCTTTCCGGCGCGCTGACGCGGGCCTCGATCTCCTCGCCGCTGACGCCGCTCTTCCTGGTGGCCGCGGTGCTGGTGGGCACGCTGGCGCTGCTTTCGCTGCCGCGCGAGGAGGAGCCGCAGATCAGCGTGCCGATGGTCGACATCCTGGTAACCGCCAACGGCTACAAGGCCGGCGACGCCATCGAGCTGATCACCAAACCGCTCGAGGCCATCGTCAAGGCGATCAACGGCGTCGAGCACGTCTACTCCTTCACCCAGGACGACTCCGTTCTGGTCACCGCGCGGTTCTTCGTCGGCACGTCGGAGGATACCGCCCTGCTGCGCATCCACGAGAAGATCCGGGCCAATATCGTCGACCTGCCCAAGGGCATTCCCGAGCCACTGATCGTCGGTCGCGGCATCAATGACGTGGCGATCGTGGCCCTCACGCTCGAACCCAAGCCCGCCGCGGCGGCGCGCTGGACCGACAACGGCCTCTACCAGATCGCCGACGAGCTGCGGCACGAGCTGGTCAAGGTCGACGATGTCGGGCTGAGCTACATCGTCGGCGGCAGCGCCAACCAGATCCGCGTCGAGCCCGATCCGGAACGGCTGGCGCTCTACGGCATCACGCTCAACCAGTTCGTCGACAAGCTGGTCAACGCCAACCGCTCGTTCGTGGTCGGCGCCTTCCGCCAGCTCAACCGCAACATTCCGGTGGTGGTCGGGCAGACCCTGCAGGGCGTACCCGACGTCGGCCTGCTGCTGCTGACGTCGCGCGACGGACGGCCGGTCTACGTCAAGGACGTCGCCACCGTCGTGGTCGGCGCCGCCGAGCCGGGGCATCGCACCTGGACGCTGGTTCGCGGCGAGTCCGGGGAACTGACGAGCCGGCCGATGGTGACACTCGCCTTCGCCAAGCGCAGCGGCGCCAACGCCGTCATCGTCGCCGACCAGATCCTGGCGCGGCTGAAGACCGTGCAGGGCGCCCTGGTGCCCGACGACATCACCGTCACCGTCAGCCGCAACTACGGCGAGACGGCCACCGAGAAGGCCGACGAACTGCTGTTCCACCTCGCCCTCGCCACCGTGTCGATCGTGCTGCTGATCGCGCTGACCGTGGGTTGGCGCGAGGGCATCGTCGTCCTGGTGGTGATCCCGACCACGATCCTGCTCACCCTCTTCGCCTCCTGGCTGATGGGCTACACCATCAACCGCGTCAGCCTGTTCGCCCTGATCTTCTCGATCGGCATCCTGGTCGACGACGCCATCGTCGTGGTCGAGAATATCGTGCGCCACTGGCAGGCGCGCGGCGGCGCCGATCTCCAGACCACCGCGATCGAGGCCGTGGCCGAGGTCGGCAATCCCACCATCGTGGCCACGCTCACCATCATCGTGGCGCTGCTGCCCATGATGTTCGTGAGCGGCCTGATGGGCCTTTACATGAGCCCGATTCCGGCCAATGCCTCGATGGCCATGCTGTTCTCGTTCTTCGTCGCCGTCGTCATCACGCCCTGGCTGCTCTACCGCGTCGCCGGGCGCCACTTCGCCAAGGCGCCGCCGGTCGCGGCGACAGCGGGCGGCCATGGCGACGGCGGGCGGCTCGGCCGTCTCTATCTTCGGGCCGCACGACCGCTGCTGACGGGCCGACGGCGCGCCGGCCGCTTCCTGCTCGGCGTCGGTGTCGCGACCCTCGCCGTCTGCGTGCTGTTCTTCACGCGCGACGTCGCGGTAAAGCTGCTGCCGTTCGACAACAAGTCCGAGCTCCAGGTCGTCGTCGACCTGCCGCAGGGCGCGACGCTGGAACAGACCGACCGCTTCCTGATGGCGGCGGCCGGCCGGCTGAAAGACCTGCCCGAGATGACCTCCATCCAGATCCACGCCGGCACGGCGGCGCCCTTCAACTTCAACGGCCTGGTGCGCCA
This sequence comes from Reyranella sp., assembly GCA_019745575.1. Taxonomy (GTDB): domain Bacteria; phylum Pseudomonadota; class Alphaproteobacteria; order Reyranellales; family Reyranellaceae; genus Reyranella. The sequence goes on along the minus strand of JAIETA010000185.1, from coordinate 26,136 downwards.
CTCCTATCTCCGGAACGCGCCGCACCAGGGCGACCTCCAGATCAACCTTCGGCCCAAGGGCGAGCGCGCCCGCGCGAGCCACGCCATCGCGCTCGACGTGCGCCGGCGCCTGCAGGGGCTGGACCGCCCGGCCGGCAGCGTCCTCAAGGTGGTCGAAGTGCCGCCCGGCCCGCCCGTGCTCGCCACCCTGCTGGCCGAAGTCTACGGTCCCGACGAGAAGACCCGGCGCGAGACGGCGATGAAGGTGCGCGAGGCGTTCGAGAAGGTGCCGTTCGTCGTCGACCTCGACGACACCTTCCGTCCGGCGGGCGAGCGGTTGCGCTTTTCGATCAACCAGGAAAACCTCGAATTCTACGGCGTCGAGGAACAGGCGGTGTACGACACCATCGCCGCCATCATCGGCGGGGTGAAGGTCGGCTACTCGCAGCGCAGCCACAACGCCAAGCCGATCGAGATCGTGGTCAAGCTGCCGCGCAGCGCCGAGTGGCTGGGCGAACGCATCCTGTCGACGCCGCTGCCGGCCGGCGGCACACGGCGCGCCGGCACCAACGTCGAATTGGGCGACGTCGTCACGGTCAAGCGCGAGCCCGCGTCCCACACGCTGTTCCGGCGCGACGGCCGCTTCGCCGAGATGGTCCAGGCCGAGGTGGCCGGCCGCTTCGAGGCGCCGATCTACGGCATGCTGGCGGTCGAGGGCGAGATCGCCAAGCTCGACTGGGGCAAGGCCGGACCGCCTGCAATCCTCTACCACGGCCAGCCGGCCGACGAGTCGAAGCCATCGCTGCTGTGGGATGGCGAATGGGAGGTGACGTACGTCACCTTCCGCGACATGGGCGCCGCGTTCGGCGTGGCGATCCTCGGCATCTACCTGCTGGTCGTGGCGCAGTTCGGCTCCTACCGCCTGCCGCTGGTGATTCTGGTGCCGGTGCCGCTCACCCTGATCGGCATCGTGCTCGGCCACTGGGTGTTCGGCGCACCGTTCACCGCCACCTCGATGATCGGCTTCATCGCGCTGGCCGGCATCATCGTGCGCAACTCGATCCTGCTGGTCGACTTCATCCAGCATCGCCGCGCCGAGGGCGCCGCCCTGCGCGACGCGCTGCTCGAGGCCGGCGCGATCCGCTTCAAGCCGATCTTCCTGACCGCAGCGGCGGCCATGATCGGGGCGGCCTTCATCCTCACCGACCCGATCTTCCAGGGGCTGGCCATCTCCATGGTGTTCGGGCTGGCATCCTCGACGGCGCTCACGGTGTTGGTGATCCCGGCGATCTATGTCTGGCTGCGCGACGACGGCCGGGAGGCCGGCACGACCTGACCATCGGCAACGACGACGATCTCGCCCTCGGCGAGCGGCCGCCAGGTCTCGCCGGTCACCGGAACGCTGGCGAGAAGCGTGATCTCCTGCGGCCCGGCGCCCGGTTCGATAGCAACGCCGGCCGGCGCCGGAGCGTCGGCATCGACGGCGCAGGCGCGCTGCAGGCACCACAGGCCGGGCGGCGCAATGGTTCCATCGGCCTGCGTGCGGCGGTGGCCGTGGCCGAAGACGAACGCACCGTCGCTGTAGAGGAAGTTGGCGGGACCGAGCGGCCGCATGTCCGTGGCAAAGCCGGTGACAGCGGCAAGTCTGGCTGCGAGCGGCGGTCCGCCGTCGCCGCCGGCCCATAGCGGCGCCAGGCGCTCCAACAGCAGGCAGAAGGCCACTTCCGAGTCGGTGTCGCCCAGCGGCTGGAAGCGCCGCGCCGACGCGGCGAACAGATCGTCGATGCCGTCAAGGCGGCCGTTGTGCGCGAACACGTGCGTCCGTCCTCCGAGTTCACGCGCGAACGGCTGGGTGTTGGCCAGCGAGAGGCCGCCGCGGGTGGCATGGCGGATGTGCGAGATCAGCAGGCGTGTCGGCAGGCGGCGTTCCTGGATGAAGGTGAGCCACGGGCTGTCGCCGGCCGGCTCCGGCTCCTTGTAGAGGCGGACGTCGCGGCCCTCGTGGAAGGCCACCCCCCAGCCGTCGACGTTGCGGCCGCCCGGCCCGCCATGGTCGGCAAACTCCCGCAGCGAGAAGGTCACGCGGGTCGGCAGGCGGCTGGACAGACAGAACAGTTCGCACATGCCGGACCTCAATTGAACCGAGATGCGTCCTGACGTGAAATCGTGACGGAAGGCCGCTCGCCTACGAAACTCACTTCTGATTCACTATGAGGACCGGAAGAGAAGCGGCGTTGATGCGCATCAAGGCCGTACGACCTTGCCGGAAGCATCGTGGTTGGAGATCAACGAGGTCCGTCATGGCCGATACGCTCATCCTTGCCTGCCCGGCCTGCAACACCCTCAACCGGTTTCCGCACGACAGGCTGGCGGCGGGCAGCGCCGGCAAGTGCGGTCAGTGCGGCGCCCCGCTGTTCGCAGGACATCCCGTCGCCCTCGACACCACGAGCTTCGAGGCCCATGCGACCAAGAGCGACATCCCGGTACTGGTCGACTTCTGGGCGCCGTGGTGCGGGCCCTGCAAGGCGATGGCGCCGCAGTTCGAGAAAGCGGCGGCCCGTCTCGAGCCCACGGTCCGGCTGGCCAAGGTCAACACCGACGAGCAGCAGGACCTCGCCAGCCGGTTCGCCATCCGGGGCATCCCCACGATGATCCTGTTCCATCGCGGACGGGAGATCGCCCGTCAGTCCGGCGCCATGGATGCAGGCGCCATCGAGCGCTGGACACGGGACGCGCTCGACCGATGAGCGCCCCGCCGTCCTAGACGATCTTCTTCAATATCGCCGCCGGCAACGGCCCCTTGTTCACCGCCGCGATCGCCTCGTCGAGATGCTGCAGCGTCGAGTAGCCGATCAGCATGGTCGAGACGGCGGAATGGGAGATCACGAAGCGCTCGCTGAACTCGGCGAGGCTCGCGGCGCCGGCTTCGCGCACCAGCGGCTCCAGCGCCTGCGCCCGCGCCACGTCGGTGGCAAAGTCGAGGGCCGAGCCGATCGGCGGCACGTCCTGCATGGCCAGCGGATGGCGGTCGGCGGTGCCGGAGAGCGCGCCGGCCGCCAGGGCCCGGATCACGATGGTGCCCATGTCGGCGGCCTTCGCCTTGTCGAGCAGGCGACCGTAGTCGAGGCCGGGCATGCCCTTGGGGGCCGGCCCGCCGGCGCTGGGGTTGAGGGCGTTGTAGACGACCTGGACGGTGTCGAAGAGCTTCGAGTCGACCGCCTGGTGCAGCGCCGGCGGCTCGCCGACGCCGCTAAAGCCGATGAAGCGGGTCTTGCCGGCCTTGCGGAGCTTCTCCAGCGCCGGCGCCACCTCGCTCAAGGCGATGTCGATGGACAGCCGGTCGCCGGCATCGGTGGCGACCAGCGGATTGTGCAGTTGCAGGAGATCGACATGGTCGCGGCCCAGGCGCTTCAGGCTCTCTTCGAGTGATTTTGTCATGAAGGCGGCCACGTCGGCGCGGTGCGGTGCGGCCAATCGGAACTTGGTGCCGACGATCACTTTGGCCTTCAGGCTTTTCAGCGCACGGCCGAGATTGCGCTCCGACTCGCCGTTGCCGTAGGTCGAGGCGGTGTCGAAGTAGTTGACGCCGGCGTCGATGGCGCGCCCCGCGGCGCGCGCCTGCTCGGCCGCGGTGCCCTTGGTGAAAAGCCCGCCGACGGCGCCGGCACCGTAGCCCAAAACGGAGACTTCCAAACCGGTGCGACCAAGTCTGCGCTTTTGCATGTCATCTTCCTCTGCGAGCTCTTGCGGACCGCACGCATCCCACCGCTACCCAAGAGGGTTTGAACGACGGCGGCGAACATGCCAGTTAGCCTAGGGCGAGGATCGGCGGGGAGCAAATGAATGACCGGCATATGACTGGCATCGAGATGTGCGTGTTCGACGCCTACGGCACGCTGTTCGACTTCAATTCGGCGGTTGCCCGCCATCGCACCGCGGTCGGCCCCAAGGCCGACGCATTGGCCGACCTGTGGCGGCAAAAGCAGATCCAGTACACCTGGCTGCGCAACGGTATGGCGGCCTATGCGCCGTTCTGGCAGGTGACCGGCGAGGCGCTCGACCATTGCCTGGCCGTCCACGACATTCGCGACCCCGACGTGCGCGAAAAACTGATGGGCGCCTACCTGGCGCTCGATCCCTTCCCCGAGGTTCCGGCGATGCTCGAACGCCTGCAGCGCGCTGGCCGGCGCCTCGCCATCCTGTCCAACGGCAATCCGGCCATGCTCGATCCCATGGTCGCCGCGTCCGGACTGGCGGCGTGCTTCGAGGCGGTGCTGAGCGTCGAGCCGGCCGGTGTCTACAAGCCCGACGCGCGGGTCTACCGGCTGGTCGAGGCGCGCTGCAGCGTGACGCCCGACAAGGTCTGCTTCCTGTCGTCGAACTGCTGGGATGCCCACGGCGCGGCGCATTTCGGCTTCCGCACGATCTGGGTGAACCGCGCCGGCGTGCCCGACGACCGCCTGCCCGGCACGCTGGCCGGCCAGCTCCGCGACCTTTCGCAACTTCCTGCCCTGCTTGGTATCGCCTGATGTCGTCTTTGCCGACTTTCGCCGATGTAGAAGCCGCCGCCCGTCGTCTCGACGGCGTCGTGCTGCGCACGCCGCTGCTCGAGAACGCACGCGTCAACGCGATGCTGGGCGGACGGCTGCTGCTGAAAGCCGAGTGCCTGCAGCGTACCGGTTCGTTCAAGCTGCGCGGCGCCTACAATTTCCTGAGCCTCATGGGCGAGGCCGAGCGGGCCCGCGGCGTGGTCGGCTGGTCGTCGGGCAACCACGCGCAGGGGCTGGCCGAGGCGGCCCGCCTGCTCGGCCTAAAAGCCACCATCGTCATGCCGGCCGATGCGCCGGCGCTGAAAGTCGCCAACACGCGCGCGAGCGGCGCCGAGATCGTGTTTTATGACCGCCTGAAAGACAGCCGCGAGGCGATCGGCCAGGAGATTGCGCGCAGGACCGGCGCCACGGTCGTGCCGCCCTACGACCATCCCTGGATTCTGACCGGCCAGGGCACCGCGGGCCTCGAGATCGCCGAGCAGGCCCGGGCGCTCGGCGTCGCGCTCGATGCCGTGGCCGCGCCCTGCTCGGGCGGCGGCCTGGCGACCGGCGTGGCGCTCGGCGTAAAAGGCCTCAGCCCGGCCACGACCGTGCATGCCGGCGAGCCGGCCGGCTTCGACGACCTCGCACGCTCGCTCGTCGCCGGCACGCGGCAGACCAACGAGAAGCTGTCGGGGTCGATCTGCGACGCGCTGCTGGCGCCGACGCCGGGCGAGGTGACCTTTGCACTGGCGCAGAAGGTGCTGGGGCCGGGGCTGGTCGTCACGGACGACGAGGTGCTCGACGCCATGGAGGTGGCCTTCCGCGAGTTCAAGCTGGTGCTCGAGCCGGGCGGCGCCGTGGCGCTGGCCGCCGCCCTCACCGGCCGGCTGCCGGTGAAAGGCCGGGCCGTTGCCGTGGTCTGCTCCGGCGGCAACGTCGACCACGCGACCTTCCAGCGGGCGCTCGACCGTCACCCGCCATGATAACCGGCCACCGCGCGCGCCGGATTCGGCGCATCGTCGTCATCGTGCTGGTGGTGAGCTCCGCCATCAGTGCCGTGTTCGGCTATGTGATCGCGCGGCCCGGTGCCTGGCCGCTCCTGTCGGCCCTGTCGGGCGTCGTGAACGCCATTGTGGTGGCGACGCCGATCGTGCTGTTCGAGGCCTATGGCGTACGTGGGGAATTCAAGCGCCGCCTGCAGCGCCTGCCACTGCTCGTCCATCTGACGCTCAAGACGATCTACTACCTGGTCTGCATCGTTGGCGGCACGATTCTCACGCGGCTGATCTTCCATGACGTCATGGACCGGCCGCTCGAGTTCGATCGCTCCATGGTCAACTTCCTCATCTTCGGCACGTCCATGGTCATCGTCGGCAACTTCGTCTTCGAGATGGGCTTCCTGCTGGGCTTCGGCACTCTCAAGAACCTGCTGACCGGCCGCTACGTCCAGCCCAGGCGCGAGCAGAAGGTCTTTCTGCTGATCGACATGAAAGATTCGACCGGCCTCGCCGAACGGCTGGGGCCGATCCGTTTCCACGAGCTGCTCAACGACTTCTTTGCCGACATCGCCAGCGCCGCGCTGGAATGCGACGCGGAGATCCACAAATACGTCGGCGACGAGGCGATCCTGACCTGGCCGGCAGCGCCGACGACGGGCGGCGACAGCCTGGCCTGCCCGTTCGTCGCCCGCGACCTGATCGCCGCCAACGGCGCAAGCTACCTTGCCCGCTTTGGCGTCGTGCCGTCGTTCCGCGCGGCGCTTCACAGCGGCGAGATCGTCGCCGGCGAAATCGGCGACCTCCGGCGCGAGATCGCTTATGTCGGCGACACGCTGAACGTGGCCGCCCGCCTGCTCGAGGCGGCCAAGGCGACGGGTCGAGATGTGCTGGTCTCGGCCGACCTGCTCAACGCGACGGCGTTGCCCCCGGACCTTCGGGCCGAACCGCTGCCCGTGCTCGACGTCCGCGGCCGCCGCGCGCCGCTGGAGATCTTCGCGCTATCGCGCGTCGGCCAGAATTAAGTCGGCCGCCTTTTCGCCGATCATCATGCAGGCGGCGTTGGTGTTGCCCGACACAAGGGTGGGCATGATCGAGGCGTCGGCGACGCGCAGGCCGGCCACGCCGTGGACGCGCAGCTGGGGATCGACCACGGCGCCGGCATCGCGGCCCATGCGGCAGGTGCCGACCGGATGGTAGGCCGACTGGCCCTCCTTGCGGGCGTAGGCGAGGAACTCGTCGTCGTTCCACACTTCGACGCCGGGCAGCAGCTCCTCCAGGACGATCCGCGACAACGCGCTCGTGCGGGCGAGCAGTCGCATGAACTTGCCGGCCGCAATCGTCGCCCGGCGGTCGCGTTCCGCCGACAGGTAGTTGGCGACGATCGTCGGCCGCACCGCGGGATCGGGCGAGGCGATGCGGATATGCCCGCGGCTTTCCGGCCGCGACTGGTTGGCGAGGATCGTGAAGCCGGAGAACGGGTGCGGACCGTGGTCGATCCGGTCGGTCGACCACGGGAAGAAGTGCAACTGGGTGTCGGGCTCCTCCGACTCCGGCATCAGCCGCAAGAACGCCCCGGCGAAGGCCGGGCTGGCGGTCAGCGGACCGGTGCGCAGCAGCGCATATTCGACCGCCGCGCTCAGCCGCCGGTGCATCAGGTTGATGTCGTCGTTCAGCGTCAGACGCCACCACGTCCGGAAGGTCGACCGCACACCCCAATGGTCCTGCAGGTTCTCGCCGACCCCGGGCAGGTCGCGGACGACAGCGATGCCGTGATTGGCGAGCAAGCCGCCCGGGCCGATGCCCGACAGCTGCAGCAGCTGCGGCGATCCCACCGCGCCGGCGCAGAGCACGACCTCGCGGCGGGCCGTGGCCGACAGCGTCCGGCCGCCCTGGCGGTAGGTGACGCCGGTGGCGCGACCGCCGGCGATCTCGATCCGCTCGACCATTGCCCCGGTCTCGACCCGGCAGTTGGCGCGGGAGCGGGCCGGCGCGATGTAGGCCCGGCCGGTCGAGGTGCGGCGGCCGTCGCTCAAAGTCGCGTGGTAGTGGCCCGCGCCCTCGCTACGGCCGTCGTCGAGGTCGGCAAGGGTCGGCAGGCCGACCTCGGCGCAGGCCGCCAGGAAGGCCTCGCTCATCTCATTGGCATATTCGCCCTGGGTGATCCTGACCGGGCCGGCGCCGCCGTGGTTTTCGGTCTCGCCGCCGGGATAGGACTCCAGCCGCTTGAAATACGGCAGGCAGTCGTCGAACGACCAGCCCTCGTTGCCCATCTGGCGCCAGCCGTCATAGTCCGACGGCAGACCGCGGACATACACCATGCCGTTGATGGCGCTCGAGCCGCCGATCACCTTGCCGCGCGGCCAGTAGATACGGCGCCCGCCGAGCTCGGCCTCCGGCTCGGTCGCGAATTTCCAGTTCACGCTGGCGTCGAGAAAGGTCTTGGCGAAGCCGAGCGGGATCGAGAGCCAGCGGTTGGTGTCGTCGGGCCCCGCTTCGAGCAGCAGGACGCTATGGCGGCCCGAAGCGGTCAGCCGGTCGACGATCGGCCCGCCGGCGGATCCTGCTCCGACGACGACGAAATCGAACTCATCCATTCCTAGTGCTTGCCCGACGGCTTCATGCGCGCGAGCAGGCTACCAAGAATGCCCTTGGGAAGGAAGATGATGAAGACGACGAGCAGGACGCCGTAGACCAGGTTGTCCCAGCCCACCGCCTTGGTGCCGAAGCCGATGCGCAGCCCTTCCGCAAGCAGGATGGTGATGACGGCGCCCACGGTCGGGCCGAAGGCCACATAGATGCCGCCGACCACGGCGGCGAACACCATCTGCAGCGACACCGAGATGCCGCTCACCGTGTCGGGCGAGATGAACATCTGGTACTGGCAGTACAACGCGCCCGCCAGCGCGGTCATCACCGCGCTCAGCACCGTGATCTTGAGCTTCTCCAAGGTGACGTTGATGCCGGCCGCGGCGGCGGCGTCCTCGTCCTCGGAAATCGCCTCCATGGCGTAGCGGATCATGCTGCGGTCGATCCAGTACCAGATGGCGATGCCGAGCGCCCAGACGCCGAGCGCGATCAGGTACCAGGTCTCCTTGTCGACGAACTGCAGGGCGGCGATCGCGTTGCCCTTGGTCCGCTCCGGCGTATAGCCCAGCGAGCCGCCGGTCTGGTTGCGGGTCGCGGTGATGACCTGCAGCACGATGCCCGACAGCGCGAGCGTGACCAGCGCGAAGTAGTGACCGGTGATGCGGAAGCGGAAGCACGGGTAGGCGACGATCAGCGCCAGCAGGCCGGCGCAGACCAGGGCGACCGGGATGCCGACCCAGGGTGTGAGGCCAAAATGGTTCCACAGCAGCGCCGTCACATAGGCGCCGACGCCCATGAAGCCGCCGTGGCCCAGCGACACCAGGCCGAAGCGGCCCATCACCGACCACGACGTGTAGGCGAAGGACCAGATCAGGATCAGCACCATCACGTGCAGGTGGTAGGGCTGGTTGTAGACGACCGGCAGCCCGACCAGCACCGCCGCGGCGATCCAGTACGCGAGATGACGCGGGTTCACGGGCGTCTCGCCAGCAGCCCGGCCGGGCGGATGAACATCATGACGATGAAGAAGGCGAAGGCCAGCACGTATCCCCACTCGAGGTCGGAGTAGAGGCCGCCCAGCGAGATGATCTGGGCGAACAGGAAGGCCGCCACGAAGCCGCCGATGAAGTTGCCGAGCCCGCCCAGCACGCAGATCAGGAAGGTGATCGGGCCGAACGACAGGCCGACGAAGGGATGGACGTCGTACTGCAGCACCAGCAGGCAGGCGGCGAGGCCGGCCAGCGCGCCGCCGATCGCCGAGGTGACGAGGTACAGCCGCTTGGTGTCGACGCCCATCAGCGCCATGATCTGGCGATCCTGCGAGATGGCGCGGATCGCGGTGCCGATGTAGGTGCGGGTCATGAACAGGTAGACGATCACCATGCCGGCCAGCGCCGCGCCGAAGGCCAGCAGGCGGGCGTAGCTGAAGTGCATCTCGCCCAGCGCCAGCACCGGCAGACGGATGCCGAGATTGCGGAAGTCGATGCCGAACGCCACGGTGGCGAAGCTCTGCAGGAAGAACAGCACGCCGCCGGTGGCCAGCAGCTGGTTGATCGGCGCCGCGTCGAGCAGCGGCTCGATGACGATGTAGTGCAGCAGCAGGCCGAGCACCGCCACCAGCGCGATGCAGGCCGGTGCCGCGACCCACATCGGCAGGCCGTAGACCGAGTAGAAGTAGTAGAGCGCATACATGCCGAGCATGATCAGCTCGGCGTAGCAGATCCAGGTGACGTCGATGACGCCGAAGATCAGGTTGAGACCGAGCGCCAGCAGGGCCAGCACGCCGCCCAGCAGGATGCCGCTGATGATCGCCTCGGCCAGGTAAACGTCGAAGATTTCCAGCATCGCCAGCCCGTCCTAGACGCCGAGATACGCCTGTTTGATGGTGTCGCTCGCCAGCAGCTCGGCCGACGTGCCCGAAATCCGGATGGTGCCGGCCTCGAGCAGATAGGCGCGGTCGACCACGCGCAGCACCTGCTGCACGTTCTGCTCGACGATCAGCACGGTGAGGCCGCTGGTGCGGATCCGCTTCACCAGCTCGAACACCTGCTGCACCACGACCGGCGCCAGGCCGGCCGACGGCTCGTCGAGCAGCAAGAGCTTGGGGTCGGACATCAGGGCGCGCCCGATGGCGCACATCTGCTGCTCGCCGCCCGACATCGTGCCCGCGAACTGGCCGCGCCGCTCTTTCAGGCGGGGAAACAGCTCGAACACGAACTCCAGACGCTGCGTGAATTTCGGCCGGGCGGCGCGCGTGAAGGCGCCCATGCGCAGGTTGTCCTCGACCGTGAGCCGCGGAAACAGCCGGCGGTTCTCCGGCACATGGGCGATGCCGAGTTCGATGATGCGATGCGGCGCCGTGGCCAGCACGTCGGCGCCCTCCATCGCGATCGAGCCCTTGGTCGGGCGGATCAGCCCGGAGATCACCCGCATCAGCGTCGTCTTGCCGGCGCCGTTGGGGCCGATCACGCCGACCGCCTCGCCGGCCTTGACATCGAGCGACGTGCCGAACAGCGCCTGGAAGCTGCCGTAGCCCGCGTCGACCGACTTCAGTTCGAGCATCGCGCGCATTCCCTCAGCGGGCCGCAGCAGCAGCGACCGCCTGGGTCGCATGGGCGTCGGTGCCGAGATAGACCTCGATCACCCGCGGATCGTTCACCACGGCGGTCGGCAATCCCTCGGCGATCTTCTCGCCGTGATCCAGCACCATGACGCGATCGACCACGCGCATCAGCACGCCCATGATGTGCTCGACCCAGATGATGGTGATGCCGAGGTCGTCGCGGATGCGGCGCAGCATGTCGGCGGCCTGGTCCATCTCGTGCTCGTCGAGGCCACCCAGGCTCTCGTCGGCCAGCAGCAGCTTGGGCTCGGTGGCCAGCGCCTTGGCGAGTTCCAGCTTCTTCAGGCCGGCGGCGCCCAGGCCGTCGACGCTGGCGTTGCGTTCGACCGGCAGGCCGACCGCGGCGAGCGCCCGCTCGGCCGACTCGTCGGCCTTGCTGCGGCTGTGGCTGCCCTGGCCGTAGTAGCCGGCCAGCGCCACGTTCTCGAAGATCGACAGCCGCCTAAACGGCCGCGGGATCTGGAAGGTCCGGCCGATGCCGCGGTTGATGATCTTGTGCGGCGGCAGGCCGGCCAGTTCGCCGCCCTCGAACAGGATCGAGCCGGCGCTCGGCGGAAACGTTCCCGAGAGCATGTTGAAGATCGTGCTCTTGCCCGACCCGTTGGGGCCGATCAGGCCGAGAATCTCGCCCTTCTCGACCTTGAACGAGACGTTGTTGACGGCCGTGAACCCGCCGAAACGCTTGACCAGACTCTCGACTACAAGCACAGGCGCACGGCCCCCTTCGGCGGGTTGCTTCTACTTCTACTTCGGCGAATAGACGGTGCCGGCCGGGAACGGCAGGACCGGATCGCGCTGCGCCTGGCTCTTCGGCCACACGACGTAGGACTTGTCGTCGACGTACTGCACGACGACCGGGCTGGCGCGCAGGTTCTGGCCGGCGATCGGCGAGCCTTCGCCCGCGTACTTCACGCCGAAGCCCAGCATCGTGCCGCCTTCCGGCAGGTCGACCTCGAGCGCCGCCTTGCGCAGCGCCTCGGCGTCGATGCCGCCGTACTTCTTGATGGCCCGCGGCAGCACCTCGGTGAAGAACACGTAGGTGTTGGACGCCGCCATGCCGACATGGGCCGAGCGGATCGTCGTGCCGGGCTTGGCCTTGTCGTACTCCTCGCCGACCATCTTGATGAGCGGCGGCAGCTTCGCGTCGAGCGCCTTCTGGTTGGTGTCCCAGATCGAGATCGGGTCGACGTTGAAGATGTAGTTGACGTCGTTGCCCAGGCCCTCCTTGAGCTTGGTGTAGACGCCGTAGCCCGCGCCGTGGCCGATCAGGGCGCTGAACTTCAGGCCGCCCTCGCGGGCCTGGCGGTGGAACAGCGTGATGTCGGGATTGTAGCCGGTGTGGAAGATCACGTCGGGCCGGCCGCGCTTGAGCTTGGTCACCAGCGCCGACAGGTCGGGCGCGGTGGCGGCGTAGCCTTCCTTGAGCACGACGTTGAAGCCCGCCTTCTTGGCGCCGGCCTCGTTGCCCTTGGCGACGTCGACGCCGTAGGCGCCGTCCTCGTGGATGATCGCCACGCGCACGTCCTTGGGATCCTTGCCGAGCTTGGCCTTGGCGTTCTGGGCGATGAAGTCCATCGACAGCTCGCCGAACTGCGCACCCGAGGGCTGCGTGCGGAAGACGTATTTCAGGTTGCGGTTCTCGAGCACCGCCGAGGAAATACAGGTGGTGATCCACATGAACTTCTTGAGCTGCTCGACGCGGGCCGCCACCGGCACGCACTGCGCCGAGGAGAAGAAGCCCAGCACCATGTCGACCTTTTCCTGCTCGATCAGCCGGACGGCCTCGTTGATGGCGACGTCGGGCTTGCTCTGGGCGTCGGCATAGACCGCCTCGATCTTGTAGCCTTCGACGCCGCCCTGCTTGATGAAGTTGTCGATCATGATCTTGGCGCCGAGGTGATGCAGCTCGGAGCCGCCGCCGGCCAGCGGGCCGGTCAGATCGAAGATCACGCCGATCTTGATCTTCTTGTCCTGCGCGGCAACGGAGCCGGCGAAGCCCAGTGCCGCCGCCGCCGCGATCGCGCCACCCAGCAGGCGACGCCCGATTCCCTTCGACATTGCTTCCTCCCTGGCGAGCGCGTGAACGCGCGTTTATTGCCGAGCATCACAGAGGCCGGGCCGTCGGATGTCAAGCGCTTCGCCGCGCGCTAGTTTCGCCCCTCGCCCGGCGTCAGGATGTCGAACATGAAACCGGCGGGCTGGTCGAGCATGCCGAACAAGGCGGCAAACCGCGACGGGTCGCCCTCGATCTTCAGCGCCCCCGACATGATCGCCTCCGGCGCCGTCGTCTTGCGCAGGACGATGGCGTCGAGCGTGGCACGGCTGGTCGTGATCGAAGCGGCTGCCTTCTCCGACCACTCGCCCAGACGATGCGTCAGCGTGCAATGCTTGAGCGTCAGCACCAGTTTCTCGGCGCGGTCGGTAAAGTGCCAGTTCAGCACGACGGACTGGCCGGCCGCCTTCGCCGGGTCGAGACGGATCGCCATCAGGTCGAAGAACACGTCGGTGGCGAGCCCGGCCAGCGTGTCGCCCCCCATGGTGGCGCGGCCGGGAATCTGGAAGACGCCGTGCCGCAGCTCCTGGGCGCCATAGAGGAAGGCGTTGCGCCAGGTGGCCGACTCGGCCTGGTAACCCATCTGCTCCAGCGCATCGGCGCAGAGCTCGCGCGCGTCCTTGTTCGCCGGCTCGGCGTAGACGACCTCCTTCATCACCTGCGCCACCCAGCGGAACTCGCCCCGGGCGAAATCGGCGCGCGCCCTTGCGATGACTGCCGACGCGCCGCCCATGTACTCGACGAACTTCTTCGCCGCCGGCGCCGGCGGCAGCGGATGAAGGTTGCACGGATTGCCGTCGTACCAGCTGAGATAGCGCTGATAGACCGCCTTCACGTTGTGGTTGACCGTGCCGTAGTAGCCGCGCGCCGACCAGCGCTCGGCGAGACCCTGAGGCAGGTCGATCGCCTCGGCGATCTCGGCCGGCCGCCAGCCCTTGTTCATGTAGCGCAGCGTCTGGTCGTGGATGTGCTTGTAGAGGTCGCGCTGCGCCTCGAGATAGTCGGCCACCGCCGCCCTGCCCCATACCGGCCAGTGGTGCTGGCCGATCAGGATCTCCGCGTTGGGCGCATAGAGCGCGATCGCATCGCCGATGTACTTGGCCCAGATGCGCGGGTCGCGCGCCACCGCGCCGCGCAGCGGGATGAAGTTGTGCAGCAGCGGGCAGGCATTCTCCGCCATGTTCAGCACGCCGAGCGCCGGATAGAACATGTGCATCTCGGCCGGCGCCTCGGTCTCGGGCGCCAGCTGGAACACGATGCGGACGCCGTCGATCGTGTGTTCCTCGACCGGCTGGACGATCGACCGGGTCGGCGCGATCAGCCCCGGCGTGCCGCGCGCCACGCTCTTGCCCAGGCCGGCATCGACCTGGCCGCGCGGTCCGCGCGGCAGCATGGTGCCGAACTGGAACTGGGCGCGCCGCATCATCGGCAGGCCGGCCAGCACGTTCTCGCCCGACACCGCTTCCATGAAGCCGGCCGGCGCAATCACCTCGACCTTGCCGGCCTTCACATCGTCGCCGTCGACCACGCCGCGCACGCCGCCGTAATGATCGATATGGCTGTGGGTGTAGATCACCGCCACCACCGGCCGCTTCGGCCGGTGCGCGAAGTAGAGGTCGAGGGCCGCGCGGGCGACTTCCGCGGTGGTCAGCGGATCGATCAGGATCAGCCCCGAGTCGCCCTCGATCACCGTCATGTTGGCGATGTCGAAGCCGCGCAGCTGGTAGAGCCGATCGGTGACCTTGAACAGGCCGTTGGCCATGTTGAGCCGCGCCATGCGCCACAGGCTGGGGTTCACCGTGGCGGGCGCCAGCTCGCCGTCGATGAAGGCGTATTCGCCGAGGTTCCACAGCACCGTGCCGCCGGCCGTGCGCACCACGCCGTCGGGCACCGGCGCGATCAGCCCCTTCTTCGCCGCCTCGAAGTCGGCCACATCGCCGAACGGCAGTCTGGCCGCCATGGCCGCGTTGGCGGCCCGGGTGGCGGACTCGGCGTCGCGGGCAGCGTCGAGGTGCGAGGCGGGAACGGGGACGGCGGAGGCGGCGGTCATGTCATGCTCTTTCTTGGCTGCGGGCGCGGGCCGGAGAATCGAGCCCCGGAACGCTTCCTATCTTGCGCGGCCGATTCGGCCTCAACCCGTTGATTCCCCGGGCGAATTTTCCGCGGGAGTGGGAAGGATAGTGGGACATTTCTTCGGCACCCTTCCTTCGCGAAAAAGCGGGCGTCGCGAACAAATCGGGTCGGTTCGATCGAACGATGGATAGAGCGGCGAAGGACGTGGCTGGAACTATAGGATTACCATAGGATTTTGTCAAGCGTAAATTTCCAATCGGCGCGATTGACGGACTCCAGCGGCGCTCGACCCAGCTTCGCCTACCCCTCGACCTTGATGCCGTTGTCCTTCACCACCTTGGTCCAGCGCTCGGTCTCGAACCGGAGCTTCTCGAGGTAGGCTTCGGGCGTGGAGCCTGTGGTGACGTAGCCGAGATCGGCGAATTTCTTCTCGACGTCGGGCTGCTTGATGATCTGGCGCACCATCGTGTTCAACCGGTCGAGCACGGGCCGCGGGATGCCGGCCGGCGCGACCACGCCGAAGAACACCGCGCTCACCATGTCGGGCATGCCGAGTTCGACGACCGTCGGCACGTCGGGCGCCACCGGCGAGCGCTTCTCCGACGACACGACGAGGCCGGTCAGGCGGCCTTGCGCGGCGTGCACGCCGGCCGGCATGACGACGTCGATGACGATGGGCACATGACCGCCCATGACATCGCGCAGGGCGTCGGCGGCATTCTTGTAGGCGATGTTCTCGAGGTTGAGCTTGTTGCGTGCCCTGAAAAGCTCGGCCCACAGGTGCGGCTGGTTGCCCAGCCCCGAGGTGGCGTAGCGCACTTTCTGCGGCTGGCCGTTCACCCAGTCGGCAAAGGCCTTGTAGTCCTTGATCGGCAGGTCCTTGTTGACGGCGATGAAGTCGGGAATGTCGGCCAGCGTCGAGACCGGCTGGAAATCCTTCAGCGGATCGTAGGGCTGCTTCAGGCCGAGGGCGGCATTGGTGGCGAGCGTCGTGGTGCCGAGCAGCAGCGTGTAGCCGTCGGGCTTCGACTTGGCGACCATCTCCATGCCGATGATGGTGTTGCCGCCGCCCTTGTTCTCGACGATGACCTGCTGGCCGACCAGCGGCGTCATCTTCTCGGCAAGCAGCCGGCCGGCCGTATCGGTGGCGCCGCCCGGGCCGTAGGGCACGACGATCCTGATCTGCTGGGCGGGCCAGGTCTGCGCCCTGACGGCGGAAGCGCCGACGATGGTCCAGCCGGCGGTGGCCGCCAGCACGCTGCGTCGCTTGATCATGTTTCCTCCGACCCCTTGTGTTCGGGCCGAGGATCGCAAACTGCCGGCCGCCGCGCAATGCGCGGCGCGCTACTCCGCCGCCTTGAGGGCGACAGCCTTGTGAACGTCGCGTTCGCTGGGCAGCAGCGACAGCGCGAGGAACGAGCAGAAGGCGACGCCGGCCAGAGCCATCAGCAGCGCGGGAAACCCCGCCGCTTTCACGCTCGGGCCGATCAGCGCCACAACGAACGAGCTGACGCCGAAGCCGATCGCCAGCCGCGCCCCGGTCACCCGGCTGCGCATGCGGTCGTCGATGTAGCGCACGACCATGGCATCGGTGAAGGGAATGGCGCCGAACACCAGCAGCATGAAGCCGATCGCCGTCAGGAACAGCGCCCAGTCCTCGACCTGCGAGGCGACCAGGAACAGCGGCACCTGCAGCAGCACGATCGGCAGGTAGATGTTCTTCAGCGGATAGCGGTCGATCAGCTTGCCGACCACGAGCTGCGCCAGCGAGGCCAGCGCGAAGATGACGAACAGCATGGTCGCCAGCACCGCCGGATCCTCGGCGATGGCCTGGGCGCGCATGCTCAGCAGTTCGCCGTTTCCGTTGGTGGTGAAGTTGAAGATGATGCTGCCGGTGACGGCGGTGAAGGTCATGATCGCGAACACGCGCGCCATCACCGACGGCGGCAGGTCGAGCATCTTGGGCGCGCGCTTGGCCGGCGCCTCCTGCTCGCGCGGCACCAGCAGCGCGAAGGCCACGGCGCAGACCAGGCAGATGACACCGGGAATGACGAAGGCCATCTGCCAGCCGAACCGCTGGGCGATGTAGACCGAGACGCCGGCGGCGATGGCGATGCCCATGTTGCCGGCGAGCCCATTGACGCCGATCGTGAAGCCGGGGTTCTTGGCCTTCTGCACCAGCATCGGAATGCCGACCGGATGGTAGATCGAGGCGAAGGCGCCCATCAGGGTGAGCGCCGCGCCGATCTGCCACTTGTTGGTGCAGAGCGCGATCACCAGCGAAGAGACGCCCATGCCGGCGAAGAAGATCACCATCATGATCCAGCGGCCCCACAGATCGCCCAGACGGCCGCTCACGATGGAGCCCGCGCCGAACATGAACAGCGCGCCGTAGTTGAACGGCGTCAGCTCCGTCCATTCGACGCCCCAGACGCCGGCGATCACGCCCCAGCTGTAGGCGAACACCACCAGGATCCAGTGATCCATGGCGTGGCCGATATTGAGCAGGATGGCGCTGGGGCTGCTGTGGTTCATGGCGTGCTCGTCCTCCAGACTCCTAGGGTAGGCGTGGCGGTCATGGCTGTCTTGCGCTAGGTTGCCAATATATGTCGAGAAAGCGACAAGCCGCCTTTCCCGTCTCCGACCGCTCGACCGATCCGGCCGACTACCAGCGCGTGCCGCGCGCCGTGGCGGCGATGCCCAAGGATTTTCCCGACGGCCACGAGATCGCGCTGCACCACCACGAGCGGGCGCAGCTCATCTACGCCACGGCCGGCACCATGCGCGTGACCACCGGCGACGGCATGTGGGTGGTGCCGCCGCAGCACGCGCTGTGGATGCCCGCAGGCGTCCGGCACGGCATCGCGATGCAGGGCGGCGTCACCATGCGGACTCTCTATCTGCGTCACGATGCGGCCGCCGACATGCCGGATGCCTGCCGGGTGCTGACGGTGTCGCCGCTCCTGCGCGAACTGATCGTGCGGGCCACCGAACTGCCGCTGCGCTACGACGAGCACGGCCCCGCCGGCTACGTGGTGGCGCTGATCCTCGCCGAGCTGCGCGGACTGCAGTCGCGGCCGCTGCAACTGCCGATGCCCGCCGATCCGCGCCTGCGGCGACTTTGCGAGTCGCTGCTGCGGGCGCCCGGCGATCGCCGCCCGCTCGGCGCCTGGGCGCGGGCCATCGCCACCAGCTCGCGGACCCTGGCGCGACATTTCCAGAACGAGACCGGCCTCAGTTTCGGCGCCTGGCGGCAGCAGGCCCGCGTGCTGGAGGCAATGGGGCGGCTGGGCGGCGGCACGCCGGTCACCCAGGT
This sequence comes from Reyranella sp., assembly GCA_019745575.1. GTDB lineage: Bacteria > Pseudomonadota > Alphaproteobacteria > Reyranellales > Reyranellaceae > Reyranella. The sequence continues at coordinate 7,976 of JAIETA010000185.1, read as the reverse complement.
CGCGCTCGACCTCGGCTACGACAGCGTCAGCGCCTTCAGCGCGATGTTTCGCCGGGCCGCCGGGGTTTCGCCCAGCAGCTACCGTCAGCCGCGCCTGACTTCAGGAGCGCCGCCACGGCAAGACCCTCGACATGGTGGGGATTTGCGTTGATCTGCAATCGCTTAGCGCACAGAAGTCTTGACGGAGGCTCTGCATTTCCTCCCAATGCGCGTCACTTTTGCGGTAATCTAAACCGTCATTTACCTCAGATCGGCTGCTCCGCTGCCGCTTGGAGTCCCTGTTGAAGCCGACCGACATCGCCAACCCCGACTACTTCCACAAGGTCGTGGACTGCCAGTGGGCGTGCCCGGCCCACACGCCCGTTCCCGAGTACATCCGGCTGATCGCCCACGGGCGCTACTCCGACGCCTACATGATCAACTGGAAGTCCAACGTCTTCCCGGGGATCCTCGGCCGGACGTGCGACCGGCCCTGCGAACCGGCCTGCCGGCGCAGCCGCGTCGAGGACGAGACGCTGGTCAAGGGCAAGAAGGAACCGGTGGCGATCTGCCGGCTGAAGCGTGTTGCCGCCGACTACAAGGACGACGACATCGCGGCCCAGATGCCGAAGGCGCCGGCCAGGAACGGCAAGCGCATCGCCTGCATCGGCGGCGGCCCCTCGTCGCTCACCGTCGCGCGCGACCTCGCCGTCATCGGCTACGAGATCGTGATCTACGACCAGGATCCCAAGCTGGGCGGCTTCATCCGCACGCAGATCCCGCACTTCCGCCTGCCCGAGTCGGTGATCGACGAGGAAGTGGGCTACATCACCGACATCGGCAACATCGAGTTCCGCCACCAGAAGGTCGATTCGCTGAAGGCGATCCTGGCCGAAGGCTACGACGCGGTGTTCGTGGGCTCGGGCGCGCCGCGCGGCCGCGACCTCGACGTGCCCGGCCGCCGGGAGGCCGCCACCAACATCCATATCGGCCTCGACTGGCTGTCGTCGGTGTCGTTCGGCCACGTGAGCAAGGTCGGCCGGCGCGTGATCGTGCTGGGCGGCGGCAACACCGCGATGGACTGCTGCCGCACCGCCCGCCGGCTGGGCGGCGAGGACGTGAAGGTGATCGTCCGCTCGGGCTTCGACGAGATGAAGGCGTCGCCCTGGGAAAAGGAAGACGCGATGGGCGAGGACATCCCCATCCTCAACATGCTGGTGCCCAAGGAAGTCACCCACAAGGGCGGCAAGATCACCGGCGTGCTGTTCGAGAAGGTCAAGGCCGAGTACGACGCCAAGGGCCGGCGCTCGCTGGTGCCGTCGGGCGAACCGGACGAGCACCACGAGTGCGACGACGTGCTGGTGGCGATCGGCCAGGAGAACGCCTTCCCCTGGATCGAGCAGGACGCCGGCGTCGAGTTCGACCGCTGGGGCCTGCCCAAGCTCAACGAGAAGACGCTGCAGTCGAGCCACCCCAAGGTCTTCTTCGGCGGCGACGCGGCGTTCGGCCCGAAGAACATCATCTGGGCGGCCGCGCACGGCCATGATGCCGCGATCTCCATCCACAAGATGCTGATCGGCGAGAACCCCGAGGAGCGCCCCGCCCCGGGCGTCACCGTGGCCAGCCAGAAGATGGGCATCCACGAGTGGAGCTACGACAACGCGCCGACCATCGATCACCGCTTCAAGGTCCCGCACCGCCCCAAGCAGGAGGCGCTGAAGGACATCATGGCGGAGGTCGAGCTGGGCTTCGATCCGGTGCTCGCCTTCAAGGAGGCGCAGCGCTGCCTCAACTGCGACATCCAGACGGTGTTCGAAGGCAAGCTCTGCATCGAGTGCGACGCCTGCGTCGACATCTGCCCGATGGACTGCATCACCTTCACCGACAACGGCGAGGAAAAGGACCTGCGCGGGCGGCTGATGGCGCCGGCGGTCAACGCGACCCAGGACATCTACATCGGCGACGGGCTCAAGACCGGCCGCATCATGGCCAAGGACGAGGACGTCTGCCTGCACTGCGGCCTGTGCGCCGAGCGCTGCCCGACCGGCGCCTGGGACATGCGCAAGTACTACATGGAAATGACCCAAGCGGAGCATGCATGCCGCAAGCAGTAATCATGGTCTGCCGGACCGCGAGCCACAGGGCGGAGTTTACTCCGCCCGCGCTCGCTCATGACCGAGGCGCATGCGAATGCGCCGAAGCGCGCGGGACGCGCGCGGTCCGGAAGAGCATGAAAAATGGATGCTCTCACAATGACTAAACCAGCAATAGCCGCCGTTAACGATTTCGTCGTCAAGTTCGCGAACGTCAACGGCTCCGGATCGGCCAGCGCCAACGAACTGTTCGCGCGCGCCATCCTGCGCATGGGCGTGCCGGTCAGTCCGCGCAACATCTTCCCCTCCAACATCCAGGGCCTGCCGACCTGGTACGAGGTTCGCGTCACCGAGAAGGGCCATCTCGGCCGTCGCGGCGGCGTCGACATGATGGTCGCGATGAACCCGCAGACCTGGGCCGAGGACGTGAAGGAGATCGAGCCGGGCGGCTATCTCTTCTACGACAGCACCAAGCCGATGCCGGCCTCGATGTTCCGCGAGGACATCAACATCATCGGCGTGCCGCTCACCGCCATCACCAACGCCACCTACTCCGACGCCCGCCAGCGCCAGCTGTTCAAGAACATCATCTATGTCGGCGCGCTCTCGGTGCTGCTCGACATCGACGACAACGAGATCAAGCGGCTGTTCGGCGAGCAGTTCAAGGGCAAGGAGAAGCTGCTCGATTCCAACGTCAAGGCGCTCAATCTCGGCCGCGACTGGGTCACGCAGCACGCCGACCCCGCCGCGGTGAAGCTGAAGGTCCGCCGTGCCGACAATGTCGGCGACCGCATCTTCGTCGAGGGCAACAACGCCGCGGCGCTCGGCGCCGTCTATGGCGGCGCCACGGTCTGCGCCTGGTATCCGATCACGCCGTCCTCGTCGCTCGCCGAGGCCTTCCAGGCGCACTGCAAGAAGCTGCGGCACGACAAGGAGACCGGCAAGGCCAAGTACGCCATCGTCCAGGCCGAGGACGAGCTCGCCTCGATCGGCATCGTGATCGGCGCCGGCTGGAACGGCGCCCGCGCCTTCACCTCGACGTCGGGCCCGGGCATCTCGCTGATGACCGAGTTCATCGGCCTCGCCTCGTTCGCCGAGGTGCCGGCGGTGATCGTGAACGTCCAGCGCGGCGGGCCGTCGACCGGCATGCCGACGCGCACCCAGCAGTCCGACCTGCTGAGCTGCGCCTACGCCTCCAACGGCGACACCAAGCACGTCCTGCTGTTCCCCGAGGACCCCAAGGAGTGCTTCGACTTCACCGCCGACGCGCTCGACCTCGCCGACCGCCTGCAGACGCTGGTGTTCGTCATGACCGACCTCGACATCGGCATGAACCACCGCCTGTGCGCGCCCTTCCAGTGGGACGACAAGCGCGATCTCGACCGCGGCAAGGTCATGACCGCGGCCGACCTCGAGGCCGGCAAGAATTTCGGCCGCTACCTCGACGTCGACGGCGACGGCATCCCGTTCCGCACCTACCCCGGCACCCACCCGACCAAGGGGGCGTACTTCACTCGCGGCACGACCAAGGACGAGTATGCGCGCTACTCGGAGGAAGGCGCGGTCTATGTGCGCAACATGGAGCGGCTGCAGAAGAAGTTCGACACCGCGCGCCGCATCGCGCCGCAGCCGGTGCGCTACTCCTCTCCCAAGCCGACGCGCAGCGGCGTGATCTATTTCGGCTCGACCAGCCCGTCGATGGCCGAGGCGCTCGACCAGCTCGAGGCGCAGGGCCACCACGTCAATGCGCTGCGCGTCCGCTCCTTTCCGTTCTCCCAGGCGGTCGAGGACTTCATCCACGAGCACGAGCGCGTCTTCGTCGTCGAGCAGAACCGCGACGCCCAGCTGCGCACCATGCTGATGAGCGAGTTCACGCTCGACGGGCGCAAGCTGGTGCCCGTGCTGCACTACGACGGCACGCCGATCACGGCGCGCTTCATCACCGCCGACATCGCCAAGAAGCTCGGCCAGCTGAAAGTGGTGTCCTTCGAAAAGGCCGCGTCATGACCTACATCGCCAAGCCCCGGCTGCATCATCCCTCGCTGGTCAAGAACAAGGCCGGCTACACGCGGCGCGACTACGAGGGCGCCGTCTCGACGCTGTGCGCCGGCTGCGGCCACGACTCGATCAGCGCCGCCATCATCCAGGCGAGCTACGAACTCGACGTGCTGCCGCACCAGATCGCCAAGCTGTCGGGCATCGGCTGCTCGTCCAAGGCGCCGACCTACTTCCTGGGCGCCAGCCACGGCTTCAACACCGTGCACGGCCGCATGCCGTCGGTGATGACCGGCGCCAACCTCGCCAACCGCGACCTGATCTATATGGGCGTCTCGGGCGACGGCGATTCGGCCTCGATCGGCCTCGGCCAGTTCGCCCACATCATGCGCCGCGGCGTGAACATGACCTACATCGTCATGAACAACGGCGTGTACGGCCTGACCAAGGGCCAGTTCTCGGCCACCGCCGACAAGGGCTCGATCAGCAAGAAGGGCGTGGCCAACTCCGACGAGTCGATCGATCTTGTCTCGCTCGCCATCCTGATGGGCGCCACCTTCGTCGGCCGCTCGTTCTCGGGCGACAAGCACCAGCTGGTGCCGCTGATCAAGGCGGCGATGGCCCACGAGGGTGCCGCTTTCCTCGACGTCATCAGCCCCTGCGTGGCCTTCAACAACCATCCCGGCTCGACCAAGAGCTACGACTACGTGCGCGAGCACAACGAGGCGCTGAACCGCGTCGACTTCATCGAAAGCCGCGAGGAGATCACCACCTCCTACGATCCCGGCACGCTGACCACCGTGCAGCAGCACGACGGCTCGATCCTCCGCCTGCGCAAGCTCGGCGAAGACTATGACGCGTCCGACAAGGTCGCGGCCATGAAGCGGGTCCAGGAAGGCATGGCGGCCGGCGAGGTCGTGACCGGCCTGCTCTACGTCGATCCGAGCCCGAAGGACCTGCACCACCATCTCAACACGGTGGATGCCGCCCTCAACACGCTCGAGACCGCCGACCTCTGCCCCGGCCCGGCGGCGCTCGACCGCATCAACGCCGGCCTGCGCTGATCCGCTACCTCATCGCCCTGCCGGCCGGCGTCCTCGGCGCCTTCATCGGCGCCTCCGTCCTTGCCGTGGCCCTGGGCCTCGTCTTCACGAAGCTGGACGGCACCTTCGAAGGTGCGGCCGCCATGGGCGGGGCGACCGTGGGCGGCGTCGGCGGCGGGGCGCTGGGCTTCGGCCTCGGCGCGTGGCTGGTGCTGCGCCAGGGCGGCCGCAACGCCGGCACCACCTTCGCCTGGATCGCCATGGCAGCACTGGCCGTGGCGGCGCTGATCGCCCTCGTGGTGTCGTCCTACTGAACGATGCGATCTCGATCTCGTTTGACCAAAGATCGACGGATCAAAGGTCGACCCGTTCCTCGGCGACCGACTTCCGCTTCTCCATGTTGAAGCGGCCAGCATAGATCGGCCGTTCGCCGGTCGTCGGCCCGGGATACTGCACGATCAGGATCTCGCCGCCGGTGTCGGTCTTGAACTCGCCTTCGAAATGCGGATCGGGGTGATAGAGCATGGTGCCCGGCGGGCAGAGCCTGCCGTCGATCGCGAACTCGCCCTTCAGCACCAGCCAGACCTGCGCGAAGCCGTGATAGTGCTCGGGATGATAGGCGCCGGGCTCGAGCCGCAGGATGCCGGCGTTGGGCTGCGTCGGGTCCTCGGGCCGGGGATGGAACAGCATCTTGCCGGTCTCGCCCGGCCAGCGGATCGTCTCCCACTCGATCTCGTCGAGGTGACGCACCTGGTAGGGCTTGTGGTCACGGCGCGAGGCCTCGCGCGCCGTACCGAGGGCGGCGTTCGCCGCCGCGGTGTCGGGGAGATGCTTGCTCATGGCGTCCTTTCCTCCTTCGTTCTCGTCGACGAGAGATGCCACCAGTCCGGCACGGCGGCCGCCTCCGCCGGACGCGCCACGGTCATCAGCACGTGCGCCTGCCCGCGGCCGGCATTCTCGGCGCGATGCGGCTGCTGCGAATCGATGAGGATGCCGTCGCCGGCCTTCAGGCGGTGGCTCGTCTCACCGACATGGAACAGCACCTCGCCCGAGAGCACGTAGCAATGCTCCTGCCCCGGATGCGAGACCGTCGCCTCCATGCCCTTGGCGCGCGGGAAGACGAGATGGAAGATCTCCATGCGGTCGAGCGGCGCGCCGCCGCCGAGATGGCGCCAGCGATAGCCGGTGGCGGCCACGTCCTGGAGCCTGGCCCCGTCGGCCCGATGCACCGCCACGCGCGTCTTGGCCGGCGCGCCGTCGCTCGGGAACAGCTCGTGCAGGCCGAGGCCCAGCACGTCGGTGAGCTGGATCAGGTTGGCGATCGAGGCTGCGGCCTGGCCGCGCTCGAGCTTGGACAGGAAGCCCTCCGAGACCCCGGCCTGCCGCGCGACGGCGGCGAGCGTAAGGCCTGCCCCGGTGCGCGCCGCGCGCAGGCGGCGGCCGATGTCGTGGGTGGCGCGGGCGACCTTGTCCATGGCCGGAGCCTATACCCAGACTTTCCTTAAAGGCAAGCGCACTTTCTTCACATGAAACGATAGGCTTGCCGCATGGACGACGCGAAGGACGGCTTCCGCCTCGGCGACGACGGCTTCTTCCCCTGGGGCACGCGCTTCGACGCCGTGGTGCGCGACATCGGGCACACCGGCTATGCCAGCCGCGAGATCGCCTGCGCCTCGGCCTATGGCTTCGCCACGCGCTATGTCGAGCTGACCGCGCCCCGCCCCGACCGCCCGGTGATGAACGTGGCCTACGAACTGGCCGGCACCGACCGGCCGCCAAAGGACGTGTTCGCGCAACTCGTGATCCGGCTCGGCGCACCGACGTCGATCGAGCGCGACGACGCGGGCCCGCTGGCCTGCTCGCCCGATCATGTCGTCCTCTACGCGACGTGGGACACGCGACACGGCACGCGGATCGGGTTGTCGCTCTACGGCGCGGCACGGGCATCTGCGTTCGGCGACGGCGTCGGCAAGCTCTATGTGAGCTGGACCGATATCGACGCGGCCGCGGCCCCCTGGCTCGCGGAATGGCGGGCCGCCAACGCCCGCCTGGTCGAGGACGCCGAGGCGCCGGCCACGATGACGAGCTTCTCCGTCCGCTATGGCGTGAGCAAAATCGACCGCCACGATCCCTGGCGCGCCGCCAACACCGCCCTCTCGCACCCCGAACTGCTCGACACGCCGGCGCCGCTGGCGCGCCGCCTGGGCGCCGGCGACTTCGCGCTGTGGAGCGACGCCGCCGGCGCGCGCTGGCATCTGTCGACCGGCGACCTCACCGTCGTCCTCGGTGGCCCCGAGACCACCGACATCAGGGTCGGCAACATCGCGCCGGCACGCGGCGGCGGCAGCGCGTCCATCGACGTCGGCGGCTGGTCGGTGCGCTGCGCCCACGACTCGCGGTCGATCGAGGGCGCCGCGCAGGCCCTCGGGCGCATCCCCGGCGTGACGGTCAGCCGCTACTCAGGTAGCGACGCTTAGCGTGCCGACCTCGCCAGGTGCGCGCCGCAGGTCGAGCCGCCGGTCGTGCCACTGGCGCAGCGACGGCCGGTGGCCGATCGACACCACCGTCGTGCCCGGCAGCCGCTCCTTCAGCACGCCGTAGACCGCCGTCTCGTTGGCCTCGTCGAGCGAGGCCGTGGCCTCGTCGAGGAACAGCCAGTCCGGCCTGAACACCAGCGCGCGGGCGATCGCGAGGCGCTGCTGCTCGCCGCCCGACAGCATGTTGCTCCAGTGCGCCTCCTCGTCGAGCCGGTCGGCGAGGTGGCCGAGCTGCGCCGCCTGCAGCGCCGACACGATCTCCGCGTCGCTCGCCGTCGAGTTCTCGTCGGGATACTTCACGGCATCGCGCAGCGTGGCGATCGTGATGT